>JAFRXR010000170.1 GCA_017443395.1 Ruminococcus sp. | reverse complement strand
GACGCAGTTGACCGCGCACTTGATATGCTCTCCTCGAGGCAGCTCGACACCGGAGACTTCTCCAGCTACGGCACTGACAACCCCGAGAGCACCGCACAGGTCATCGTGGCGCTCGCCTCTCTCGGCATCGACCCCATGACCGACTCCCGCTTCATCAAGGGCGACAGCACGCTGCTGTCCGGACTTTCGCGCTACCGCCGCGATGACGGCAGCTTCTCGCACACGGTCTCCGGCGATTACAACCACAACGCGACCTCTCAGGTGTTCTACTCACTCATCGCGTATATGCGCCAGCAAAACGGCATGGCGCCGTTTTACGTCCTCGACCGCCGTGTGCTCCCGGAGGAGCCTTCTGTACCTGATGTCCCGAACGTCACCGAGCCGCAGCAGACCGAGCCCGTCTCCGTTCAGACCGCTCCCGCCGGTGAGACATCGCCCGTGCAGTCCGCGGCAGTGACCTCTGTGCAGCAGACGGGGACAGTCACCGCAGAGACCTCAGCGGCGGCGTCAGTCACGACAGTCGCAGCACTCATAACCGAGCCCGCGGAGATAGTCTCCCTCACGACCGTGACCACGACGGCTGCGGAGACAGCTGCGGTCACAACAGTCCGGGCTGCGGCGGCAGCAGCAACCTCATCGGGCGGGTACAAAACTCCCGTGACGCTCATAATCATCGGTACTGCGGGGGTCGCAGCGCTGCTCCTGCTCATCATCGGCAAGCGACACCCCAAGAACTTCATCGCACTCGCACTTGCTGCAGGAGCGTGCGTCGCGTTCGTGCAGCTCACGGACTTCCGCACCGCCGAGGACTACTACACCCCGCCTGCCGCCAAGGAAAACACCTCGGGCACGATGACCATGACCATTCGCTGCGACACCGTCGCGGAGCGCGCCGACCACCGCTATATCCCGGAGTCCGGCGTGATCCTCGATGTCACTGAGTTCGACATCGCTGACGGCGAGACCGCATACGATATCCTCACGCAGGCTGCCCGGACGTACAGTATCCAGCTCGACACGAAGGGCTCCGGGGACATGGTCTACGTCGCGGGGATAAACTATCTCTATGAGTACGATTTCGGCGAATTATCGGGCTGGATGTACCGTGTGAACGGTGACACGCCCTCCGTCGGCGCGGGAGCGTATGAGCTCTCCGACGGCGACTTTGTGGAATGGCTGTACTCGACAAACATCGGAAATGATCTGAAATGAGGTGACACCATGCGGAGCTTCTCCGACTTCGACCCAATAGCACTGACAGTGTACTTCTTCGCGGCAGCCGGCTCGGCGATGTTCTGCATGGAGCCTGTGAACGCTGTAATTTCGCTGCTCGGCGCGGTAACGCTGTACGTCGTCCGCAGCCGCGGCGGGAAGCTCCGCACACACCTGTGGAGCGCACTGCTGTTCATCATCATGGCGCTGGTGAACCCGGTCATCACGCACAACGGCAAAACAGTCCTGTTCGTGTTCAACGATGACCCGATAACGCTCGAATCACTCATATTCGGGCTGACCTCCGCGACGGTGATAACCGCCGTGCTTTACTGGTTCATGACCTTCTCCCAGATAATGACGAGCGACCGCCTGCTGTACGTTTTCGGGACGCTCTCGCCGAAGCTCGCGCTGGTGCTGTCAATGACGCTGCGCTATGTGCGGCTCTTCCGCACGCGCTGGAGGCAGACGCAGCAGACCCAGCGTGCGCTCGGTCTCTACAAGGACGACAATATCATCGACAGTATCCGCGGCGGGCTGCGAGTCTTCTCGATCATGATGACGTGGTCGCTCGAGAGCGGGATAACCACTGCGGACAGCATGGCGGCACGCGGCTACGGCGTCTGCCGGCGGACGAGCTTCCGCAGATACCGCATAAGACGTGCAGACGCGGCGCTGATCGCGGTCAGCCTTGCGCTGCTCGCGGTGATATGCACCGGCATAGCGCTCGGCGCACTGCACACAGATTTCTACCCCGAATTCACACTGCACAGCTCCGGCGCGCTGACCGTGCTGTGCCACATTTCATGCTTCGTGCTGGCGTTCCTGCCGTCGGCTTTCGAGGCGGCGGAGGCGATAAAATGGAAATACTTGCAGTCAAGGAGCTGAGCTTCACCTACCCGCAGACGGACGCTCCGGCGGTGTCGGACGTCAGCTTCAGCCTGCGCCGCGGCGAGCTCGTGACAGTCTGCGGCGCGACCGGCAGCGGAAAATCCACCCTCCTGCGGCTTCTCAAGCGTGAGCTCTCTCCGCTCGGTGAGCAGTCCGGCTCGGTGGTATTCTCCGGCACTCCCCTCCCCGAGCTCAGCGACAGGGACTCCGCCTCGCGCATCGGCTTCGTCATGCAGGACCCCGAGCAGCAGATCGTCACCGACAAGGTATGGCACGAGCTCGCATTCGGGCTGGAAAACCTCGCCCTCCCGCAGCAGACCATCGCCCTCCGCACCGCCGAGACCGCGAGCTGGCTCGGTATTTCCGACTGGTACGACCGCGACGTCTCGGAGCTGTCCGGCGGTCAGAAGCAGATACTCAACCTCGCGTCAGTCATGGTCATGCAGCCCGACCTACTTATCCTCGACGAGCCCACCGCGCAGCTCGACCCGATAGCCGCCGCGGAGTTCATCAGCGCGCTGAAAAAGCTCAACACCGAGCTCTCGCTGACCGTCATCATTGCGGAGCACCGCCTCGGCGAGCTTATCCCCATTTCCGACCGCCTCATGGTGCTCGAGAAGGGGCGTATCGTCTTCAACGGCGAGCCGCGCAGCGTCATCTCGCAGCTCCGCAGCCGTCCGGAGCTGATGTGCGCGATGCCTGCGGCTGCCCAGCTGTATACCGCCCTCGGCTTCGCAGGGAATGACTGTCCCCTGACGGTCCGCGAGGGACGTGACTTCATCGAGCAGCACTTCCGCCGGGAGATAAAGTCACTGCCTCGCAAGGAAGCGCCCTCCCCCGCAGCTCCCGCGCTCGAGCTGGAGGACGTCTTCTTCCGCTACGACAAGCACTCCCCCGATATCCTGCGCGGGCTCACGCTGACCGTCAGGACCGGCGAGATATTCTGCATACTCGGCGGGAACGGCTCCGGCAAGACCACGGCGCTGTCCGCTGTTTCTGGCATTATCCGACCTTATTCCGGCGCGATACGCATTTTCGGCAAACGCCTGCGTGACTACAGGAACCAGTCACTCTACCGGGAGTGCCTCGCGCTCATGCCGCAGGACGTCCGCACGATGTTCCTGCGCCCGACCGTCCGCGGGGAGCTGACCGAGCACGGCGCAGAGCTCCCTGATATGCCGTTCGACATCTCACACCTCCTCGACAAGCACCCCTACGACCTCTCCGGCGGCGAGCAGCAGCTCGTCGGGCTGGCAAAGGTCCTCTCGGCGAAGCCTAAGCTCCTCCTCATGGACGAGCCGACAAAGGGGCTCGATTCGCACGCGAAGCTGCAGTTTCTTTCGCTCCTGCGGGAGCTGCGGGACTCCGGCATGACGATAGTTGCTGTCACGCACGACGTCGAGCTCGCTGCACAGTGTGCTGACCGCTGCGCGATGTTTTTCCGCGGGACATCGGTATCTGTGGGCGCTCCGGACGAATTCTTCGGCGGCAACAACTTCTATACCACAGCTGCCGGGAGAATGTCACGCGGGTACTATGAGAACGTCCCCGACGTGGCGTCGCTCGCGGAGCTGTGCCGCTTGAACGGTGAGAGGGAGGACGCGAAATGATCGTGATACGAAGCAAGGCAGCGCGGGACGTGCTCCGCTGCGTGATACCCTTCCTGCTGATACCGGCGGTGGTACTACTCGGTGCGGCAGTTTTCAGCGAAAAGCGCCACGCATTCGTGTCGCTGGCGGTGGCGGGACTGTCCGTAGTGCTGTTCCTGACAGGCTTTGAACGCCAAAAGACCGGCAGCCGCCGGCTCGTGATAGTGTCCGTGATGACCGCGCTCGCGGTCGTGGGGAGATTCATTCCCGTGCTGAAGCCGGTCGCGGCGGTGACGATAATGACCGCGATATATCTCGGCGGCGAATCGGGCTTCCTCGTGGGCGCGATGACCGCGCTGATCTCGAATTTCTACTTCGGGCAGGGACCGTGGACGCCCTTCCAGATGCTCGCGTGGGGACTTATCGGACTGTTCGCCGGTCTGCTCGCGGACCCGCTCCGCCGGAATCGTGTCCTGCTGCTGGTATACGGCGTAGTTTCGGGGATATTCTACTCCATGACAATGGACATCTGGACGGTCATGTGGTACGGCGGCGGCTTCGACCCGCAGCTGTATAAGTCCGCGATAATCGCCGCGATACCGCACACGACCGCATATGTCGTGTCGAACGTCGTCTTTCTCGCGCTCATGGCTGACCCCTTCGGCGAGAAGCTCGACCGTCTGCGTGTGAAATACGGAGTATAAAAACGGAGAGTGCATGAAACACTCTCCGTTTTTTACATATTCAGCACAGCCTCAATGCAGAGCCCGAGGGCAAGATCCACGGAATCACGTCCAAAGCCGCGCGCGTCGTAGTGACTGGCGTCAGCGAGAGTGTCGGCAGTGAAAAGCAGCTCGCCCCAGACCGCTCCCCGGAACTGTGCGCAGGCAGCAAGCGCGGCGCATTCCATCTCGACCGTCGCGCAGCCCTCGCTTTTCCGGTGCGCGACCATCTCCCTCGTCTCGCGGAAATAGCCGTCCGTTGACCACGTCGTCACCTCAGACCAGTGCAGACCGCGCGCCGAGAGAGCCTTCTCCACCGCCTCGCGGGCTTCCGCGGGGACGTCAACATAGCGCGAGGGCGGGAGGTAGTGGTAGGACGTACCCTCGTCACGGAGCGCCCTGCGCGGCACGAGGAACACATTTTCCTCCATGTCCGCGAGCACCCCGCACGATCCCCCGCTGATGATCTTCCGCACGCCGCAGGCTATCAGGCAGTCCAGAATCATAGCCGCCCCGGGAGCCCCGACAGGAGCCTCCGCGAGACATATCTGCTGCCCGTTCACCTCGAGCACATAGATCGGGTAGTCCTTCGCTATCGTGATAAAGCGGTCGGCGACCTTCGCACCGTGCCGCTCCGCGTATTTATCGACAGCCTCCCCGAGGAACGCGAACACTGCCCTCTCCGGCAGACGCAGTCCCTTGTGCTCGCTGTCCGGCGTGAACAGCGCGAGCGGGTCGGTATCGTATTCGAGTATCGGGATATCGTTTCTTTGTATGCTCATTTTCTTCTCCTTTTGCGTCAGCCGATTATCTCCCTGCTGAACAGGCGCAGGACGTCCATTTTCAGGGCTCTGTGCTCCGGACGCTCGAGCGCGGGGTCGCTCTCAAGGAGCTCCTTTGCGCAGGTCTGAGCCTTGTTCATCAGCTCCATACTGCACGCGATATCGGCTATTTTCAGAGGCGGGAGACCATGCTGGGCGTTGCCGAAGAAATCTCCCGGACCGCGCATTTTCAGATCCTCCTCCGATATTTTGAAGCCGTCCGCGGTCGAGGACATTATCTTCATGCGCTTCACGCACTCCTCGGAGGTGTTGTCGGTGATGAGTATGCAGGTGCTGTCGTACTCGCCGCGCCCGACACGTCCGCGGAGCTGGTGGAGCTGCGAAAGTCCGAAGCGCTCGGCGTTCTCGATGACCATTACCGCTGCGTTCGGGACGTCCACTCCGACCTCCACGACCGTCGTGCAGATGAGCACCTGTATCTCGCCCGAGCGGAACTGCTGCATGACCCTGTCCTTTTCGGCGGCACGCATACGTCCGTGCAGGAGCGCGGTGCGGTAGCCGCGGAGGTCGCCCTTGGCTGCGTTTTCCGCGTAGGTCTTGACCGCAAAGAGGTCGGAATCGCTGTCCTCTATCATCGGGCAGACCACATACGCCTGTCTGCCCTCGTCGAGTCGCATACGGACGTGATTGAACGCCCTCGTGCGGAGCTTGCCGGTGACGGCGTAGGTCTTGATGGGCTTGCGTCCGTTGGGGAGCTCGGTTATCGCGGAGATATCGAGGTCGCCGTAGATTATCAGCGCGAGGGTGCGGGGTATCGGCGTCGCGGACATGACCAGCCTGTGCGGGGAGCCGCCCTTTTCCGCGAGCGCAGCCCTCTGTGCCACGCCGAAGCGGTGCTGCTCGTCCGTGATGACGAGCGCGAGCGACCTGTACTCCACGTCCTTCTGTATGATCGCGTGCGTCCCGACGACAACATCGACCTCGCCGCCGGCTATCCTGCCGCGCAGCTCAGCCTTTTTCTTTGCGGTCAGTGAGCCAGTCAGCAGCGTGACCCTTATCCCGAGCGGTTCGAGGAAGCTGGTCAGTGTGCGGTAATGCTGGGTGGCGAGTATCTCCGTCGGAGCCATGAGCGCGGACTGCGCCCCGTTCTTAGCCGCAAAGTAGCACGCCGCCGCCGCGACTGCGGTCTTTCCGCTGCCGACGTCGCCCTGTAAGAGCCTGTTCATCGGGACGTCCCGGCAGAGGTCGGCGAGTATCTCCGACACCGCACGGCTCTGGTCGCCGGTCAGCTCGAACGGCAGCGATCCCGTGAAGTCTCCGATGTCCACGCCGCTGTCCATTTTCATCGCAGTGTGGGCGCGGGTACGGGTGCGCATGAGGGACATTCCGAGCTGGAGCTTCAGCAGCTCGTCGAAGGAGAGCCTCCTCCGCGCAGCCTCCGAGGACATCTCGTCCGCGGGGAAGTGGATATTCTCGAGCGCCCACATGAGCGGCGGGAGGTCGTAGCGCTGCATGATATCCTGCGGCAGGGTCTCGAACGGCTCTGCCTTCATCATGTTCAGCGCCTGACGCATATTGGTGCGTATCATATTCACCGAAAGCCCCTGCGTAAGGCGGTATATCGGCTGTATCAGCACACGCTCCTCCGCGCCTATGTAAACGGGCGAGCTTATCTCGCGGCGCAGGAAATTCCCCGTCACCTTGCCGTACATATAGTACGTCCCGCCCTCCTTGAGCGCCTGAAAGCCGTAGACGTTGTTGTACACGACTATGAGGATATCATCGATGCCGTCGGTGGCGGCAGCCTTGCATATCACGAGCCCTCCGCGGATACGCTGCGGGGGCATTTTACGGGATACCGTCAGCTTGAGGACATTGTACTCGTTGAGCACCGCCTGCTGCACGGGGACGTGTGCACGGAAGTCGAGGTAGGCGCGGGGGATATGGTATATGAGCTCATAGGGCGAGTTTATGCCGAGCTTGCGGTATTTTTCCCCGCGAGCCTTTCCTACGCCTTTGAGGTATTCTATCTCGCTGAAAAGTGTTGCCATTGGAGCTCCTTTCGGCTTCATTCAATAAATCAAGGGCGCATAAAGCGCCCTCGTTAAATAAGCTGTGATATAGATTGCGGTCTGCCATAAGCAGTCCACTGAAAACGCCGTATGCGTGCGCGAAGCCCCTACCTCTGCTCGCAGATGAGCTTTATCGCCGTGCGCTCCTCGCCGTCAATCTGGATATTCGCGAAAGCCGGGATACAGATAAGGTCAATGCCTATCGGTGCGAGATATCCGCGTGCAATAGCTATCGCCTTGATAGCCTGATTAGCTGCGCCCGCGCCGACCGCCTGTACTTCTACAGCCTTCTGTTCTCTGATGACGCCCGCGATAGCTCCTGCGACTGAATTGGGTGACGAATGTGATGATACTTTCAAGATCTCCATGTGATTGACCCTCCTGTTAAGTAGATTTTTGAGTTTGCTGCTTTGGTGAGATTTTGCGCCATGCGGCTATAATCCATACATAGTATACACTATTGATACGGGAAAATCAAGTGGTTTTACACATTTTTGTAGATTATCTTATAAACAGCCGCTCGATTTTGTGCGATTTGCCGGTTTTTTCATCAAATCCGACAAGAACTCCGCATAAAATGCATGGTCCGGAAGCCTCCCTGAAGCGTGCGGGAGTGCGGAAGCGGAACCTGTCCACTGCGGGACGTATCTCAACTCCGAGGCAGGAGTGCTCGGGACCGGTCATGCCGGCGTCCGTGATATAGGCAGTCCCGCCCGCAAGGACAGTCTCGTCAGCGGTCTGGACGTGGGTATGAGTACCGAAAACGCCGGTCACTCGCCCGTCGAGGTGGTAGCCCATAGCCTTCTTCTCGGAGGTCGCCTCCGCGTGGAAATCCACGAAGATATTGCGCGTGCCGAGCTCCGGAAGGAGCGCGTCGATGACGCTGAATGGGTTGTCGAGAGGGTCCATATAGACCGTTCCCATTATATTCACGACCGCGATCTGATATGCGCCCATGTCGAGCGTGCAGACGCCGTGCCCGGGAGCGCCGCCCTCGGGGTAGTTCGCGGGACGGACGATGTACTCCTCGTCGAAGATGTCGAGCGACTCACGGCGGCGGAAGGCGTGGTTGCCGGTGGTGAGGACGTCTGCGCCGGCGTGTATGAGAGACTCCGCAGAGGCACGTGTGACGCCGTTGCCCTGTGCGGAATTCTCGGCGTTCACTACGGTGATGTCCACGCCGTAGGTGCGTTTGAGCACGCCGAGCTTGGCGGCGAGGAAGTCGCAGCCAGCCTTGCCGACGACGTCGCCGATGAATAAGAGATTTTTCATGGTGTACTCCAATTATTATTTTTAGTAAGGCGAATAAGCACGGGCGACCGTCACGGTCGCCGCCTGACTTTTCTAAAAAACAGCAAGGGGACGCCCTCTATCGCAGGGCGTCCCCTCTCTCAAAACAGTCCACCGGACTGTTTTGAGATTCACCCCTTGCGGAGCTCTTTGTCGTTCCTCGGGGCGCTGCCCCGAACCCTG
>JAFRXR010000169.1 GCA_017443395.1 Ruminococcus sp. | reverse complement strand
CTGCGCCGGCACAGCGGGGAGAGTTATATGAAGCTGCGGAAGGCTTCGATGAGGAGGGGGTGGTCGAAGCGGAAGGAGATACCGGGCTGGGTGAGCTTATTGATACGGACGACGCCGTTCTCGATGAACATCTGGACGTTCCCGATAGTTTTCTGCGGGGTATCGGGCTTTGGCGGGACAGGCACGCGGCTTATGCGTACAAGCGGGCGGCAGTCAGCGAGGAGGCCGTCGAACTCCTGTCTGCGGAGGTCGACCTCGTGCTTGTCGGTGATATAGCGGTAATCGCAGAGCTTCTCGTAGCCGCGCACGCAGGCGCCCTTTATGCAGGCTCTGCCGGGGTCGATGAACATTGAGAAGCAGAATCTGTCCCCGAGGCGGCGGATGCAGTAATACGGGTCGATGAGACCGGACATATACAGCGGGAGCCAGTCCGCGATAGCAGTAATCATCTCGGCGGAGCTGCGCTCGATAGTGTGGATTATCTTGATATTCACGCCGCGGCGCAGGATACCGCTCATGAGGGTCAGCCATTTATTGTAGAAGTCGCCGGACATCCACTCCATGCTCTGGTCGGAATAGAGAAGGAGCTCTCCCTCGGCGTTCCTTACGGCGTCGAACAGGAACCTCACCGCAGCCATACGGAGGCCCTCCATGCCGCGGTATATCTCGTCAGAGGTGTCAGCCATTATACTGAACTCGCGGTGGTCGACCTCGGGGATACCGAAGCCCGGGTCTGAGCTGATATTCTCGATACTGCCGATGAGCTTGCGGACGGGCGCCGGGTCGGTGAGCACGCCCTCGTCGGTGAGCCACAGCCGCAGCATATCGCTGTCAGCCTTGGCGGCTATCTCGGGGAGGACCTCAAGCACCTCTGCGAGGTCTTCGGGGCGATCCTTCCCGGCGATGAGCACAGCAAGGGTATTGCAGATATTGCTCAGAACGATAGAATCCGCGCCGAGGATACGCTCGCCCTTGCGCATACGGCTGAGGTAGGACGGGTCGATATCTACCGCCTTGCTGAGCGCGGCGTTATTGATGCCGGCGAGCTCCATGAGGCGGCTGAGCTTGCTGCCGAAGGCTCGTCCGTCGCTGCCGCTGACGGGCTGCTGCATTACATCTGTGGTGTCATTCTCATCAAAAAGCCAGTCAAGCAGCGCGGATTTTATCTCGTTCGGGAGCAGCGCAGTGCTGCAGCCGATAGTACGGCACAGCAGGTCGTTCTTGCCCTCGCGCTCGGCGCAGATGATGACTCCGCGGGCAAATTTCTCGATACTTGAGCTGTTTTTCTTGGGGATCCGTGCGCCGTTCCTGATACGGCTGACGATAGAGCGGTCGAAGCCGGCTGCGTTGGCGATACGCACGATATCGAACCCCATTGCCTTGATGATAAGGTCAGTTTTTTCTGCGATCACTATGACCACCTCCAGTACTGTTGCTTTACTTAAAGTATAGCACAGGTCACGCGCTCTGTCAATGACAAAAGTGTGACTTAATTGTAAACAGAAATCTCTCCTCGGGCGTTGCTTTTTCTGTTCTTTTATGATATAATGAATGCAAAGGCATTCATTATATTATTATCTAAATGCCCTTGCAGATACGCAGATCTCTGATCTGCTCCCTGCATATCGGGCAATTATATCATAACGCTTCGCTTTTATGATATAATGGTATAGATTTCATTTTACGGAGGATCAGAATGGTCTGCAATAATATACTCGAAGCTATCGGCCACACGCCGATGATAAGGCTCAGCCGCATGAACAAGCCCGGGAACGCCGAGATACTCGTGAAATTCGAGGGGCTGAACGTCGGCGGCTCTGTCAAGACACGCACCGCATACAACATGATACGCGGCGCAGAAAAAGCCGGCAGGATAAACAAGGACACCATAATCGTCGAGCCGACCAGCGGCAATCAGGGCATAGGGCTCGCGCTCGTCGGGGCGGTAAAGGGCTACAGGACAGTCATAATCATGCCGGATTCCGTCAGTGAGGAGCGCCGCAAGCTCGTCCGGCACTACGGTGCGGAGGTCATACTAATCCACGATGACGGCGACATCGGCAAGTGCATTCAGGAGTGCCTCGACACTGCGCTCGATATGGCGGCGAAGGACCCGCGGGTCTTCGTCCCGCAGCAGTTCGAGAACCCCGATAATACCTACGCTCACAAGTACTACACCGCACTGGAGATACTCGAGCAGACCGCCGGCAGGATCGACGGGTTCTGCTCAGGCATAGGCACCGGCGGTACCATTACCGGTATCGGCGAGACGCTGAAATCGCAGAATCCCGGCATGGAGATCTGGGCTGTCGAGCCCGAGCACGCTGCGATACTCGCCGGCGGAACTATCGGCACGCACCTGCAGATGGGCATCGGCGACGGCATAATCCCCGGGATACTCAACACCAGTATCTACGACCATATCCACATAGTCACAGACGAGGACGCCATAAATACCGCCAAGCGGCTCGCGTCTGAGGAGGGGATAATGTGCGGCATATCGAGCGGCACGAACGTCGCTGCGGCGCTCGCTCTCGCGGAGAAGCTCGGCGAGGGAAAGACCGTCGTAACGATCCTCCCCGACACTGCGGAGAGGTACTTCTCAACACCGCTGTTTGAAGAATAAGACCGGAGGTAATACTATGGATCACGCTTACAAGACTCAGATGGTCTGCGCTCAGCAGATACTCTTCCACATGGAGGGCGACGTTGTCACGAATATCCGCTTCATAGGCGGCTGCAACGGCAACCTCAAGGCTATCTCAAAGCTCGTTGACGGCTGGACCGTCGAGCAGATCGAGGCTAAGCTCTCGGGCAACACCTGCAATAACCGTCCCACTTCCTGCGCTGATCAGCTCAGCAGGGCTGTCCGCGCCGCATACGAGGAGGAGCAGAAAAAAGCCTGAAAATGCACTGAAAATGGTTCAAAACATCATTGCTTCCCTCTGAGCTATGGTGTAAAATAAGCATAAAAGCTACGAAAGGAGTTTAAAAATGAAACTGAAACGACTGATGTCGCTGCTGATGTCCGGCGTGCTCGCTGCGGGTGCGCTCTCGGCTCTGCCCGGACAGTCAGGCGATGCGTTCGCTGCCTCTCACTCGCGGGTGTCGGTGCATGACCCGTCGATAATCAAGGCGAACGACGGCACTTACTACGTCTTCGGCTCACACATCGACGCGGCAAAGTCCACTGACCTCATGAACTGGACACGCTTCACGAACGGCTATACCACGCCAAACAACGTCGAGTTCGGCAACCTCTCGCAGAACCTCGCAAAGGCGTTCGCGTGGGCTGGCGAGGATCTCGGGGACTGCGTGGGCGGCTTCGCGGTGTGGGCGCCGGACGTCGTCTGGGACGCGGACTACGTCAACACTGACGGCTCGAAGGGCGCGTATCTGATGTACTTCTGCACGTCCTCGACGTGGAACACCTCCGTAATCGCGTATGCGTCCTCAAAAAACGCGGAGGGTCCCTACACATTCGTGGATACGCTCGTGTATTCGGGGTTCACGTCCAACGACACCTACGCGACGAGCACCACCAAGAACGTCAACCGCAAGTACACCTCCACCAACATCGACGAGCTCATCGCTGCGGGCGAGGTGACCTACAACGACAGCTGGTTCAACGGCACTGCCTATGACTACCGCACCTGCCCCAACGCTATCGACCCCACTATCTACTACGACACCGACGGGAAGATGTATATGGTCTACGGCTCGTGGTCTGGCGGTATCTTCACCCTCCAGATCGACCCCGCGACCGGCCGCTGCATACGTCCCAAGACCGGCACTACCGCCGACGGGCGCATGGTGGACAGCTACTTCGGGACCAAGCTCACCGGCGGCTATCATAAGTCCGGAGAGGGTCCGTTCATCGAGTATAACGCCGACACCGGGTACTACTACCTCTGGGTGACCTACGGCGGGCTGACCTCGACGGGCGGCTACAATATGCGCGTTTTCCGCTCGACCTCCCCTACCGGACCCTTCACGGACGCCGCGGGAAGATCGGGGATAATGTCTGCGAGCTCGAACCTCGACAATACGGGGCTCAAGGTCATGGGCAACTATAAATTCAGCTCGCTCAATACCGCGTACATGGCGTGCGGACACAACTCCGTGCTGCGCGATGACGACGGGCAGTGGTATCTGTTCTACCACGCGAGATTCGATGACGGCACTGAATACCATGAGGTGCGCGTGCATCAGATGTGGTTCAACAGCGAGGGCTGGCCGGTGGTCGCGCCGTTCGAGTACAGCGGGGACAAGCTCTCTGCGGGCGGCTACGAGACGAGCGACATCGTCGGCGATTATGAGTTCATCGACCACGGCACTGCGACTGACGGCAGCATCATCAATTACAGCTCGGTGAAGCTCAATGCGGACGGCACCGTCAGCGGCGCTGTCAGCGGTACATGGGAGCAGGCGGGCGATTCCGCGGAGGCTGTGATAACAGTCGGCGGGCAGAAGTACTGCGGGTACTTCCTCGCGGCTCAGGACGAGTCCGGCAAGACTGTGATGTCGTTCACGGCGGTCGGGAACAATAATCATACGATCTGGGGCGCTAAGGCCTCGGCGTATACCGGAACTCCGCGTGAATCCGGCATTTATGACTACACTGACTACGACGCTAAGCTGATCTTCGACCCCGACACCGCAGACGGCGCGGGTGCGTCAAGCTTTATCAGCGGCACGGAGCTGCTCAGCGGCGTCACCTACTTCATCACGAACAAGAACAGCGGGCTGTCGCTCGACCTTCCGAACGGCGTGCTCGACGACGGAACGAATATCCAGCAGTGGGAGCTCAATAAGTCGTGGGCGCAGCAGTGGCGTATCGTCGCGGAAAAGAACGGCTGGTGCAGGATAGTTTCGGTCGGCAATGAGGGCAAGTGCCTGAGCGTCGCGGAAAACTCCCCTGCTGACGGTCTGAACGTGGAGCTGCGCACCTACACCGGCGGCGATGATCAGCTCTTCAAAATAGTGAAGAGCGGGACGTACTACGGTATCGTGTCGAAGTGCTCTGATGGAGCAGGTGCGCTCGACGTGTTCGAGTGGTCGAAGGAGAACGGTGGGAACGTCAACCAGTATGCGTATCACGAATACGACTGCCAGCTCTGGAAGATAACGCCCGTTTATCCGGCAGTCAACGCAGGAAATTACATCATCAGGAGCGTCGGCAGAGGAACGGCGGTCAGCTCGTCCGACGGACAGGCTGTTCTGGGCGAGGAGGCTGTGTGGTCGGTCGTTCCTGACGAGAACGGCGTATACACACTCTGTAATGTCACGACCGGCGAGAATATTATCATGGCAGAAAATTCCGCGGCGGACGGCGTAAAGGTCGGCGCGGCGGCGGCAGACGTGATAAACAGTCCGCTCACGCAGTTCAGGCTCGTCTGCAACAAGGACGGCTCGTACTCGCTACTCACCGCTGTTTCGGACTACAAGTCGGCAGTGAGCATCCCGTCTCCGGAGATGAGCTACAGCTGGCTCAGTCAGTCGGCTTTCGACGGAAGCGAGGAGCAGAGGTTCGTGCTGGAGCCTGTTCCCGCGGGGAAGATACCGCAGAAAGTCAAGGGCGACGTCAATGCGGACGGTGCGTTCAACATCGCGGACGTCGTTATGCTTCAGGAGTACATTCTCGGCGAGGGCGGTCTTACGGACTGGTCTGCCGGCGACTTCGACGGCTCGAAGACGATAACTATCCACGATCTCTGCATGATGAGGACCTACCTTGTGGAGACTAAATGAACATAACGCTGTACCCGGGAGCGGGTACAGCGTTTTTTTGTATACTGACGTGATATTCGCAGCGTGCGGCCGTTGCCGGTCGGAGAGACGTTCGTGTGCTGCGGCAACGTGTCCGCCCGCGCGGGCTCCGCGCAAGGGAAAAGGACTGCCGAAGCAGTCCTCTTATGGAAGGATATCGTCGGGCAAAGGGGGACTTTACCCGACTTTTTTATGAAGATTACTTGGTAGGATTGTATGTCACCCACTGGTAGTGTGCCTCGAGCGGTGTCTTGCCGTCGTATGCCTTGAGCCAGTCGATAACGTTGTCCTTGTTGTTGGGATCGCTTACGCCGGGCCATGTGTTCATCATGATGCGTCCGGGTGTGGAGGGGATATCCTGGTATGCGGTGTAGACCTTTACGCCGTCAACATACCATGAGATGTAGCCGGGCTGCCAGTCGAAGCCGTATGTGTGGTAACCCTCGGAAGCGTCGAAGCCAAGATCGTACATATACTCGTGCTTGCCCTGACTGTTTGTGTAGTAGTTGAACTGTACCTTTGTGGTGTCCTTACCGAGCACCTCAATGTCGATCTCGTCCCACGGATTGTCCTCGCTCGGACCTGTGTAGGTAAAGAAGGAGGATACAACGCCGTCGTTCTTGATAGCCATCATGGAAGTCTCATAGTAGCCGTAGCCGTAGTGATCTGATGTTCTGTACTCACCGCCGGAGTAGTGATACTTGCCGGACCAGTCCTGATTGATCGAGAGTGTGAGCATACCGTCTGCGATCTGTGCGTTCTGCTTGTACCAGCCGCAGTCGAAGCAGGAGCCGTTTGTCCAACCGTCAGAAGCGAAGAACAGCGGGGTCGTGCCCTTTCTGAAGTCAGCGACCATCTGAGCATTCTCGTTCATGGGTGTGCCGTAGTCGGTGTACTTGGAGGCGGGCTGTGTAGTTGTGGTAACTGTTGTTGTCGTTGTAGTTGTCGTTGGTGTAGTAGTTGTTGTGGTAGTTGTGGACTCCTGAGTGGTCGTAGCCTTTGTTGTAGTCGTAGTTGTTGCGGGCTGAGTGGTAGTTGTTGTTACGACTGTCTGCTGGGGCTGGTCGATCGGGAGAGCTGTAACTATGCCAGCCTCATACTGCTGGATAGTGAGAGCATCCAGATTGGAGATACCGTCAGCACCGATAACGTCACCGTTGAGCTTGCCCTGCTCGGTGAGAGCAAAGTCGTCAGGGTCTGCCTGGCTGCGCATGATAGCAACAGCATCTGCCATATTTACTTCGCCGCTCTCATTTGCGTCGCCGGCAAGATAGGTGCCGCTCTGGTAAGATGTACCCTCGGAAGCGCCTGTCAGCGCGATAAGAGCAGTAAGAGGAGAGTTCCAGTAGATAGTGATCTCGTTTGTGGAGTAGCTCTCGGAGTTGTCAACATAGCGCTTTGCACGCGGGCTGTCCTGAGTGTAAGCCTTTGCTGCGCTGTCCTCGAGGTTCTCGTCCACGCCGCCCACGAGCATACCCTTCATTGCGACGGGCTGGTTCATGGAAGGTCTGTGGTGCGGGTGCTCCGGGGAAACTGTACCGTAGCCTGTTACGAAGCAGTAGCCGAGCGGGTTCGTTCCGAGGAGGTAGTTCAGCTGATCCTGTGCAGCCTTGCCGTAGGAGTCATCGCCTGTGAGCTGCTGTGCGAGGGAGAGCATCATGCCTGCGTTAGCAACTGTCATGTTGCTGCCCCACTCGTATGCTGTGACTGCCACGCCGTAAGCCTGCTTGGAGCTGATAGAAGCGAGCGTACCTGCCTGGCTGACGATGGAGTCCTTTGCATTCTCGTAGGCTGCGGAGTTCTTGTCGATACCGTCCATAGTCACGAGTGCGATGCTGCCGTAGTAACCCATGTCTGCCCAGCCGAGACCCTTCTTTACAGAGCCGAGGGCGTTGAGGTACTTCTGATCGCCTGTTGCGCGGTAGAGCTGAGCTGCTGCCCAGTAGCGCTCGTCAGAGTCGGACTTGTCGCCGTACTCGCCGGTAACGATGTCCGCGGGGTTGGAGTAGAGGACTGCTCCGTTATTGGAGAGCCAGTCCCACGACTTTTCAGCGCAGGAGAGGCACTTATTTGCGAAGGACGAATCAACGTCCTTGTAGAACTCATAAGCCAGAGCCATTGCAGCTGCGAAATCAGCTGTAGCTGTGGAGGAAACGGGCATCACGATGAGCTCGCCCTTCTCGTCCTGGGGCATTACATAGCCCGGGAACGTTGCGCAGGATACCTTGTGGTAAACGCCGCCGTCGTTCGTCTGCATCTTCATCATCCACTCGAGCTCGAAGCGTGCCTCATCGAGAACGTCCGGAACGCCGTTGCCGCTGTCGGGTGTGCCGATGTTGTCGCCGAACATATCAGGGTTTGCCTGGTATGCGTAGAGGAGATCCGCAACGGTCTTTGCAGCCGGTACAACATATCTGCCGTAGTCGCCTGCGTCGTGCCAGCCGCCGGAAACATCTATCTTCTGGTTCGTGCCGTAGATAGTTGCTGTGGAGGTGTGGCAGGCCTCATGACCGTACATTTCGTCCTCGACCTGAACGCCGCAGCGCTGGAGGTAAAGCATCCTTACTGTGTCGTTCATGAGATCGGAGTAAACGTTGTCGCCGATCTGGAAGGTGTAGGAGTTATCAAGGCTGCCGCACTTGATGTAGTACTTGCCGGGTGCGGTCACGGAGGAGAAATCTCCCTGATAGTTGGTCTCGCCTGCGGAGGTGTTGTTGACAGCGCCGCTGAGGGGACCTGTGTATACGACTTCTTTCGTATCGGCATTCACAACGGAGAACTCAGTCTCATTGGTAACGTTGCGGAATACCGCGATCTTTCTTGCGTCTGTCTTATAGCCTACCTGATTGATGTTGATGTCAGACTCATAGGTCTCTGTGGAGGAGTAATCAACCTGGCTGTCGTCAACGAGCTCGAGCTTTACGTTGTCGATGTAGATAGTGTGCTCGGGGAGCTCGCCCTCGTGCTTTTCCTGTATGCCGCAGTTGAACACGAGCTTGGACATGATGTCTGTGTCATACTCCATTGTGAACTCGTAGTCGACAGTCTGGGGTGTGGAGGTGAGGTTGAGTCCCTTCCATGTGTAGGCTGTATAGTCTCCGCCGTTCTGCTGGATCATGCACTCGATGAAGCGGTCAGTGGTGGAGGAGATGTCGTAAGAGATGTGGTAAACGCCGTTCTTGTACAGCGGAATGATGTCGTAGAATACCTGTACAGCGTAATTTACCTTGCCAACGCTGGAGACTGTAAGAGCGAGCCTGCCGTCGTCGGTCGAGAGCTTGCAGGCGCCGCCGCTCTCCTTGTAGGTGCCCCAGCCGGACACGCCTGTGTCGAACGTGGAGTTCTTGATGATGTTGTCAGCCGCGGCCGCAGAAAACGGAACTGCCGGCATCGCGGAAGCCATTACCGCGAGAGCAGCGAATGCTGCCGCGCAGCGTCTCAGTGAGTGTTTCTTCATAAAAATTCCCTCTCATTTCCTTGGGACGTCACGTCCCGTTGATTTTGGTGTTGCCTATAATCATGTGCCTGTGCTAAAAGACACACAAATTCATATCCCACTGTACAAAATTATAGTGCAATGCGCCGGTAACGTATACTACAATTATGATAAAAATGGTAAAATCTTGACATCTGCTCGAAGAATTATGCAAAAGGGCTGCCATATCGGCAGCCCTCGGGCGTTATTTGTTCTTCAGTGCGCGTATCTCATACTGCTTCTTGAACTGCTTGGGAGTCGCGCCGGTCATCTTCTTGAAGACCTTGATAAAGTAGCTCTGCGAGCTGAAGCACAGGAGGTTAGTTATCTCGATGTCCGTGCGCTCGGTGTACATCAGCAGCGCCACAGCTTCCTCTATTTTCGTGCGGTTGACGTACTCGCCGAAGGTCATGCCGGTCTCCTTGCGGAAGAGGCGGGAGAGGTGCTCGGGACTTATCGAAAGGTGCTCCGCGACGTCCTCGAGGAGTATGCGCTCGTGCAGGTGCGTGACGATATAATCAGCCGCCCGGACTATCTGCTTGGAGTACGCTCCGCCCAGTCTTATGCGGCGCATACGGTCTGTGTAGCCCTCTATCATCTCGGTGTGCACGGCGCGTACTTCTGCCTCATTCGAGCATTTGTCGGTTTTCATGATGTAGTAGTCGCTGAGGCTGTATGCCTCCTCCGGGGACAGTCCCCCGTTCACGCATGAGCGCGCTATCAGCGCCGCCAGCACGACCATGTGGTACTTGAGGTTCCGCAGCGGGTCCTCGCTGAGCGTGCCGCAGCCCTCGCAGTTGAGCGGCTGCATGAACACGCGCACGAGCTCCATATTTCCTGTGCAGATACTCTCGTAAAAGGCTATCTCACGGTCAAACGAGGCGTGCTCGAAGAGCTCCTCGCGCTTGGTGAAGATGAATTCCGAGAGTGCTTTTTCTGTTGAACTGTTCATGGCGCCACCTCCGGTCTGGTATAAGGGTATTATACCATATATGGCAGAAAAACGCAAGAGCAAGGCTGGATCGGGGGATCCTCATCTGACGCGGACTCGGTCAGCAAAACAAATATTTAGTGCAAAAATTGCACATTTTTGATATAACCGGTTGACAAGATGTTTTTTAAATGATATAATACAACTCACATATAGCAAACGACAAAAGTTTTTGTCCCTTGTTATTTGCCGATCCCGCACAGAGCAAATAATGAGTTTGCGGATGCGCGAGGCACTTCAGATCATTTATTATAGTGAACGTCATGACATTCACTATGAATATGGAAAGGCTAATCACTATGCTCAGAAAAAAAGGCTTCATCAAAGGCGTGAACTTCGGCGGCTGGCTGTCTCAGTGCGACTACTCCCCCGAGCACCTCGCCGGCTTCATTACCGATGCGGACTTCCGTCAGGCGGCTGACTTCGGCTTCGATCACGTCCGTATCCCGATCGACTACAATATCCTCCAGACCGAAAACGGCTTCATCGACAGCGGCTTCGCGCTCATAGACAGCGCACTCGCGAGCTGCCGCAGATACGGTCTGAAAACTATCCTCGATATCCACAAAACCGCCGGCTTCTCCTTCGACGAGGGCTCGACCGAGTCCGGTTTCTTCGACAGCGAAAGGTATCAGGAGCAGTTCTACGCACTCTGGACAGAGCTCGCCCGCCGCTACGGCAGCGACCCCGACAATATCGCCTTCGAGCTGCTCAACGAGGTCACAGACAAGGCGTACATCACCGCGTGGAACCGTATCGCACGGGAGTGCATAAAGCGTATCCGCGTCCACGCGCCCGAGACCGTTATCCTCGTCGGGAGCTACAACAACAACGGCGCCGCTGAGGTGCAGTACCTCGACGAGCCCTATGACAGCAGCATCGTTTACAATTTCCACTGCTACGAGCCGCTCGAGTTCACACATCAGGGTGCGACGTGGACTGTCCGTATCGACCCCGCAAAGCGCATGAGCTTCGAGGAGTCCGGGACGTCCGAGGAGTACTTCGAGGAGCTTTTCTCTACGGCTGTCGCAAAGGCTGAAAAGCATGGGGTGTCGCTCTACTGCGGTGAGTACGGCATGATCGACTGCGCCTCCGCCGAGGATTCGCTCAAGTGGTTCAGGACTATCCACGCGGTATTCGAGAAGCACAATATCTCCCGCAGCGTCTGGAGCTACAAGGAAATGGATTTCGGTCTCACCGACAAAAAGTACGACGGCGTGAGAGATGAGTTATTAAAGTACCTGTGATACAAAATGAAAGACCGGATACCTTCCCGCGAAGGTGTCCGTTTTTTTGTATATGGACGCAAAAAAGCCGTACAGATGATGTACGGCTCTTTTGCGCTGATTTGTCCCTTACAATATTTTTGGAGTTATTTACCCCGCCCGCCGTTGTGCAGATAGCGGGCGGTTTAAATCAATTATTACTTGCTCAGGCGATCTGCCATGAGTCAAAGCTGACGTCTCCGCTGAATACGAAGTATACGTCCTGTGTGCCTGTCGCCTTTGTAACGATAGGAGAGGTTATGTTAGACATAGATCCGCCTGCGGGGACCTCGACATAAGTCATGGCTGTGCCGCTTGCGCTCTTTGTGCAGACCTTGATGACTGCACCGTTCTTGGAGGAGGCACGGACTGTTATGCTCTTCGGATTTGTTCCGAGGGCAACGCCCTTTACCTCTGTCCACTCGCCCTTGCTGCCGACAACAACAGTATCCTGGAGGCCTGTTGTGCTGATGCCAGCGGACTGGTTGCCCATTGTCTCAGCCTGTACCTTGGTGTAGGGATCAAGAGTCTCGATCTGATCAACGCCCTTCATGGTGCCTGTTGCTGTGAACATACCGTTGGAGAATGTAGCCTTGTCGATGTGAGTCGAACGGAGGTTAGCTCCGAGGTCGTCACCGCCGTCGTCTGTCTTTCCGACAATACCCATTGCTCTGGAAAGGTGGCGGCTGTGGTAGAGAACATAGTAATTGCCCTTGAACTCGATGATGGAGTGGTGGTTGTTTCCGCCGCCGTCGAGCTGGTAGGAAGCAGGGTTCTTGAGGCAGATGCCCTTGTAGGTGAAGGGTCCCATAGGATTGCTGGATGTCATTACAGCGATCTCAGCATTGTTGAAGCCATAGGGATTTCCGCCTGTGTTCCAGTTTGTGCAGTAGGAGTAGTAGTATGTGCCGTCTACCTTGATTATCGAAGAGTCCTCGAAGAGGTAGGGGGGATTAAGTCTTGCGTACTCGCCGGTAAGAGATGTCATATCTGCGCCGAGCTTGACTATTCTTGCTGTGCCGGGGTCAGCAGCCTTGCCGCTGGGAACGCCGCCGCCGCAGTAGAGGTAGCCTGTACCGTCATCGTCTACGATTACAGCGGGGTCAAAGAGCCACTCAACGTCGCTGAAGCCGGGAGTAGACTTGTTTATAAGTGCGTGACCGATAGGATCTGTGTAGGGACCCTCGGGAGCGTCTGCTGTGAGAACGCCGATACCGCCTGCGCTGTCAGCGAAGTAGAGGAAGAACTTATCCTTGCCGTCGATCGTCTTCCAGCAAGCGTCGGGAGCCCATGCGAAGCTCGCCCACTTTGCGGGGCCGTTATGGCCGTTATTGCCTGCAACGGGGATAGCGCCGTGATCAGTCCAGTTTACGAGGTCTGCTGTAGAGAAGCAGTTGAGTGTCTGGCTGTCATACTTGATAGAACGGATCTGTCCTGCTGAGTTGTACTCGATAGCATCGTTTGTGGTAAATACATAGAGTCTGTCCTTGTATACCATCCAGCCGGGGTCAGCGCCGAAGCGCTGTGTCCAGCATACGTTGTTCTCGCCGTCCTTTTTGTAGCTTGTAGCAGTAGTTACAGATGCGAAAATGGACTCATACTTAGCAACGTCTATCTTCTTCTCTGCTACCGGGAATGCTGTGATCATGCCGAGGACGAACTTCTGGATATTTACTACGTCTGCTACCTCGAACTCGCCGCTCTGGTCAACGTCTGCCACGAGAGCTGTAACGCTGTCAGAGAAGCTGTTTACGAGGCCCTGTCTTGCGAGGGAGATATCAACTGCTGTGATAGCGCCGTCGAAGTCGAGGTCGCCGAGGTTGATCTGTCTGCCGCCTCCGGGGCCGTCAATCACCTTGCCGGGAACAGCTGCGTAAACGTCGTCAATGTGGAAATTAGCTGTGGAATCGTCAGATGTCTCAACGTAGATCTGAAGATTTGTTGCATCTGCGGGGATCTCATACTCTGTGTTTGCGAGCTGGATCCACTCACCGCTGAGCGCTGTGCCGCTTGCGATCTCGGAGTAATGAGCCTCGCCGTCGGAGCCTGTGTACTGAAGGGTGAACTTGAAGTCAACGGAAGCTGCGCCGTCGAGTGAGATAGCGCACGCGCTGAAGCTGTACTTCTCGCCAGCCTTGAACCACTTGCCGCTGAGAGCCTTTGCAGCGCCGTTCCATGCAGCTGTTCTGTCCTGAACGAGGAGAGCCTCGCTGCCCTCGTAAGCAGTTCTGCCGCTTGTGGAAACTGATGCAGCGCCTCTGCCGCTCCAGCTGTTTGTGGAGCCCTCGAATGTATCGTGGAAGTAGTAGCCGTCATCATCGGGGAGAGTTACTACTGTTCCGCCGCCGCTGCTTCCGGGGCCTGTATACGGGATACCGATGCCCCACTCAGACTCGGGAAGTATGGACGAAAGCTGTGTATAAGCGAGCTTGGGCTGGTTATTGGAATCGCGGAGAAGTCCGTTGGAGCCCGCGGAGAGCCACGAGTTAGCGTCGTTGGGTCCCCATACCTGGAACAGTGTAACACGTCCGGTGCCCTGAGGATTATCGTTCCAGTCCATAGCAGCCTTAGCTATAGCGCAGTACTTGGTAGCCTGATCCTGATAGCTGTAGGTCGTGCCGTTGCTCTGGACACTGATATCGAGCTCTGTTATCTGCACCTCACAGCCGATGGAGAGGTACTTCTTCATAGCCTCGATGTAGGAGTCTGTACCTGCAAAGCCTGTAGCGTTTGCGGGAACGTGGGACTGCATTCCGACACCGTCGAGAACACCGTCCTCATAGAGCTCCTTACACATTCTGTAGATACAGTCTCTCTTATGATCCCAGTACTCGTTGTAGTCGTTGTAGAAGAGCTTGCAGCCCTCGGGAGCGTACTGCTTAGCGTATGTGAATGCCTGTCTTACGAAGCTGTTGTCGCCGTAAACAGATACCCATGCAGAGGAGCCGTCATGATTCTTGTCGTTATCGCCGGCAACTCTGGGTCCCCAGCCGGGAGCGCCCGTTCTGGAGGAATCATCGGATACGCACTCGTTACATACGTCGTATGCGAAGAGGTCGAGGTTAGGATACTGAGTCGCGAAAGCGTTGAACATATTCTTGATATAGCTCTCAAGACGCTGATTCATCGTATCCTTGCTGACGAAGCTGCCGTTGGCATTGAAGCCCTCTCTGAAGAACCACGAAGGAGACTGGCTGTGCCATACCATCGTGTGTCCGCGGAAGCCGATTCCGTTCTCTGCACAGAAATCAGCGATAGCCGCACATCTGCTGAGAGATACCTTGATATCGGTATTTGTCGAGCCGCTCTGAACGAGCGTAGCGTCGGGCTTTGTCTCGTTCTCGCACTCGATAGAGTTGAAGTCCTTGAGATAGTCAGCAAGTATAGTGGAATTCTGTACTGTACCGCCGTTGAGGATATTACCTACGCGGAAGTAGTTCGCGAACTCGTCCTTGAGACCCATTGTATACGAAGCAGCACTTACATCATTCTTGGACTTCTGCTCTGTGATGATGACATTATCGAAGCAGAAATCATCAGTAGTGTCGGTCGTGATCGTAAGACGGAACTCATAGCTGTTCTCGGGAGCAGTGTACTTTGTGGAAAGCTCTGTCCACTCGCCAGCCTTGACACTCTTGGTCATGAGCTGGATCTCTGTCTCAGCATCAGTATCCAGATCCTGGACAACGAGCGAAACGTGGAACACCTGATCCTTCTCGCTCATTACCTCCATGCTGTAGTTGTACTCGACTCCGCCGTTGAGGTAGAAGCCCTTGGACGACTGAGCGCCGTCTGTTACGCATCTTCTGCCGGAAACGAGCATTCCCCTTGAGCCGTCGGCACCGCCGCCGGGAACAGCGGTCAGGGTCGTGTAGTCGCCGGTCTCATGCCAGCCGCCGTAGTTGACTTCAAAGTCGTTGTGTACGAGCTCAGCAGCGAACGTGCTGCTTCCGAAGTCCGGAACCGCGGTGATGACACCGGAGAAGCATACAGCGGCAGTAAGACTTGCCGCTATCTTCTTGAAATTCATAACTCTTCCTCCTTATTCATATTTCGTTCACGAGTTAGTATTGTTATTGTACCCCATTCCTCACGCACGGTCAGTACACGGAGCCGCTGCCGTCATGGCATAGCTGTGCCGACTGTGCTTATTGCATAATTTCATTATAAGGACGCCGAAAACTTTTTTCAACCCGCAAAATGCATAATTGGTGTAAAATCTGTGTGAATATGAACTCTTTGTAAAAATTGCATACGCATTTTACAGATAAGAGGGCGAAAAGTCACGTTTTTGTGTCCGGATTTCGACCTGCAAGGTGTACAATGTGGATATCGGCTGCTGCCAGCTGGCGATTTTCGCAGACTAACCGGATTATCCTAAACTATACAAATTGAATAAAAATCCCACCTTGAGTGGCACTTCTGACACTTCCGGGCACTCTTATTGACAGCCCGTGATTTGTGTGATATAATATTGTTGATAAATTTTGTTGGAGTTTGAAAATTAAACATTTTATTTCAGGAGGTAAATTTTATGAAATTACGCACCCGTCTGCGGCAGGCCCTCATACTGTCGCTCGCCCTCCTCGCCTCGTGGCTGACCCCTCTGTTCGGCTTCCGCGGCATGGAGCTGACAGCCTCTGCGCTGTCCACTGACTACCCCGTTCAGCTCATGAATATCTCCACCAAGGACGCCTCCCTCGTCCTCACCGAGAACGGCACAGCCGACGGCGCTTCGCTTTCCGTGAAGGCTCTCGGCAGCGACCTCTCCTGCTCGTGGCGCTTCGACCGTGTCGGTGCGGACTCCAACGGCACGTTCTTCAAGCTCGTGAACGCGCAGTCCGGACGTCTGCTCACGCCGCAGGGCTACAACGTCACAGCCGGCGCCAATGTTATAATGTATGGCTCGGAGTCGGCTCAGTCACAGCACTGGTACGTTGTCCCCGTATCGCAGGATCACCTCGGCAACGACCTCTGCTACAAGATCGTGAACTATTCCGACACCTCCCTCGCACTCACGCAGGGTACGTCCGGAATGACCCTTGCGAGCTATTCCGGCGCTGACTCACAGCTCTGGACGCTCAACTGTGACGGCTTGCAGGGCTTCGCGGGGTACTGCTCCGACGACGATCCGCTCGCGTCCGGCTCGACTGTTAAAGCCGGCGATATCGGCGGTCTCTTCGGCGAGACAGTCGAGGTCACCAGCTTCGACGACCTGAAAAAGTACGCTGAGTCCACCACGCCCTACACTATCGTAGTCACGGCTAATATCTCGCTCAACAGCTTCTCCACAGACAGCCTCGGGCAGAAGTACACCGCGCCCGGCAGGATACAGGTCGCATCGAAAAAGACGATCATCGGCAGCTACAATGCCCACACGCTGAACAACGTCGCCTTCACGACCGAACAGTCCGACAAGGGCAACGGCAGCAACGTCATCATCAAGAATTTCGATATCCAGCACTCCGCTGAGGCAAACGGCAACGACAACATCATGGTCTATTTCCGCGGCGGTCAGAACCTCTGGGTCGACCATTTGACCTTCACCGGACACAGCGGCTACAATCCCTACGGCACCGATAATTCCGTCAGCGACAAGGACAAGTTCCTCGCCTGCTGCTACTATGCGGACTACTGCACGGTATCCGAGTGCTCATTCGGTCTGCATGAATACGGTCTGATCCTCGGCTACCCGGACAGCTCCGCGAGCAATTACTCCAAGTACAACGGCTTCCCGCGCATGACTATCGCGGCGAACAAGTTCGACAAGACCCTCACCCGCGCTCCCGGGCTTATGCGCTGGGGCTATTACCACTCCCTCAACAACTACGTCAACAGCTTCTCCATGGCGTATACCGTTCAGGCGAACTGCAATATCTTCACCGAGAACTGCTACTACGCGAACGGCGGAAATGTCTGCTGCGACTGGAACCAAGCCGGTGCGAACGACCAGAACCTCGGGTACTTCCTCGACAGCGGCTCCGCGACCGACGGCACTGCAAAGCGTCTCTACGCCGGCGACGGCACCGCGAGCAATCCCTCGTATGCGCAGACCGGCACATGGAAGGCAAACAGCAACTACACTTATATAAGGAAGAACGCCAGCGAGGTCGCCGGCTATACGACCAGCTACAGCGGCTGCCAGAGCTCCAAGGACAGCATGATGTACCTGCGCTACGGTACAAAGGGCGTTCCGGCGTCGGCGTACACCGAGGCTCCGAGCGGTCCTGTCGCGGCTGAGTTCACCAACGGCTCCACCTACATGATAAAGAACGTCAACAGCGGTCTGTACATGGAGGTCGCGAATGCGGCTGCCGAGAACAGCGCGAATGTTCAGCAGTGGGGGCAGGACGCTCCTGCGGCGCATAACGTATGGAAGCTCGTTTCCGCGGGCGACGGCTACTACTACCTCTACTCCGCTCTCGGCGGCGGCGATGCCTACGTCCTCGACGTTGCCGGCAAAAAGGCTGACAACGGCACTAATATCGACATCTACCAGTTCAACGGCGGCACCAACCAGCAGTTCATGCTCACTGCCAACGGCGACGGCTCCTACAAGATACGCACCCGCGTTTCCGGCGAAAATTCAGCTGTCGAGATCAAGGACGGTCTCACCTCCTCCGGCGCGAACGTGCAGGAGTGGGAGGTCAACGGCGCGAACTGTCAGGACTGGATACTCGAGCCCGCAAGACTTCCGCTGAATGGTGTGCTCGTCAAGGAGCTGACGGTCTCCGACGAGACTACTGCTGACAAGTGGTCTATCGGCTATAATGCGGCAGTCGGAAGCACTATCTTCGGCGACCGCGATTTCACCTACACACAGCTCCCCGACGCATTGACCGGCGCGGAGCAGATACTCACTGCCTGCGATTCAAAGTACACCGACTCGGATCTCGCGACATTCACCGCGGGCGATGACATCTATGTTTTCGTCCTTATGGATACAAGAGTGACGGCGGCTCCGGCTTGGCTCAGTGACTACGACCCGACCGGTCTTACAGCAGAGACCTCCAACGACGTGACGATGATGATCTACGCCCGCTCTGTTGACAAGGGCGAAAAAGTCAACCTCGGCACGAACGGTCAGTCCGCGAACTGCGTGAACTACTCCGTGCTCGTCATCAAGGACGACCGCTCCCCGCTGATACACGATCTCGTCCCGGGCGACGTGAATATGGACTACGAGTTCAATATCGCGGACGTTGTCGCGATGCAGAAGTGGCTGCTCGGTCAGCCCGACCACGGTATCAAGAACTGGGAGCTCGGCGACCTCGACCAGAACGGCGTGCTCGATATCCTCGACCTCTGTCTGATGAGACAGCTGCTCACAGAAAAACCAATTATGTAAAGCAAAAGCAAACCGCCTGCGGTCACATGACCACAGGCGGTGTTTTTATGCATTGTCAGCTGCGAACCACTCCGCTATGGAGAGCGTTCCGTTATCGACCGCGTAGGCGTTGTACGCGAGTATCAGCGAGGCGTCCGCGGAATCGACCAGACCGTCGCCGTTGATGTCGGCGGCTTTTTTCTGTACGTCCGTGAACGTGCCCGAGTTGTCAGCCACAGCGGCATTCTCGACAAGTATCGCGGAAGCGTCTGCGCCGTCGATAAGTCCGTCGCTGTTGACGTCGCCGAGGACGAAGTCTGAGATGCGGAAGGTCACACGGTAGCAAAAAACGATACCGCCGTCTACTGTCTCGGGCTCCTCCTTTTCCACCTCAACAGCCTCGCCGGGCTCGCTGCTAACATCGACCAGAATGGCATAAGCCACACCGCCGTCCGGAGAGTCGTTGATGTCGGGGAACTCAAAGGTCTCCTTATAGGTCTCGGACTCGACGCCGTCGTCGTTCTTCGCAGTAAGCGAAAGATGATAGTAGCGGTAGTCATCGAGGGTATTTGTCCTTCCCTCGACCTCAAAGCCGTAGATCCTGCTGTCTGTGATGTCATAGCTGTAGTACGGCTCATTTGTGACCTCCGGGGAATCGAAGTCCACCTTAACGTTCAGCTCCGCGCCGGTGTGCAGGCGCACTATGAAACCGCCGCCGACCTCGAGCTCGTTGAATTCCTTGTAGACCGGCTCGACCTTTACGGTCGAAGTCTCAACATCGGGAGCCTCCGCCGCATAGGTGCTTGCAGGTGCAGCAGCAAGGCTCGCCGCAGTGAGCAGTGCCGCTGTTATCTTCATGATCTTCATTCAAATCACAACCTTTTACTTATTTGCCGCCGCGCGTCCGTCCGGACCGACCGCGGTTATCGTTATGTCGTCTGTGCTGATATCCTCGTCTGCGGGGATATACAGCGAAAAGCCGTTGTCCGAGGTCTCGCCCTCGCGCCCGAGCAGCTTATCCTCGAAGCAGCTGAATGCCTCGTATGTCGTGCCGCCGACAGTGACGTATATCACCGCGGGGCTGCCGTTCACCCACTGCTCCGGTATCTCGCCGTAAATGTGGGTGTACATTCCCGCCTGCTCTGCCCTTATGAGCGGGGCTGCGGTCTGCACCTGAACGTCCGCGGAGCTGATGTCAGCCTCCGGCGCGGGCATTACAGGGGCGTATTTCTGTAGGTTTGGGATATTCCTCTCCACTATCTCGAGTATCACGGTATCCGCCGCGCCGGTGGCTATGCTGCCGGTCTGGTAGGGGACGTTCCGCGTGAACTCGCACGAGGAGAAGCACTCCGCGATGAACGGGATTATCGCCTCGCCGTAGGAGTCGCGGTACATCAGCAGCGAGCCGCTCTTGCCCTCGCAGGAGGTGCGTATCGTGACGTCGTCGAAGCTGCGGAAGTGCCCGAGGTAGGTGTACTGCGGGACATAGTCGCTGTAGACCTGCATATCGTCAGCCTTTGCGGACGGATAGATCATCGCGGCGAGGTCGCCCTGACGGTCATTGCAGGTAGTCCAGTTCCCTGCGGGGCAGGTCTCATGACCGAGTGCGCCCATGAGGGAGAGATGTCCGACGTAGGCGCCGAGACTGTTCCAGTGGGTGTCCTCCTTGTGGTAGAGGGGGATATTCGAGTCAGCCGCGAGGAGCGCCGCTTTGAGGTCGCAGAACCAGTCCGCATCCGCGAGGCTCTCCGCCAGCAGCTCGTAGTTGCCCTCGTTGGCGGACTCGACGTAGTTGAACGGCATATGCTCCGGGTAGAGCGAGTTCTTGTTCGGCGCGACGGTGAAGATGAAGTCCGCGCCGCACGCCTCGCAGTAGCCGCTGAGGAGCTGTAGGTTATGCCGGATATTGCTCACTCCCCTGTCAGAGAGCGTATTGATGTTGAGGAAATCGTCGGCGGTCTCGCCGTAATAGAGCCAGCCGTCCGTGCCGGCTATGACGTCGCTGTTGGGCGATGTGCCGAACACTGTGGCTTTCAGTATACCGTCGGCGGTGACGAGCTTTGATCTCCACGCGAAATGCTCCGCGAACCAGCTGTCAAATTCGTCGAAGTAATCGAAATTGAGCTTCCCGTCCGTTACCGGCTTCGGGAGCTGAGCGAGCTCGCGCTTTTCCTTGTTGTCGTCAGCCGTGACGAATGGCGTCAGCGCCGCGGGAAGTGCACAGACTGCCGCGAATACCGCGCAGTAGGCACAGTAAAGTATATTCTTTTTCACGCCCGCACCTCCTAAAACCTGAAATAGATGAACGGGTTATAGCTCGCGGACGAAAGCGTGAGTATGCACACCGCGAGCAGCACGAGCGATACCGCGTAGGAGCAGACCTCGCCGGCTGCCGCGCCCTTTCCGGCGCTGAGCTTCTTCCCGATGACCTTTACCACAGGCGTGGAGAAGATCACCGCGAGCATGAGCATGATGAGATACATCGGGGTGAGCTGGCTGAGCAGCATGGAGGTCTGTGCGCTGCTGCCCGAGAAGCTGAACATCTTCCCGATGAACCGGCAAGCCGTGGGGAGATCGTCCGCGCGGAAGAACACGAACGCCAGCAGCGTCACGAGCACTGCGTAGACGTGGCGGAACGGCTTCAGCCAATTGGCGGGCTTGAGTATGCCGTAGGATTCAAGCATCATGAAGGCGCCGTTGAGCAGTCCCCAGACGATGAAGTTAAGGCTCGCACCATGCCACAAGCCCGTGCAGAAGAAAACTGCCAGCTTGTTGAGCGCCGTGCGCACCTTTCCCCTGCGGTTGCCGCCGAGGGGTATGTACAGGTACTCCTTGAACCATGTTGACACGCTGATGTGCCAGCGGCGCCAGAATTCCTGCATGGACTGCGAGATGTAGGGATAGTTGAAGTTCTCGCGGAACGTGAAGCCGAACATTTTGCCCAGTCCGATAGCCATATCGCTGTAGCCGCTGAAATCGAAGAATATCTGGAATAAATACGACACCGCGCCCAGCCATGCAAGTCCCATGGAGAGCCCGTCTGTGCCGAGACCGTAGACGTAGTCCGCGGCGAGCGCCATGGTATTCGCGATGAGCAGCTTCTTGGAAAGTCCCACGATGAAGCGGCGTATGCCCTGCGCGGTCATTTCCGGGGTGGTGGTGCGGCGGTCGATCTGGTCTGCGAAATCGTAGTACTTGACGATAGGTCCTGCCACGAGCTGCGGGAAGAAGGTTATGTACAGCGCCAGCTTATAGAGATTGCGCTGTATGTACTTCGGGTCCTTGTAGGCGTCGATGACGTAGGACATCGCCTGGAAGGTGTAGAAGGAAATGCCGATAGGCAGCGCGATGCGCGGCACGCTGACCGTCACGAACGGGAGCCTGTTGAGCATATCAGCCGCAAAGCCTGCGTACTTGAATATCCCGAGCATCGTGAGGTTAGCGATGACCGCGAGCGCCAGCACGGGCTTGCGCGCCTTGTTTTCCTTCTTCATCGCGAGACCGAAGCAGTAGTTCATCGCTATCGAGATGAGCATGAGCACGACTGCCTTCGGTTCGCCGTAGGTATAGAATGCTATGCTGAATATCAGCAGCAGCACGTTTTTTGCGGTAATGGTCGGTATCAGGCGGTAGAGCACGAATACCGACGTCATGAATATAAAGAGGAATACCGGACTGCTGAATACCAAGACAGCTCCTCCTTATGCCGGATAGTAGAATTCGATCTGGGATACGGTGTCCCCGCTGTAGGAGAACGTGAGCTCCTTGTCGCCGTCGGAGTAGAACGAGCCGTCGCCGCCGAATGCGGAAACCACAGCGTCGCGGGAGCTTCCGACTGTCACGCCGCCGGCGGAATAGCCGCTGCCGGTGATGACGATAGAGCAGATAGCCTCGGAGCCGCCGTTGTCGAAGGACTGTACCTCCAGTCCGCTGTACTGATATACAGTGATGTCGCTGCCGCTGCTGGTGCAGGCGGCGCTTGTTCCCTTGTAGCTGGGAGTTCCGAGCGCGGATATAGCCGAGCTGCTCAGCAGATCGCCGAAGCTGAAGCTGTAGCCGGACGCTGCCGGCTGCTGTACGGGAGCCTCAGTGGGGGCTTCTGTGGGAGCCTCTGTCTCCGCCTCTGTGGGAGCTTCGGTCTGCTCCTCGCTATTGCCGTCGCTCTCGGTATTCTCCTCGGTCTTGTCCTCGTCTGCCTCGGTGGATTCCTCCTCCTTAGCCTCGGTGGACTTCTCCTCGGTCTTTTCGGACTTCTCCTCGGCGGGCTTTGTCTCCTCGGACTGCTCCTCGCCGGAGGCTGCCTCGGTGGACTCTGCCTGGCTGTTAACATTGAGTGTTACTGATGTGCCGCCCTTGTCCTCGTCGCTCCCGCACGAAGCTGCGGCAGCTGCGAATACTGCTGCACAAGCCATGATAGCTGCGATCTTTCTTTTCATTTTATTATCCTCCATATCTTTTTATCAGAAAAACTTTGCATAAACGCACTTATACCATGTGTAGTTCTGGGACTTGAGGTAATCGTCCGACACGCCGTAATAGCCGTTGCAGGTGTCGTAGTTCACCCACTGTCCGTTGATGACTACCTGATTCCAGTAGTGGTCGCCGTCGCCGCGTCCTGTGCCGTAGATGATCCTCGTCTGGTAGCCCGCCTGCTGGAAGAGAAGATCAGTTATAGCTGCGAAGTAGTAGCACACAACGTATCTGTTGTTGAGAGCGTACTGTGCGAACGAGGACCAGCCGAGCGACTCGATAGTCGCGAGGGACTTGGTATCCTCGATGTATTTGTACTTGTTGTGGTCGCGGACGTAATTGAATATCTCAGCCACGCCCTTGCCTGTGGAGGCGAGAATGCTGTTAGCCTGCACCTG
>JAFRXR010000168.1 GCA_017443395.1 Ruminococcus sp. | reverse complement strand
GGCGGCCGTGAGGTCGTCCTTTTTAGGTGTCAGGTATCAGGTGTCAGGGTGTAGGGGTCGATGCCTGCATCGACCCACGGTTCACGCGATGACCTCGCCAGCGACACCGGAGGTGTTCGCGAAGAAAGAAGACCTGCGGCGGGGAGGTGGCGAGGGGAAAAGGATTCCCAAAGGGAAAACCGCACGGCGGAGGGGCAGCCGGCATAATATCATAGCCCTTCCGCCGGGAGGTTGTCCCTTTGGTGTATGGAACACCCTTGCGGCGTCCTGTACATTATCGCCGCCGTACAATACCTTTATCCGCGGGCGCACGGAATGCGCCCCTACAAATTCGTTCCACACATTTTCTGCGTTCGTCGGAACAAAAAAAGCGCCCTGGAAACGCAGGACGCTGCTGGCGTTCCAAAGAGGATTCGAACCTCCGACCTACCGCTTAGGAGGCGGTCGCTCTATCCTGCTGAGCTATTGGAACACAACACAATTATTTTACCATATCTGTTCCCGGATTGCAACACCCGGGAATTAATTTTATATATTTACTCAAATCTGTGCCTTCGCACAGGTCGGTCTCACATAAAAATATTGACCTTTCCGCGAAGATATGTTATAATAACAAGATAGATAAAACTATGCAAGAGGTGATTCGATGACTGACGCTGAGCTCGCAGCTGCCGCACAGGAGCTCTCTACCGGATTCGACGAGGAGACCGCTCCCGCCGAGGCTTCCGAGGCTCCCTCCGAGGAGACCACCTATGAGACCATTCAGGAACAGGTGAGCCACACCGCCTCCGTGTTCAATTCCGCGGGACGCTACCTCAGGGGAGTGCTCCCTTCGCTGATAATGGCGGTTGTGATATTCATCATCGGCGTCGTCATAGTGAAGCTCCTGACCCGCCTCCTCACGCGCTCCATGAAGCGCTCTAACATCGACGGCGCAGCCCGCAGCTTCCTCGTTTCTCTGATACGCATAATGCTGTATATGGTCGTGCTCATCATGGCGCTGACCGTCCTGAAGGTGCCGATGTCGTCGATAATCACCATACTCGGTGCCGCCGGACTTGCAGTCAGCCTTGCGCTCCAGACCTGCCTGTCGAACCTCTGCGGAGGATTCATAATCCTCTTCTCAAAGCCGTTCGTGGCGGGGGACATGGTCGAGCTCGACGGGACAGTGGGCGTGGTCGAGTCGATAAGCATTCTCTACACGAAGATAGTCACGCCCGACCACAAGACCGTTTTTATCCCGAACGGCAAGGTCTCCGAGGCTAAGGTCATCAACTACACCGAGAGCCCGACCCGCCGTATCGACCTTGTTTTCGACATCAGCTACACCGCCGACTACACAAAGGCGCGGGAGGTCATTCTCGGCGCAGCAGCACAGGATAAGCTCATACTTACCGACCCCAAGCCCATCGTGAGGATGCGTTCCCACAACGACAGCTCTGTGTCGATAGACGTGCTCGTGTGGGCGAAGAACGAGGACTGGTTCACCGCGCGGTACAACATGGTCGAAGCCGTAAAATCGGCGTTTGATGAGAACGGTATCGAGATACCCTTCCCGCAGCTCGATGTACACATGAAATAAAATCGGAATGTGCGGAGCCCGCGCTGGCGGACACGTTGCCGATCGCAAGCTCGCTCACTCTCATTGAGGACGTTACTCGTACATCGCATACAGAACTATTCAGCAAAGGGATTCCAAAGGGTACCTGTACCATTTGGAATCACATTGCTAAAGATAAAAACACCTGCAGAAACAAAACGGAGAACAAAATGGAAGATCACGAGACCTTTGACTACGCCGCCGAGGACGAGCTTGAGCCCGTCTTCAGCGAGCAGTTCGACACCGACCACGCAGACCTCGTCCGCGGCAGACGCAGACGCAGAAAGCACCTCCGCAGACTGCTGACCGTCCTCCTCGTGCTGGTCTTCGTCTGGTGGTTCAACAACTACACCCTCAGGACAGTGCAGGTCGAGGTCGCGTCGGGGAAGATAAGATCCCCCATGCGACTATGCATTATCGCCGACCAGCACGCCACAAAGCACGGTATCTCAAACCGCAGGATAGTCCGCCGTATCGAGAAGGCTGACCCCGACCTCGTCATCGTGCTCGGGGATATGTACACCCGCGACAGCGAGTGGGACCGCATACAGATACCGATAAATCTCACCGAGGACATCATTTCCGCCGGATATCCGGTCTACTATGTCACCGGCGAGCACGACACCGACTCCGAGTACAAGGCGCAGCTCACCGAGATCGGCGCCCACCTCATGAATTATCAGGAGGAGACGGTCGAGATCAGCGGAAACCGCCTCCACATCATGGGTATCGACAACGTCCATTACACAGACACCTTCGACCTCGCCAACGAGTTCACGCTCCGTGACGACTGCTTCAATATCGTACTCGCTCATATCCCGAATTACAGCGCTTTTGCAAGGTTCGGCGCTGAGCTCACCCTCTGTGCGGACACCCACGGGGGAATGGTCCAGCTGCCGTTCGGCAAGGGTCCCCTCATAGACCCCGATTCCAGCACCCTCCTGCCGGAATGGAACGGGGAGAAGGTCTTTGACAAGGGCTTCTTCGACTACGACGGCGGGACTATGTTCATAACGTCGGGGATCGGCGTATCACCGGCACCTGTGCGCTTCAACAACCGCCCGGAGGTCGTGGTCATGGACCTCGTCCCCGAGCAGAACGGAGGCTGAACTATGGTAAAAACTGACATTGCGGTCGTCGGCGGCGGAGCTTCGGGTCTGTCCGCGGCGATAAGCGCTAAACGCACCAGTCCCGACGCCGATGTGCTCATTCTCGAGCGCGGCGCGAGAGTCGGCAGCAAGATACTTGCGACCGGCAACGGCAGGTGCAATCTCGGCAATAAAAATATCTCCCGCGAGCACTACCACGACTCCGTGGACGCGGTGAGCGTCATCACCTCCGCACAGCCCGCGGAGACCTATTTTGCGGGCATGGGAGTGCTCTGCACGGCTGACCCGCAGGGACGTATCTACCCCCGCAGCGGCAGTGCGGCGACTGTCCTGAACGCCCTCCGCACAACGGCTCTCGAGCTGGGCGTGAAGGAGGTCTGCGGCTTTGACGTCAGATCAGTCGTGGAGTATGTGAACGGCTATGTTATGGGGTCTGCGGCGGGTGACGAGGTCATGGCGGACAGGGTCGTCATCGCGGCGGGCGGGTACGCCTCCCCGCAGCACGGCACCGACGGCTCGGTCATGCGGATACTGCGCGAAATGGGCTACAAGACCGCGAAGATATGTCCCGCGGTCGCGCCGCTGAGGGTCTCCCCGGAGCTCCTGAAGGGCTTGAAGGGAGTCCGCGCAAGGGGCAGTATTTCGGCATATTCCGGCACAAAGCTGCTGGGGAGCGAGTCCGGCGAGATACAGTTCAACGAGGACAGCATCTCGGGCATCTGCGTGTTCAGTCTGGCGTACCTTTTCGCGGAGCACGAGGGCAGGCTGACCCTCTGCGCCGACCTCGCCCCGGATATGTTCGAGGAGCAGATAACGGCGTATCTTCGGTCTGTATGCACTCTCCGTCCGCGCGGGGAGGTCTCGGAGCTGCTCATGGGAATGTTCGCGAAGCCGCTCGCGCTCTACCTCGCGAAAAAGGCTGTTTCACGCCCTCTGAGCGACCCTCTCGGCTCACTTTCCGAGCCGGAGCTGAGCGCCGTGACGAGGTGCGTAAAGTCGCTGGGATTCCCGGTGTCGGGCTGCGCTCCGTGGAAGGGCGCACAGGCGACAATGGGCGGTATTTCGGCAGAAAACGTAGATGACGACCTCCGCTCGCGGCTGCACAGGGGTATCTGGCTCTGCGGCGAGGTGCTGGACGTCGTAGGCGACTGCGGCGGCTACAACCTGCAATGGGCGTGGGCGTCGGGACAAAAAGCGGGCGCAAATGCCGCTGATTCGCTGAAAGGAGCCCGCCGGTGATCCGCGTGAGCGGTGTCCGGGCGGAGCTTTCGCAGGACTTCTCCGACCTGCGGGGACTGTGTGAGAAAAGGCTTAAAATAGCCGGAAATGATATTAAGTCCGTCCGCCTCGCGAGGAAGTCCGTGGACGCGCGGAGAAAGTCCGACGTACACTTCATACTGTCGCTCGACATCGAGGCGCGCGGCGAGGAAAAGCTGCTCAGGCACCTGAAAAATGCTGTCCGCCATGAGCCGGCGGAGTACGAGATAACGCCTGTTTCAAGCCATTCGGAGCGACCTGTGATAGTCGGCTTCGGACCCGCGGGTATGCTCGCGGCGCTCGTTCTGGCGATGTCCGGCGCTAAGCCGATAGTCCTTGAGCGCGGCGCGGACGTCGATACCCGTGTGAGGTCGGTCGAGACCTTCCGGAACGGCGGTCCGCTCGACCCCGAGTGCAACGTACAATTCGGCGAGGGCGGCGCGGGGACGTTCTCCGACGGCAAGCTCAACACAGGAATAAGCGACGGGCGTATCGGCTGGATACTGCGCAGATTCGCGGAATTCGGCGCCCCTGAGGATATTCTCACCGACGCCAAGCCGCACATCGGCACCGACCGTCTGCGGGAGGTCGTGAAGAACCTCCGTGAGCGGGTCATCGCGCTCGGCGGGGAGGTTCGGTTCAACTCAAAATTTACGGGGTATGAGCTCGCAAACGGTTGTATCTCGCGCATTTTCTACACCGACTCGCACGGCAGCCACGCCATAGATTCGCACTATCTCATTCTCGCGGCAGGACACAGCGCCCGCGACGTTTTCGAGCTCCTCCACAGCAAAAACGTCACGATGTCGCAGAAAAATTTCTCCGTCGGGGTGCGTATCGAGCACCGGCGCGAGGACATTGACAAGGCTATGTACGGCGGTTTTGCGGGTCACCCGGCGCTGAAGGCGGCGTCCTACAAGCTGGCTGTCCACCTGCCCTCGGGGCGGTCGCTGTACACGTTCTGTATGTGCCCGGGCGGGTACGTCATGGCGGCGGCTTCGGAGGAGGGACGGCTCGCGGTCAACGGCATGAGCTGCAGCGCCCGGGACGCCGAAAATTCCAACAGTGCGCTGCTCGTTGGCATCGGTCCCGGGGACTTCGGCAGCAGCCACCCGCTCGCGGGAATGTATCTCCAGCGTGAGCTCGAGGAGAGGGCGTTCACTGCGGGAGGTTCGGATTACCGCGCCCCTGCGGTCACGGTCGGGGACTTCCTTGAACGCAGAAAGCCCGGAAAACTGGGAAAAGTCCGTCCCTCGTACAAGCCGGGAGTAAGGCTTGCTCCGCCCGAGGAGTACCTCCCGGAGTTCGTCTGTGAGGCGCTGCGGGACGGAATTATCGAAATGGGAAAAAAGCTGAGGGGCTTCGACGACCCCGAGGCTGTGCTGACCGGCATCGAGAGCAGAAGCAGCTCGCCGGTCAGGATAGAGAGAAACAGTGCCCTCGAATCGCCCGATATAGCGGGATTCTACCCGTGCGGCGAGGGCGCTGGACACGCAGGCGGGATAGTTTCGGCGGCGGTGGACGGAATGAAGTGCGCCGAGGCTGTCATCGCAAAAATGAACGGAGGTAAGGTATGAAGATAAACGTTTCCGGCGGTGAGCTGAGCAGAAAAGAGATCGACGAGTACATCGCCTACGGTCAGAAAAAGTACGCCGGCAGGCAGATAAACGGTCTGGACATCACGATCGACGGCGAGTTCGTAGACCTGAAATTCCACTTTGCCGACATGGATTTCCAGCACGCATACCGCTCGGCGGACTACCTCGTCAAGGACATCGAGATCATGAATGACGCCAAAAAGTCTGAATTTTCGCAGAAAGAGCGTCATTGGGTGAAGTGACCATGGAGCTGACGAACATCAGGGATATCCGCGAGCTGCTCGGTCGGCACGGGTTCAGCTTCTCGAAGGGACTGGGGCAGAACTTCATCATCGACCCCACTGTGTGCCCGAAAATAGCCGAAAACGGCAACGCTGCCCCGGGCTGGGGAGTACTCGAGATCGGCACGGGTATCGGCGTCCTGACAGCGGAGCTCGCGAAGCGTGCGGACAGGGTCGCGGCGGTCGAGATCGACCAGCGCCTGCTGCCCATTCTCGACGAGACCCTCGCGGGATTTCCAAACATAAAAATATACAACGAGGACGTCATGAAGTGCGACCTCGCGAAGCTGATAGAGACCGAATTTTCTGGGCTTAACGTCGCTGTGTGCGCGAATCTGCCGTACTACATCACGTCGCCGGTCATCATGCTGCTGCTCGAGAGCGGACTGCCGCTGGGGTCGATCACGGTCATGGTGCAGAAGGAGGCGGCGCAGCGGCTGTGCGCGGAGGTCGGCTCGCGCGACTCGGGCGCGATAACGGTCGCGGTGAACTATTACGGCACGGCGCGGAAGCTGTTCAACGTCCCGCGCGGGTGCTTCATGCCGTCGCCGAACGTGGATTCTGCGGTGATACGCATAGATCCGGACCCTTCGGGGCAGCTTCCCTCCGAGGAGGAGAGGTTCTTTTTCAGGGTCGTGCGGGGAGGTTTCTCGCAGAGACGCAAGACCGCCGCGAACGCGCTGTCGTCGCAGCTAGGTATCGGGAAAGAGCCTGTCTACGCTGCTTTGCGGACGTTGGGACTGCCTGAGTCTGCGCGTCTGGAGTCGCTGACACTTGATGAGCTTAAGGCGTTTTCGCGGAAGCTTTTGGTCACGGCATGACACAAAAATTCTAATTTAGTCACAAAACGGGACGGCGCTGGCTGTCCTGTTTTTTTATTATGCGACGACGTCTTTAATGACGTGTGACCGTCACCGGTCGCACACAGTTAAAAAACACAAGTTTTCCCCCATGATTCCGACAAATTCCGCCCGCCGGACGTGCTATAATGTATCGTATCTGATGACTGGAGGAATGGACATGAACGTGAAAAAAAACCCCGGCGCGCTCAATGCCGCAGCTTTCGCGCTGTCGCTCGCGGGCGGATATGTGATGTGCGGGACGACCGTTGCGGGAGCGGCTTCATTTGTCGATATTTCGCTGTGCGGAGCACTTCCGCTCCCGCTCGCAGCAGCGGTTTTCACAGGTGCGGCAGTGCGGAGCATAGTCCGCCGGACAGTCGGACGACTCATCGTCAAGCACGCCGCGATGCTCCTCGTTGTCATTCTGAAAATGTTCTTCGAGGACCGCAATGACCCGCGCTCGTGTGCGGCGTTCACGGCGCTCGGGACGTTCATTTCAGGGACGGCTGTTTCGGCGGTCGTCGGGGAGCTGATGTACAAGCTGCCGTTCTATCTCGTATACGCCGGTGTTTCGGCACTTACAGCCTACTGCATATCGGCGCTCCTGACCGGCATACAGACCTCCCGGGCGGTCGATCTGCGAGGCATCTCGGGTCTGTATCACGCGCTCGTGTACACAGTCTTTGCGGCTTCGCTGTGCACGGCAGCCGTCACCGCGGTGAATGCAGGGGTCGTCCTCGGAGCTGCCGCGACCCTCACCGCAGCCTATTTTTACGGTGCCGGCGGGGGAGTGACGATAGGTTCTCTGACCGCCTGCGGGGCGTTCCTTTCCTCTGTTTCATGCGGTTTGTCGGTCGTACTACTCCCCGCTGCGGGGCTTGCTGCCGGGTACCTCCGCAGACGCAGGAGCGTGTCGGCGGCGGGAGCTTTCACTGCGATCTGTCTCGCATCGCAGTCGGTCATGGGGGTGAGCCCGGGGAGCGGTGAGGCTATGCTCGACATCATCGCAGGAGCGGGACTTTTCCTCGCTGTTTCGCCCTTTTTCAGCGACCGCTGGATCATTTCTCCAGCCTCTGCGGACACAGGTCTGCGCGAGCTGATGACCGTCCGGAGCGGCTTCCTCGCGGACTCCCTTTCGAGCGTTCGTGACGAGAGCGAGCGTATCG
>JAFRXR010000167.1 GCA_017443395.1 Ruminococcus sp. | reverse complement strand
TCGGACTTTCGTTTTCCGCAGTGCTCGTTCGCGGCGGTGCTACGCTCTATCCGAATATGTCCATCGACATCACGGCTATCAGGATCGACGGCGAGGATATCCCGCTCACAGCGAAGAGCTTCACCTGCGTTGACGACGCATACACAGAGGACGAGCTCAGTGATATGCGCTCCAACATCTACAACCCGTGGGTAACATCTCTCCCCGAGGACGCTCACGATGCTTCGGGCGCAGTTACCGCAGACGGCGGCTACGCTGCAACTATCATCGACACTAACGCATTCGAGAAGGAGTGGACAACTGTTGAAGTAGACTTCACGGTTTCCGGTATCGAATAATAAAACGCAGAGCTCCCCGCGAGGGGAGCTTTTCTTTATACAAAAAGCACTGCCGCACACAACGTGCGGCAGTACCCATGAACACACCTTTTTATTTCAACACTTTTCGTTACCTTGGATAAGTACCTGTCACATCAGGTCGGATAAAGTCATCGGCAGAGTGGTGTACTTGCCGAGTATGTACCCCTGAAGCACCTGTGCGTCGAGGTAAGTGACACTGCCGTCCACGAGGAGGTCAGCCGCATCGAGCTGGAGCTCGTTCATCTGGTAGTAGCCTGCGAAATACTGGCGCAGACAAATCAGATCGAAGTTATTTACCTCGCTGTCGCCATTGATGTCTCCGGCACACTCAGGTACGACGTCGTACCGGACGGGGACTTCCTGTCCCTGCAGCTCATTGTCGCACTCGACGAGAAGTATCTCCCAGTACCAGCCGTAATCGCTGTTGGGCTCATAGCAGACGCCCACGCCGATGTGGGTATAGCAGGGGTTCAGCATGGCATCATGGTGGGTCTCAGAGCCCATCCATTGATCGAACGTGCCCTTCGCTGTGCTTGAAGCAGCTGCGATGTTCTCGGCAGCAACTGCATAGGGGACGAGGTTCGTGTCGATGACAGTTGCGAAGTCCTCGTTTTCGTTTCTTGTATGGTCAAAGCGGAAAATGCATTCACGTGCGCGGACGTTAGCGCAGTCGCAGAGATACGGCACGAGATAGAGCGGCTTGGCGCCGTTCGCAGCGCGCTCCTCGTTGATGAGGAGCGTCATTTCCTTGGCGAGCTCCTTTTTATTCTCGACGGTGTCCTCGACTCCCACCGAGCGCATGGAAGTGCCGAATGCACACATGAACACTACGGCAGCAGTGAAGACAGCGGCAAAAACACGGACAGCTCTGAGCTTAATTGCGGTCATATCGGACACCTCCTTTTATACTTTCGGTCAATATTGATTCACATTAATTGTAGCATATTATTCCATATTTTAAAAGAGGTTTTCGCGGATTTGTATATTATGCTGTAAAAATTCTCCGATTTGAACAAATCTGGATTTACTCAAAGTATTATCGCTCGGACATTATTCGCCGCGTTTATATCTAAGCCGGCATTTCATGCACCTTATGTGGCATAACAAGCGCTGCGCTCAGATGTCCCCGCCGTTTTTGACCTTTTCGATCGCGCTTTTCTCGAGGCGCGAGACCTGCGCCTGCGAAATACCGATCTCCCTCGCCACCTCTACCTGAGTCTTCCCTCGCAGGAAGCGCAGGTAGAGGATATTCCGTTCGCGCTCGCCGAGGGAGCGTATCGCCTCGCGAATGGACATCTCCTGCAGCCAGCTGTCAACGTCGTTGCGGTCGCCGATCTGGTCCATGATGTAGAGTGTGTCGTCGGAGTCGGAGAATACGGGCTCGTAGAGCGAAACGGGGTCGCTGATGCTCTCGAGCGCGATGACCACCTCCGACCTTTTTTCTCCGGTCTCGGCGGCTATCTCGTCGATGTTCGGCTCACGTCCAAGCTCCGCCGTGAGGTGCTCCTTAGCCTGTATCGCCTTGTACGCGAGGTCGCGCATGGAGCGGCTGACCTTTACGTGGCTGTAGTCGCGGAGGTGACGGCGGAGTTCACCGCTAATCATCGGCACGCAGTACGTTGAGAAGCGCACCTCCTTTGTGAGGTCGAAGTTGTTGATCGCCTTTATCAGCCCGACCACGCCGATCTGGAAGAGGTCGTCCACGTCCTCGCCGCGGCCGGTGAAGCGCTGTATCACGCTGAGCACGAGGCGGAGGTTGCCCTTGATGAGCCTGTCCCGCGCGGACTTGCTGCCCGTATCGCGTATCTCGCGGAGGAGCTGCATTTTCTCTTCCTCGCTGAGCACGGTGAGCTCTGATGTGTTTATCCCCGAGATAACGACCTTGTTGTACGCCATATCCAGCCTCCTGAGCAAAAACTTCATGGATATTATTGCCCGGAGGAGAGGATATAATCACGGCAGATATTTCCAGCGCAGAGCTCGCTTCGGCGGACACGACTTTTTTGGTGGGGCGTCGAGGACGTCGTCCCCTGCACCTTCCTGAACGCACCTGCAGCGGCGCCGCACTCACACGATCCCGCAGTCTGTCATATAATGGAATGGAAAAAACAGCCATTCGGCAGATTGGAGCAAAATATGAAAAAGAGAATACTTATAGCCGGCGGCGACCTGCGGCAGCTCTACTGCGCGGCGCGGCTTTCCGGCGTTTATGATACATCGGTGCTTGGCTTCGACAGGGACTTCATTCCCGACGACCTCTCCCTCCGCACAGCCTCCACGGACGAGACCGCCCGCTACGATTTCGCGGTCCTGCCGGTCCCGCCGCTCAACGAGTCTGCAATGCTGAACACTCCCTGCACCGCGCAGGAGATATCCCCCGGGACAGTCCGTGTAATGCTGAAGGACGGCGCGGAGGTGTTCGCGGGGAAGGTCGATGATCGTCTTGCGGAGCACTTCCCCGGTTGCCGGCTGACGGACTACCTGACCCGCGAGGAGCTGAGCCTGAAAAACGCCGTCCCGACCGCAGAGGGCGCAGTGCAGCTCGCACTGGAGGAGCTGCCGGTCACGCTCAGCGGGTCGAAGGCGCTCATCGTCGGCATGGGACGTATCGGAACAGCGCTCGCGGGGATACTTAAGGGCTTCGGCGCGGAGGTGACAGTCGCAGTGCGAAATGCAGGCGGCGAAGCAAAGGCTCGGATCGCGGGTGTGCGCTCATGCAGGACGTCCTCCATGCCGACCGATTTTAGCGTAGTCTTCAACACCGTCCCCGCCATGATATTCGACCGTGCGCTGCTCGAAAGATTCCCGCGGGAGACGCTCTTCATCGACCTTGCCTCGAAGCCGGGCGGTATCGACCTCGACGCCGCTGCACAGCTCGGCAGACGCACTGTCTGGGCGCTGGGTCTCCCCGGAAAGACCGCCCCCGTGACTGCCGGCGAGATGATAGCCGAGACGGTCGCGGACGTTCTCGCGGAAAGGAGTGACGGTGATGAGTGACATCATACGCGGACTGCGCGTCGGATTTGCCGTGACGGGCTCGTTCTGCACGCTGGAAAAGGCGTTCCGGCAGGCTGAGATACTGCGTGAAATGGGCGCGGAGCTCGTCCCGGTAATGTCGGAGCACGCCGCCTCCACGGACACCCGCTTCGGCACCGCGCAGGAGAACCTCGCGCGGCTTCAGGAGATAGCCTCGCGGGAGGTCATCACGACTATCACGGACGCCGAGCCCATAGGACCCAAGTCCCTGACGGACATCATGCTGGTCGCACCGTGTACGTCCAACACTGCCGCAAAGCTCGCAAATTCAGTCACGGACACCTCTGTGACCATGGCGGTGAAATCCCACCTGCGCGCGGGGAAGCCGGTGCTGCTCGCGATAGCGTCGAACGACTCGCTGCTCGGCTCGGCACGGAACATCGGGGAGCTTTTCAATCGGAAGAGCTATTATTTCGTGCCGATGCTACAGGACGACACCGAAAAAAAGCCCGCCTCGCTCGTCGCGGAATTCTCAATGATCCCGCAGGCGCTCGAGGCGGCTATGAAGGGTATCCAGCTGCGGCCGATAATCTACAGCTCGTGAGCAGATACGAAAAAAGGGCGGGAGGGAAGTTCCCTTTCGCCCTTTTTGTTATTTTGAATACTTGTCCCGCTGTTCAACCGCAAGGCGGTCGCAGCGCTCGTTCTCGGGGTGACCGGCATGACCCTTCACCCAGTTGAACTCCACGTCATGCTTTGCAAGGAGTGGCAGGAGCTGCTCCCAGAGATCGACGTTCAGCGCGGGCTTCTTGTCGGACTTTATCCAGCCGCGCTTTTTCCAGCCGTATACCCAGCCCTTGGTCACGCTGTCCACAACGTACTTGCTGTCGGTGGTAAGAATGACCCTGCACGGCTCCTTCAGAGCGGACAAGCCCGTGATAACGCCGAGCAGCTCCATGCGGTTGTTGGTGGTAGCCGGGTCGCCGCCGGAGAGCTCCTTCTCGATGTTCCCGAAGCGCAGCACAACGCCGTAGCCGCCGGGACCGGGGTTCCCGCTGCACGCACCGTCCGTGAATATCTCAACTGTTTTTATAGGGATCACCTTCTTTAGTAATATGGAAACGAGTGAGCCAGCCGCTGATAATGCTTACCGGAACAGATCATGATCTATGAAACATGATAATTGCCACCAATACGCTTATAACGATCGAGGGGATCAGAGTTATGTACCCGAATATTCTAAAAACAATGCCTAATTTTTTATGTTCTGTCTTATTGTACAGAACTGTTCCGATAATAATGGGAGCTATTCCGATGATCAGAACGATTGCGGCCGCGCTCAACAATACAAACAATAAACCGATAAAAGCCATATTATCACCATCTGGATACCAATTTATCCGGATAAATATTTACCGCGGAACAAAATTACCGAGCCTATGATCTCAGGCTCGGTAACTAATACTGATGTCCGACCACTCAAGCGGACACCGTAATCACGCATTACGAATCAATACGCCTTGCCCCAGTATACCATGCACTTAGCAGGCTTTCCGCAGCAGACGCACTTATCGGAGAGCTGCTCCTGCTCGAACGGTATGCAGCGCGAGCCGACGCCGGTCTTTTCCTTGACCTCGTCCTCGCACGCCTCCTCGCCGCACCACATAGCCTTGACGAAGCCGTCGCCCTTTTCCTCGAGCGCCTTAGTTATCTCGTCGAGCGTCGTGCAGGCGTAGGTCCTGTTGGCGCGGTTCTCGGCAGCCTTCGCGAACATTCCCTGCGGGATATCCTTGTCGAGCATTCTTGTGACGAGCTCACCGAGCTCAGCAAAGTCATTGCCGATAGAAACGGTCTGCTTCTCGCCGTTGTAGCGGGCAGCGACCACGCACTGACCAGCCTCGATGTCCTTAGGACCGATCTCTATACGCAGCGGGACACCCTTCATCTCGTACTCTGCGAACTTCCAGCCGGGGGAGTTGTCGCTGTCGTCGAGCTTTACGCGGATACCGAGCGCCTTGAGCTTCTCAAACATCTCCCCAGCCTTTTCGAGGACGCCCTCCTTGTGCTGAGCGATAGGCACGATGACTGCCTGTACCGGAGCTACCGCCGGCGGGAGGACAAGTCCGCTGTTGTCGCCGTGCGTCATGATGACTGCACCGATGAGACGTGTGGTAACGCCCCAGCTTGTCTGGTGGGGATAAACGCGCTTGTTTTCCTTGTCAGTGTACTGTATGTCGAACGCCTTAGCGAAGCCGTCGCCGAAGTAGTGGGACGTACCCGCCTGAAGCGCCTTGCCGTCGTGCATGAGAGCCTCGATAGCGTATGTAGACTCAGCTCCCGCGAACTTGTCGCTGTCGGTCTTTTTGCCCTTGACTACAGGCATAGCGAGCGAGCCCTCGCAGAAGTCCGCATAGACGTTGAGCATACGCTCGGTCTCCTCGACAGCCTCCTGAGCGGTCGCGTGGATAGTGTGACCCTCCTGCCAGAGGAACTCACGCGAGCGGAGGAACGGACGTGTGGTCTTCTCCCAGCGGACAACGCTTACCCACTGATTGTACAGCTTGGGCAGGTCGCGGTAGGAGTGAACGATATTTGCATAGTGCTCACAGAAAAGCGTCTCGGAGGTAGGTCTTACGCAGAGTCTGTCCTCGAGCTTTTCGTTGCCGCCGTGAGTTACCCAAGCCACCTCGGGAGCGAAGCCCTCGACGTGATCCTTTTCCTTCTGGAGAAGGCTCTCGGGAATGAACATCGGCATACATACATTTTCGTGACCGGTCGCCTTGAACATACCGTCGAGGATACGCTGCATATTCTCCCAGATAGCGTACCCATAGGGACGAATGACCATACAGCCCTTAACACTTGTGTACTCGACGAGCTCAGCCTTTTTGCAGATGTCGGTGTACCACTGGGCGAAATCCTCGTCCATAGAGGTTATTTCAGAAACAAGTTTTTTATCCTTAGCCATTTTCAGACCTCTTTCGTAATTTATAGTAAATACATTATAACATTATTGTATATGAATGTCAAGCGCGGAGCCCGCGCACCCGGACACATTGCCGCTTGCTTCGCTCGCTCACTCTCATCAACGCCCCTACTCGTACATAGCATACGGGACTATTAAGCAATGGGATTCCAAAGGGATTATTATCCCTTTGGCGGAGTCCAGAGGCAGCGCCTCTGGTCGCTTCGCTTTGTTTTTTAAGGCGAAGCGAAACTATCTGAAAGGCGCCTCGCAAGGGGTGAATCGAAAAACGATCCAGTGAATCGCTTTTCGAGAGATGACTCCCCGCAGTGCGGGGAGATGTCAGCGGAGCTGACAGAGGGGTTGGACCCGAAGGGTCGCCTTGTAAGATAAGCAGTTTCGCAAATCTTTGATTTGCAGAAAATGCTATATGCATAGCTGAAGGCGTCCCCTTGTCGCCGCAACACATAAAGGTGTCTGCGACCGGTGACGGTCGCATATTTCGTAGTCAGCGCAGGGTCGCTGGTCGTGTAGTAAGCACAGCGATTGACTAAATCCGAAAACTGTGCTATAATATAGTGTAACTGTTCTTCCGTCGGGAAGAACGCCGAATCAAGATAAAAGGAGCTATTAAAATGAGCGGAAATACACACAGCTACGAAAGTCCCTTCTGCACAAGATATGCCAGCGAGGAAATGCAGTACGTTTTCTCTGCCGACAAGAAATTCACCACATGGAGACGCCTCTGGGTCGCACTTGCAAGAGCCGAGATGAAGCTCGGTCTGCCCGTGACACAGGCGCAGGTTGACCAGCTCGAAGCGCACATCGACGACATCGACTACGAGGTCGCAGCAGCGCGTGAGAAGGAGGTCCGCCACGACGTCATGGCGCACGTCTATACATACGGCAAGGTCTGCCCGGACGCTGCCGGCATAATCCACCTCGGTGCGACATCGTGCTACGTCGGCGACAACACCGACATCATCATCATGCGTGACGGACTGAACATAATCCGCCGCAAGCTGATAAACGTAATGAACAACCTCGCACGCTTTGCCCGCGAGTACAAGGATATGCCCTGCATGGCTTACACTCACCTCCAGCCCGCCCAGCCTACGACAGTCGGCAAGAGAGCGACTCTCTGGCTCAACGAGCTCCTCATGGACTTCGAGGATCTTGAGTACCGTATCTCCACGCTGAAAATGCTCGGCTCTAAGGGCACAACAGGCACACAGGCTTCGTTCATGGAGCTCTTCGAGGGCGATACCGACAAGATCAAGCAGCTCGAGAAGATGATAGCCGAGGAAATGGGCTTCGACAGCGTAGTACCGGTATCCGGACAGACCTACTCCCGCAAGATAGATTCGCAGGTGCTGTCCGTCCTCAGCGGTATCGCGCAGTCGTGCAGCAAGTTCTCCAACGACCTGCGTATCCTCCAGAGCTTCGAGGAAATGGAGGAGCCCCGCGAGAAGTCGCAGATAGGCTCGTCCGCAATGGCATACAAGCGCAATCCTATGCGCTGCGAGAGAATAACCTCCCTCGCACGCTACGTCATGATAGATGTGCTGAACCCTGCATTCACCGCAGGAACACAGTGGTTCGAGAGGACCCTCGACGACTCCGCGAACAAGCGTATCTCCATTGCGGAGGCATTCCTCGGCGTTGACGCTATCCTCAACATCATGATGAACGTCACCGACGGCATGGTGGTATATCCGGAGATAGTCCGCCGCCGCCTCATGGCGAAGCTCCCCTTCATGGCGACCGAGAACATCATGATGGACGCCGTAAAGAAGGGCGGCGACCGTCAGGAGCTGCACGAGCGTATCCGCGAGTATTCGATGATCGCGGCGAAGGAGATAAAGATGTACGGCAGGGACGGCAATCTCTGCGAGCTCATCGTCAACGACCCGATGTTCAAGATAACCCGCGACGAGCTCGACGCAATGCTCAAGCCGGAGAACTTCGTAGGAAGGAGCCCGCAGCAGGTGGAGGAATTCCTCAGCGAGTGCGTAGATCCTATCCTCAATGCGAACAAGGATATCCTCGGCGAGAGCTTTGAGATGAAGAATTGACCTGTAGGGGACGCCGCAGCTTTTCTCTGCCCACCCCCTTTGTCACTGCGTGACGTTTCCACACACCGTGGGGAATCACCCGGCGTCCCGCCCCTACATTATTGTTCTTTCGGATTTGACGGGCGGATAATATCCGCCCTTACAGCAGCTCCGCGCTGCAGCAAATGATATAGGAGATCAAAATGAAAAAAGCACTGACTATCGGCGGGATAGTCCTCGGGATACTGCTGGTCGGCTGGCTGGCGATAGTGATATTCTGCCCGGGACTTTTCACCTACATAAGCGTAAAGCACAAATACGAGCACATCGACGACCGCCTTTCCACGTTCGCAGCGGTGCAGGTGCCGTCTGACTTCGTGACATACACCGTCGGCAGCGTGAAGATATCCGTGCCGTCAAGCTATTCACAGGGCTCGACGGAGCATATCCTCAGGGACGGCGACAAGGTCGTGATGATAATGGACTTTGACAATGCCGAGCTCGCCGGATTAAGCAGCGAGCTGCTCAAAAACTGGGGCATGGAGGACGAGTTCAGCGAGTCCGACTACCGCAGCTACTTCAAAGCTGTCGGGGCGGAGTATCCGTCGGTATACAAGCCCTCAGCGGACATCCTGTGGTACGAGAAGGACGTCCTCACCTCGAAGGACTGCCTGAAGCTGCGCGGCAGGGACAGGAAGGTATTCAAAACGCTCGCGGACAACAAGGAAGAAGCCTACAAAATGGAGGATTCGTGGAAGCTCCCGCTCAGCGGCGGGACGGCTTATGCCTCGCAGAGCAGGGAGAATGACCTTGTCAATTACGCGTACTGGACCGCCACGATATACCCGGACAACAGCGGTGCAGTATACTACACTCTGATGATACGCGGTGAATCCGACGAAGTGACAAAGCAGATGCTAAGCTCGATAGAGCTGAAATAAGAGGAGCACATATGAAAAAAGAATTCCTTGAAGCAGGCAAAATAGTTACCACGCACGGCATACGCGGTGAGGTCAAGATAATGCCCTACTGCGACAGCCCTGAGCTGCTGTGCGAGTTCGACAGGCTGTTTTTAGGCAAGAACAAGGACGAGGTCGCAATTGAGCGCGCAAGGGTGTTCAAGAGCACGGTAATCGCGAAGATAGAGGGCGTAGACACTCCCGAGGACGCCGAAAAGCTGCGCAATAAAATGCTCTATATGCACCGTGACGACCTTGAGCTCGACGAGGACACATACTTCATCTCCGACCTGATAGGCATGGAGGTGCGTGACGCAGACTCCGGGCAGGTCTACGGCGAGATAGCTGACGTAATGCAGACCGGCGCTAATGACGTATATGTGGTAAAGGGCGCGGACAGGGAGTATCTTGTCCCTGCTATAGCGGACGTCGTAGTATCGACCGATATTGACGGCGGCGTGATGACGATACGCCCGCTGGACGGACTGTTTGACTAATGCGTAATGCTTAATGCGTAATGCGTAATTAGTGGTGCTCCCGTGCGACAGCGTATTACAAAGTCTTTTTGATCTGTCCGTGCAACGGACTCATCAATTACGAATTACGAATTCAAAAGAGGTCTCAGGTTTCAGATTTTAGGTGTCAGGATTTTATATCCGCCGCCGACAGGCGGCACCACACCTGACAGCTTTTCCCTTATACCTCAACGAATAAAGGAATACATATGAAGATAGAGATAATGACGCTTTTCCCTGAAATGTGCGAGACCGTCCTCGGGGAGAGCATAATCGGCAGAGCCCAGAAGTCCGGCGCAATAGAGGTACACTGCCGCCAGATACGCGAATACACGCAGGACAAACACCGCCGCGTGGACGACACTCCATACGGCGGCGGAATGGGCATGGTCATGCAGTGCGAGCCCATCTACAACTGCTACAGGGCGGTCTGTGACGACATGGGCGCGAAGCCGCATACTATATATATGTCACCGAAGGGACGTATCCTTGACCAGCAGAAGGCAGTGGAGCTCTCGAAGCTCGACAACATCCTCATAATCTGCGGACACTACGAGGGCGTGGACCAGCGCGTGCTCGACAAGATAGTTGACGAGGAGATCTCCATAGGGGACTATGTACTCACCGGCGGCGAGCTCCCGGCGTGCGTGCTGGTGGACGCAGTCGCGAGAATGTGCAGCGGTGTGCTGTCGGACGACGTATGCTTCACCGACGAGAGCATCTACAGCGGACTGCTCGAATATCCGCAGTACACCCGCCCCGAGGTCTGGGAGGGAGAGGCTGTCCCGCCGGTGCTGCTGTCGGGACACCACAAGAACATAGAGACATGGCGTCTTGAACAGAGCGTAGAGCTCACAAAGGAACGCCGCCCCGATCTTTTTGAGCGGTACAGCAATGGAAAATAAGTCTAAATTATGAATAAACTGTGAGTATACCAAAAAAATGATTCTCCAGTTAGTCGAATTAAATATAATAATCTGTTGAATACTGTGCAGACTTACCAATAGACAGACTATCATTTTTGTGGTGATAATAAACAAGCAAATCGAAAAAAAATCCCCCGCATTTAATGTAAATGTAGAAAATACTGAAAAGTCGGGGTTTCTGCTGAAAAATCCGTTGACTATGCAAAAAATTGAATGTATAATGATATCAGCAATTGAAACAATTTGCTTCGTTCGGGAATAATAATAGAGTCCCGACTAAAGAGAATAGGAGAGTTGTATATGTTTGTCAGAGAAGTAATGGTCAAGAATCAGGTTGGACTTCACGCAAGACCTGCGACCTTCTTCATTCAGAAGGCTAACGAATTCAAGTCGTCTATCTGGATCGAAAAGGAAGAACGCAGAGTAAATGCTAAGAGCCTTCTTGGTATTCTTTCCCTCGGTATCGTAGGCGGTACAAATATCAAGGTGATCGCTGACAGTGCTGATGAGAAGGCTGCTGTTGACGCTCTTGTAGAGCTTGTTGAGAGCGGCTTCAGCGAAGAGAACAGATAAACCTTATAAAAGCTCGGGCGTTACTTTCGTAACGCCCATTTTGTTTTATCCGCCCGCAGTGAGCTCCTCCGCCATAGTTTCGGCGAAAACAGCATATCCGCGGGTCGGGTCGGCGACGAATACATGAGTCACCGCGCCCACGAGCCTGCCGTTCTGGATCACGGGAGAGCCGCTCATGCCCTGAACTATCCCTCCCGACGCCTCGATGAGATCTGGGTCGGTGATGTGAATGACCATATCCCTCATATCACCGGGGGCTGAGAGGTCTATGCTCTCTATCTCGATAGAGTACCTTTTGGGAGCGCCGCCGGCGACTGTGGAAATTATATCAGCCGCGCCGGTCTCGACCTCCTGACGGTACGCCATGACCATTTCCGTTCCTGACGAGCTCAGCTCCGCGAGGGAGTCCGCCGTCAGCAGACCGTATACTCCGCAGGCAGTGTTGCGGTTCAGCACACCGTAGCTGCCGCCATAGGAGAAGCTGCCCGTCAGCTCGCCGGGAATGCCGCGTTCACCGCGTTTTGCGCGCTCTATTTCGACAGGCACGGCTTCACCGGAGCATATCGGGACGAGCTCGCCTGTGTCGCTGTCGCATATCGGGTGACCAAGCCCCGCGAACTCACCGGTATCCTTGTTGATGAAGGTCATCGTGCCTATGCCCGCGGCGCTGTCACGCACCCACATACCGCCCTTCCAGCTGTTAGAAGCGGAGGAATACACGGGAACGAGCTCCGTGGTGATATCGTGTCCGCTGCGGCTTACCGTCAGCTCGACCGAGCCGCCGCCCTTGGCGTTTATCGCGGACTGAAGCTCGCTGTTTGAGGTGAGGGATACGCCGTCCACACGCTTTATCACGTCCCCGACCTCTATCCCGGCTTCCGCCGCAGGGCACACCTGTGCTCCGGACTTATCAGTGACATTTCCCAGCTCAGTCACCATGACGCCGTCCATCAGGAGCTTTATACCGAACGGCTCCCCGCTGACGATCAGCACCGGAGCCTCCGCCTCGCGCACGGAAACGGTCTTCACGGGTATCGCACCGAAGAGCGAGACCGTCGCCTGACCGCCCGAAGCCGGAACAGCCCCGCCGAAGCTCAGCTCCGGATATTCGGCTATTTTAAGCTCTTCCGCGGACTGCGCCGTGAATACCTCGGGCAGCCGCGCGGAATAATACTTCGCAGTTCCGAATAATCCCGCAAGTGCCGCAGATAATACTACCGCAGCAGTTTTAGTTAGCTTTTTTCCTGAAAACATTCTGACTTCCTTTCGATCGTTCTCAAAAGCGAGAACGATAGTATTATATGTCCGGCGCAGCTGTGATATGACTGAAAAATATCCGCAGATTTTACAAGATAAGGAGACGCTATGCCAAAAACTAACAAAAAAATGCCCCGGAAACGCTCCCCGCTGATGACCGCAGCAAAGGCGGCAATGCTCGTGATGACGGCGATATGGTCACTGTTCATGACCTCGCTCGCGGGAGCCGGGCTCATACATAACCGCGCGTCCTACGGCGCAGAGATAGAGCGGACAGGAGTGCTGTTCCTCGTTTCCGCTGGGCTCCTCACAGCGGGAGCAGTGCTGTGTCTTTTCAGGAAGACGCTCCCCAACGTCCTTTCGCTCATATTTTCGGTCATAGGGCTGACGCTCTGCATGGTCATGCTGTACAGGATAGCACGCCACGCAGACCTCGCCGGCTGGAGCGACAAATACACAATGGAGCCGATAAGCGGAATGTACAAGCGCCGCCTGCTGCCAGTTATCTTGCCGGCGGGACTGACGTTGGTCATCGCGGCGGTGCAGATATTCTCCTATGAAGCCGCCGAGGAGCGCCGTGAGCGCAGACGCCGCCGCGAGGAGAAAAAGAACGCGCCCGCTCCTCCGATAGTATGATACCACAGTCCGCAGGAGAAAAATGTCGGAAGCGGAAAATCTTTCCGCGGGCGTATTGCATTTTTCTGCGCGGTGTGATATAATAGAGCTACAATATTAACGAAAGAGGGTATTCCAGCATGGATATCAAAGGAACCGCAGAAAAGATCATCAAGGACAAGGATCTTACCAAGAACCCCATAAAGGCTGTTGAGAACGCAACAGGCAAGGATCTCCCCGATGAGAAGATCAAGAGCGCTGTCTCCAAGGTAGCGAAGAAGGTCGATACAGACAAGGTAAAGGACAAGATCAGCGACGTCGTTGACAAGATCAAGAAGTGAGAAAAGGCTCCCCGTGAGGGGAGCTTTTTTGCACATTATACCGCGATTTGCGGGACATCTGCCGGCAAACCCAAACAATGGGATTCCAAAGGGATCATTATCCCTTTGGTCGGGGTCAAGGGGCAGACAGCCCCTTGCAGGTGCAGGGCAGCGCCCTGCATAACGTAAGGAGCTCCGCAAGGGGTGAATCGAAAAACGATCCAGTGGATCGTTTTTTCGAGAGGGGACGACCTGCGATAGAGGGCGTCCCCTTGTTTGCCGTATCAAAAAAACTTCTTTGCGACCGTTGACGGTCGCACGCAAACTGGGACGCCAAAGGGACGCCCCTACAGAGCATTTTCTGCGTTATTTAACACGAAATTAACTCCCTGTGCGTTGCTTTTTTTTTCACACTATGTTATAATACTATATTATACACCCGAAAACCCGCGATTGGAGATAATATATGGCTACTGAAACCTTACTCAGATACAACGGCGCTGCCGAGGACTTTGAACACGCTCTTCCCGTCGGGAACGGCAGGATAGGCGGCATGATATACGGCGGAGCCCCAAATGAGCTCATCAGGCTGAACGAGGATTCCATATGGTCCGGCGGCCCGCGCCACAGAGTAAACCCCGATGCACAGGAAGGTCTCGCGGAGGTGCGTGCCCTTATCAAGGAGGGAAATATCCCCGAGGCTGAGCGCGTGGCTTTCCAGAAAATGCAGGGCACAGGTCCCAACAGCCGCCATTATATGCCCCTCGGCGACCTTCATATTAATATGGAGCTTGACGGCAAGGTGCGTGATCTCGTCCGCACGCTCGACCTCGCTAATGCCGTTTCGGGAGCGACCTTCAGCTGCGAGGGCGTGAACTACACCCGCGAGGTGTTCGTTTCCGCGCCGGACGACGTGATGGTGATACACGTTTCCTCCGATACTAAGGGGAGCGTTTCCCTTACCTGCGACATCGGCGGCAGGGAGGACTACTTCGACGACGACCGCCCCTGCGGGAAGAATATGATCCTCTATACCGGCGGAACAGGCAGCCGCGACGGCATTTTCTTCGCAGCCTGTCTCGGCGCGACTGCTGAGGGCGGCGAGCTCCGCACTATCGGCAGCAAGATATCAGCAAAGGGCGCAGATTCCGTAACGCTCGTCCTTTCCGTCCGCACGAGCTTCTACAGCGAGAATTATGCTGAGTCCGCGCAGGTGGACGCTGAAATGGCTATGCAGTGCCAGTACGACGAGCTCATGTACCGCCACGTCTGTGACTACAGGGAGCTCTTCGACCGCGTTGAGCTGGATCTCGAGGACAACAGCGGCGCAGATCTCGATTCCATGACCACCGACGAGCGTATCGACCGCCTCAAGGGCGACGAGCTCGACAACAAGGAGTGCGTGCGCCTTATCCACGACAACAAGCTCATCGAGCTCTACTTCAACTATGGCCGCTACCTCCTCATCTCGTGCAGCCGCCCCGGAACTCAGCCCGCTAACCTCCAGGGCATATGGAACGAGGATATGTGGCCCGCGTGGGGCAGCCGCTTCACGGTCAACATCAACACCGAGATGAACTACTGGTGCGCGGAGAACTGCGGTCTCCCGGAGTGCCACCTTCCGCTGTTCGACCTGCTTGAAAGGGTATGCGAAAACGGACGCATCACCGCTAAGGAGATGTACGGCATAGACAAGGGCTTCGTCTGTCACCACAACACAGACATCTGGGGCGACACAGCCCCGCAGGACGAATGGGTCCCCGCGACTATCTGGGTGACCGGCGGCGCATGGCTCGCGCTGCACATCTTCGAGCACTACGAATACACTCTCGACGAGGCTTTCCTCGCCGACAAATACCATATATTAAAGGAAGCCGCCGAGTTCTTCACCCGCTTCCTTATCGAGGACGGCGAGGGCAGGCTCGTTACCTGTCCGTCTGTCTCCCCGGAGAACACCTACCTTACCGAGAACGGCGTAAAGGGCTGCCTCTGCATGGGACCCTCGATGGACTCGCAGATAATCACCGTGCTGTTCAGAGACGTCATCAGGGCGGCTGATATACTCGGCAGGGACGCTGATTTCGCCGCAGAGCTGACGTCGCTCCTCGAAAAGCTCCCGCAGCCCGAGATCGGCAAGTACGGACAGATCAAGGAGTGGGCAGTCGACTACGACGAGGTCGAGATAGGACACCGCCACGTTTCGCAGCTTTTCGCGCTGCACCCGGCTGACCTCATCAGCCCTGTCAAGACGCCCAAGCTCGCGGACGCCGCAAGAGCTACCCTTGTCCGCAGGCTCATACACGGCGGCGGACACACCGGCTGGAGCTGCGCATGGATATCGAATATGTGGGCAAGGCTCTACGACGGCAGAATGGTCTACGAGAACCTCAAGAAGCTCCTCGCGCACTCGACCTGCCCGAATATGCTCGATTCGCACCCGCCGTTCCAGATAGACGGAAATTTCGGCGGAACAGCGGCTATCGCGGAGGCTCTGCTCCAGAGCTGCTGCGGCGAGATAACGCTCCTCCCCGCGCTCCCGGACGAGTGGAGCACCGGAAGTGTGCGCGGACTGCGTGCGAAGGGCGGCTTCGGCATCGACATCGAATGGAAGGACGGCAAGCTGAGCACTGCAAGGATAACCTCCGACTGCGGCGGCGAATGCAGGCTCCGCGCGAACTGTGTAGCGAGCATAATCTGCGACGGCGAGACAGTGGGCTCGCGCATCGAGGACGGCGTGATAATCTTCAGCACCGTTCAGGGCTCGGTATACACGGTAAAGCCGTAACGGAGGACGTATGGAATTACGAAAGCTGACAGCGCTCTGCGCGGCGGTGCTCCTCGGGGCAGGCTGTGCAGGGTGCAGTTCTGATAAGGGACAGGGCTCAGCCATGGGGAGCGTTATCATCGAGGAGATCCCCACGGACGCCGAGATCCCTGAAACTACAGAGATACAGGCGGAATCCTTCCCGGATATCCCCGTGACCTACCCGCAGATAGAGTACACAGAGGCGGGCGACGTCTATGAGGCAGAGAACGCTGCGTCGTTCGGGGGACTGTCTATCGCGTCCGAGGGCGGGAATTTCAGCGGCGACGGCTACGTCACAGGCTTCGGCAGCGACGGCTCCCGCTATCTCAGCTTCAGCGCAGAAGCCCCGAGCACCCAGCATTACGACCTTTCGTTCATAATATCATCGGCGAGCGCCGTTGATTGCAGCGTGCGCCTGAACGGCAGGACGATATACACCTTCACCACGCCCGACGACGGCGAATTCCACAGGATAACGCTGTACGGAGTGTTTCTCGTGTGCGGCGTCTCGGACATCGAGCTTATCCCCGAGGGCGATCTCTGCGTGGATTACCTCAAGGTCGAGAACAACACCTCCCTCAGCGAGATAAGCTACGACGCGCAGGGCGGTCTCTCGAACGTCAACGCGGCACAGGCTGCGACGGAGCTCATGGACTTCCTCGCCGAGAACTACGGAAAATACGTCATCACGGGGCAGTACGTCTCGGACAGCACCGGTGCGGAGCTCGACGCGATATACAAGGCGACGGGCAAGTATCCGGTGATACGCTTCGCGGTGCTCGACAACGCAGGCAAGTCCTACGACGGCAACTTCAAGGATCTCGATGCCTGCTCCGACTGGTATCACAGCGGCGGTATAGTGGGACTCATGTGGCAGTGGCGCGCACCGAGCGGCGAGCCGTCCGTATACGCCGCAGAGACCGGTTTTTCGCTCGGAAAGGCAGTCACGGACATCGACCTCTCCATGCTCTCGCAGGAGGATATACGCGGACTTTACGGCGAGGGCAGGATAACAGAGGAATGCTACGGGCTCATGCTTGACCTCGATAACATGGCAGGACAGCTCACAACGCTGAAAAACCGCGGAGTGCCGGTGCTGTGGAGACCTCTCCACGAGGCTTCCGGCGGCTGGTACTGGTGGGGAGCGTCCGGCAGCGAGGCTTACCGCTGGCTGTGGAAGCTGATGTACACGCGCTACACCGAGTACTTCGGGCTGGACAACCTCATCTGGCTGTGGAACGGTCAGAGCGACACCTTCACCGTTGACAGCTCGATGTACGACATCGCCTCCTACGACCTCTATCTCGACCCCGAAAAGGAATTCGGCAGCAGATACGAGCAGTTCGCGGCGGCACAGAAATACATAGGTACGGACAAGCTCATCGCGATCAGCGAGTGCAGCAGCGTCCCCGACATCGACGCAGTGTTCAGGGACAACGCTGTCTGGTCGTTCTTCGGCGTGTGGTACGGCGACCACATCGTCGGCGCGGACGGTGATATTTCCGAGGAATACACCTCCCGCGAGGAGCTGATACGCGCATACAATTCCAGCGGGGCGCTCACGCTCGACGAGTATATGACGCTCAGGAGCGGCGGGTCGGTAAGTCCCGCGATAGAGCCTGTTCCGGAGCCTGAAACGGAAGCTGAGACGGTTCAGGAGGAGGCTCCCGCTGAGTCCGGAACGGAGGAGGGATATGATGAGTGACGAGAAAAAGCCCGTGATACCGGTCTCGGACGAGCAGGAGGAGCTCCGCGGCAAGTTGCTCGCGCAGATGCGCAGCGGCAGCATAAAGGCGGTCAGCTTCAAGCTCCGCGACGTCCTTGTGCTCACGCCGTTCTCCGGCTTCACCGACATCTTCATGCAGCTCGAGAGCGAGCTCAGCGACCTCTACGCCGGCAGACGCACGTTCACCGAAATGCGCGTCATCGCGCAGGACTACGTTGAGGTAAAGTACGGAAAAAAGCGCCCGATAACGCTCGGTCTGATATACGATAGGCTCCAGAAGACGGGAAAGCTTAGCTCGACGGCGCGCGCGAGGCTCCAGCAGCGTGAATGCGAGCTTGTGGAGTACTATTCCTCGCCGCGTCAGACGGGGCTCGAAATGTTCCGCGAAGCGAAGGCTCACGGCAAAAAGATCATCATCATCGCGGACACGATATACCCGCGCAGCACAGTCGAGAACGTGCTGAAAAGCTGCGGCTATGCGGACTATGACGAGCTGATAATGCCGTCCGAGCTGAACATCGCGGACACCGACAGTCACTCCGCGATAGATGCTGCGATGCTGAAGGCAGATGTCCCTGCAGGAAAGCTCCTGCACATCGGCCCCAACGTCGCAGAGGACGTGGAATACCCCATTCTCAAGGGACAGAAGGCGCTCATGCTCGCACCGGTGCTGCCTCTTATGGTTCGCTCCGGACGCCTGCGCGGCTTCGTTGAGGCGAAGCACCTCCTCGACACCGACGACCCGCAGTACCTCCCGCTGCACAGCCTTTTCGGACTGTACTCGATGTACTGCTTTGACATACCGCAGGGCAAGACTGTCCACAGCGACTTCTGCGGGAGCGCGTTCATGCTGGGCTTCATAGTCCTCGGCGGACTGAGCTTGTGCGGAGACTTCGCCCCTGAGAACGAGCTGCAAAGTGCTCTCATCGCGGCACTGGAGGAGTGTCCGGACTGCCGTGCAGGACGCGGGGCGTTTCGTGACGCACTGGCGCTGCATTTCGGGGATCACCTCGGGAAATACGGCTCGCGCGATTGTCAGCTCCCGCTGATATTCCTCGAAAAGCACAGCTCCCCCGCGGACAGAGAGCTCCTGAAGCCCTATCTTTCCGCAGAAGTCTATGAAAGCTGGGCAAAGGCGACATCAGAACCCGAAATAGCACCGGTATACTACAAAAAGGTGCGGAAGGGCGGTCTTTACAGAGTAGCCGACAAGCTGTTCCCGCCGGGCTCGAAGGTACGCAGCCTCGCGGACGGCGCCCTCACCAAGCTGCACCGCAGCAGATAGCCATTCGCGGCGGTTCGCGGAAAATGCATTTTTCGTGCGGAATCGCCGCGGTTTTACAGCAGCACCGGTCGGCAACAGCATTATCCATTTCCCGCGCAAAAAACAGAATATAACCTGTTTTTCTCCGTTGCGCGCAGCGGCTCCCTGTGTTAAACTGTATATGCAGAACAAAACAGGAGGGTCAAATGAAATGAATAGTAAAGTAAAAGTTCTCATCGGCGACGATTCTGCCGAGACCGGTGTAAGCCTTGCAAACAAGCTGCGCGAGAGGGGTATGTACGCATACACCAGGCGCAAGGACTGCGCAGTCATAATCGAGTCGATACGCAACGACCCGCCGGACGTGGCGGTGCTCGACATCACGGCTCAGAACGGCGACGTAGTCACGATCATGAAAAGGGTGCGTGAGCTGGGAGTGAAGTTCCCCGTGTTCATAGTGACGTCCGCATACGACAATGAATTCATCGAGCGGCAGGTCATGGACAACGGAGCCTCGCGGTTCCTGCTCAAGCCCTGCGACGCTGACGACCTGTTCAGCGCGATAACCTCAGCCCTCGGAGACAGGGCGAGCAGTCTCAGCGACGACATGGAGGTCGTTGTGACTGACATAATACATCAGCTCGGAGTACCCGCGCACATCAAGGGATACCACTACCTGCGCACGGCTATCCTCTACTCCGTCGAGGACAAGACTCTCCTCGACAGCGTAACGAAGCTCCTCTATCCGACGGTCGCCGGCATCTACGACACGACCTCGTCGAGGGTGGAGCGCGCTATCCGCCACGCGATAGAGATAGCATGGGACAGAGGCAACGTCGATACTCTGAATTCGTTCTTCGGCTACACCGTCGATACCGGCAAGGGCAAGCCGACGAATTCCGAGTTCATCGCGCTGATAACCGACAAGCTGCGCCTGCGCTACAAATCGGCTCTGAAGAGCGCGAAGTAGTCCGCGGGAGGGTCAACGGGCGATAAGAAGGGAATGTTTTTATGGCTTTCAGAAAAACAGAACTGAGCGGGCTCGGCTTCGATCCGTTCAAGAAGATCGGCAGGGACTGGGCGCTCGTCACAGCGGGAACGCCTGACAGCTTCAACACCATGACGGTTTCGTGGGGACAGGCTGGCGTACTGTGGAACAGGAACGTATTCACCTGCTATATCCGCCCGAACAGGCATACATACAAGTTCATCGAGGACAGCGAGTACTTTACCGCATCGTTCTTCGGCAGCGAGCAGCGCAGCGCATTATCGTTCTGCGGCTCGCACTCCGGACGCGACTGCGACAAGCCCGCAGAAACGGGACTTGTCCCTGCGGAGCTCGACGGCTGCGTGACCTTCGAGCAGGCGGAGCTGGTGCTCGTCTGCCGCAAGCTGTACAGCTATGACCTCAAGGAGGAGAGCTTCCTCACTGACGACGGTATCCCGCAGCAGTTCTTCGGGAGCGATCCCTACCACAGAGCGTACATCTCCGAGATAGTCGGTGTGTACGTAAAGGAATGATACAAAAGCGGAGTGCCGGTGGCGCTCCGTTTTTTTGCAACATTCTCCCTCCGCCGACATATAATAATTCCAGACTACGGCGTGCCGTATGCCGGAAAGCGGCTGGAGGGAATCATGTGCGGGATAGCAGGTGTGATCAGCTTCCGCGAGGATATGCGGGAGGAAATGAAAAACTGTCAGGAAATGCAGCGGGCGCTGCTTCGGCGCGGACCTGACCAGCGCGGGATAGTCCTGACGAGGGAGGCGGCGCTCGTCCACACGCGCCTAGCCGTCATCGACATCTCCGGCGGACGTCAGCCCATGACCTGTGCGGAGGACGGCAGGCAGTACACGATCGTGTATAACGGCGAGCTGTATAATGCCACGGAGCTCCGCCGCGAGCTCGGCGAGGACATCTTCACGACCCGCTCGGACACGGAGGTCGTGCTGCGCAGCTATATGCGCTGGGGAGAGAAATGCGTGGAGCGCTTCAACGGTATATTTGCGTTCACGGTCTGGGACGAGTCTGCGCGGAGGGTATTCCTCGCGCGTGACCGGATAGGCGTTAAGCCCCTGTTTTACGCGCTCCGCGGGGATAAATTGATATTCGCCTCTGAGATACCCGCCCTGCTCGCACATTCCGACATCACCCCCGAGCTCGGCCTCACCGGTGCGGCGGAGCTGCTTCTTATCGCGCCCGGAAGGACGCCCGGCTGCGGAGTGCTGCGCGGGATAAGCGAGGTCAGGGCGGGGGAGTGCGGCTTCTTCACGGAGGACGGACTCAAACTCCGCGAGTACTGGCGGCTGCGCGCATACGAGCTGCATGAGAGCTTCGAGGAGACCGCGGAGAACGTCCGGGAGCTGCTCCTCGACTCGATACGCCGCCAGCTCGTCTCGGACGTCCCGGTGTGTACGTTTCTGTCGGGCGGACTGGATTCGAGCCTGATATCGTCGGTCGCGGCAGCGGAGCTGAAAAAGTCCGGCAAGCGCCTGCCGACATTCTCGGTGGACTACCTCAACAACGCGCAGTACTTCAAAAAGTCGCATTTCCAGCCTAACAGCGACCCCGAATACATTCAGAAAATGGCGGAGTATCTTGATTCTGACCACCACTGGACCGTAGTCGAGGTACCGGAGCTCGTCGCGGCGCTGGACGAAGCCGTCGAAGCACGCGGACTTCCCGGCATGGCGGACGTTGACGCCTCTATGCTGCTGCTCTGCCGCGAGATAAAAAAGCACGGCACGGTGGCGCTGTCGGGCGAGTGCTCGGACGAGATATTCGGCGGCTATCCGTGGTACCGCGACGAGGATATCCGCATGACGGACGGCTTCCCGTGGGCACAGAGCACGGCGTACCGCAAGACCTTCCTCCACGAGCGCTATGCGGGAGATATCGACGCAGAGGGATACGTCTATTCCGCGTACCGCCGGACTGCCGATTCCGCCGACCGCCTCAGCACGGACAGTTCCCTTGAGGAGCGAATGCGCGAGATGACGCAGCTCAACTTTGACTGGTTCATGCAGAATCTCCTTGACCGCAAGGACAGGATGTCGATGTACAGCGGGCTGGAGGTGCGCGTGCCGTTCTGCGACTACCGCATCGCGGAGTACCTGTACAACGTGCCGTGGGAGTACAAGGATCACGACGGACAGGAGAAGGGCTTGCTGCGCGAGGCGATGAAGGACTGGCTGCCGGAGGAGGTGCTCCGCCGTAAGAAGAGCCCCTACCCGAAGACCCACGACCCCGCGTACCTGACGGCAGTGACGGAGCGGCTGCGGGATATCCTCTCGCGTGACACGCCGCTCACCGACCTCGTGAGCGTGAAGGCACTGGAGCGTCTGCTGACCCACGCGGACAGCGTTCAGTGGTATGGACAGCTGATGAATCTGCCCCAGACCATCGCGTATTTCATACAGCTCGACTGCTGGCTGAAGCGGTTCGGCGTGAAGATATGCATATGAATCATATTAAAATATAGGTGACACTGCCACGGCGTCCCACACAATTCCTGACGACAATCGACTAATACCGGCGGGCGCACGGAATGCTCCCCTACAAAGACGTGCCTGAACATACCTGTAGGGGCGCCCTTTGGGCGTCTGCGGGCAACGAAATGACCTGCGGACCGCCAAAGGCGGTCCCTACATGACATTTTCGTGCCTGTCCGCCGCTCGCGGACAGGCGTATTCACCAAAAACACACATCGTCCCGTCTGAATGTTTGTCTTTTATATCAATTGATTTTCGCGGGAAACTGATATATAATTGACAATAGAATATCATACTATGCGAAAAGGAAGATAAACATGGGCAATAAAGTAGTAAAATTCGGCGGAAGCAGCCTCGCGGACGCCAATCAGTTCAGAAAGGTAGCAGACATAATCAAGAGCGACGACAAGCGTAAGTACGTCGTACCGTCCGCGCCGGGCAAGCGCTTTTCCGACGACGTCAAGGTCACGGATATGCTGTATAAATGCTGTGAGCTCGCCGGCAGCGGAGTGGACTTCACCGACGATTTCCAGCTCATCAGAGACCGCTACAACGGCATAATCTCCGAGCTCGGCATCGACATGAGCCTTGAGGACGAGTTCGATTCCATAGTCAGGGAGCTCAAAGCCCGCCCTGCAAAGGACTTCGCCGCGAGCCGCGGTGAGTACCTCAACGGCAAGGTGCTCGCGAAGTACCTCGGCTTCAATTTCGTGGACGCTGCGGACGTCATCGTTTTCGACACAAAGGGCTCGCTCCTCCTCGACGACACCGTCAAGGCAGTCCGCGCAAGGCTCAGCGGACTCGACAACGCAGTTATCCCCGGCTTCTACGGAAGGACCACAGAGGGCTATATCAAGACATTCTCGCGCGGCGGCTCTGACGTTACCGGCTCGATCATCGCGAACGCAGTCAAGGCTGACATCTACGAGAACTGGACGGACGTTTCCGGCTTCCTCGTTGCGGACCCGCGCATAGTCGAGGATCCCGATGTTATCGGCGTCATCACCTACCGTGAGCTCCGCGAGCTTGCATACATGGGTGCGAGCGTGCTCCACGAGGACGCTATTTTCCCCGTGCGCTCGGCAGGTATCCCGATAAACATCAGAAACACTAACCGCCCGCAGGACGACGGCACGATGATCGTTTCCGACGACTTCGACTTCAGCCGCGAGAGTCTTTCGCATACCATTACCGGTATCGCGGGACGCAAGGGCTTCAGCACTATCAACATCGAAAAGGCCATGATGAACAGTGAGACCGGCTTCGGCATGAAGGTGCTCAAGGTACTGTTCGACAACGGACTTTCGTTCGAGCATATGCCCTCCGGTATCGACACCATGAGCATTACCGTTGACAGCGCGAAGCTCGGACCGGTGCGCGAGAAGGTGCTCGCAGGCATACGCAGGGACGTCAGCCCTGACCACCTCGAGATCGAGGACGGTATCGCCCTCCTCGCGGTCGTTGGACGCAGAATGAAGAACACCCGCGGAACTGTTGCCCGTATCTTCGCTTCAATGGCTCATGCACGGATAAACGTAAAGATGATAGATCAGGGCTCGAGCGAGCTGAACGTCATCATCGGCGTCAGCGAGAACGACCTCCCCGAGGCTATCAGACGCATTTATGATATGTTCATCAACTCCGAGAAATAAAAAACAAAAGGCGGACCTGCTGGTCCGCCTTATTCATTTTCAGCCTTTCAATTCCGCACGCTTGATCTTTCCGCTTATGGTCTTGGGAAGGCTCTCCCTGAACTCGACTATACGCGGGTACTTGTAGGGCGCGGTGTGCTTCTTGACGTAATCCTGTATCTCTTTCTTGAGCTCGTCGGTGCCGACTGTTCCCTTCACGAGGACTATCGATGCCTTTACCACCTGACCTCTTACCGGGTCGGGAGCTGCGCTGACACCGCATTCGAGAACGTAGGGGAGCTCCATGATGACGCTCTCAATCTCGAATGGTCCGATTCGGTAGCCCGAGGACTTGATAACGTCGTCCACGCGCCCGACATACCAGTAGTAGCCGTCCTCGTCGCGCCATGCGGTATCGCCCGTGTGGTAGAGACCGTCATGCCATACCTCGGCGGTCTTTTCGGAGTCGTTGTAGTATCCGAGGAAGAGCCCGTCGGGAGTGCCCTCGGAGGTGCGGATAACTATCTCGCCGGTCTCGCCGGTCTTGACGGGAACGCCGTCCGGGTCAACGATATCGACGTCGTACAGCACGCTCGGCTTGCCCATGGAACCGGGCTTTGCGTTCATGCCGACGAAGTTACCGATAGAGAGCGTGGTCTCGGTCTGACCGAAGCCCTCCATGAGCTTGACCCCGGTCGCATTGAGGAACTGATTGTACACCTCGGGGTTGAGCGCCTCTCCCGCGACAGTCGCGTATTTCAGTGAGGAGAGGTCATATTTGGAGAGGTCCTCCTTGATGAAGAAGCGGTACATCGTAGGCGGCGCGCAGAAGGTCGTGATGCTGTATTTCGCGAACATGGGGAGTATCTTGTGCGCGTCGAAGCGGTCGAAATCGTATACAAAAATGCAGGTCTCACTGAGCCACTGCCCGTAGAGCTTGCCCCAGAGCGCCTTTCCCCAGCCGGTATCGGATATCGTGAAGTGTATGCCGTTCGGGTCAACGTTGTGCCAGTAGCGCGCGGTGATGAAGTGCCCGAGCGCGTACTTATGGCTGTGCATAGCGATCTTCGGGTAACCTGTAGTGCCGGAGGTGAAGAACATGAGCATGGGCTCGCTGCCGCAGGAGAGGAGAGCGGGGTCTGTGGGACGCTCGAAAACGTCGCTGCACTTCGCCATTTTCTCGTCGAAGGAGGCCCAGCCCTCACGCTTGCCGTGAGCGACCATTTTGATGATATCCATGCCGCACTCCTCGACTGCGAGGTCCACCTGATGTGCGACGTCGCCGTCGCCGGTGCAGACGATAGCCTTTACCTCAGCCGCCTTGAAGCGGTATGTGAAGTCATGCTGAACGAGCTGGTTGGTCGCAGGGATAACGACAGCTCCTATCCTGTGGAGCGCGAGTATCGAGAACCAGAACTGATAGTGCCGCTTGAGGACGAGCATGACCTTGTCGCCCTTCTTTATGCCCTTTGAGAGGAAGTAATTCGCGGTCATGCAGGAATACTTCTTTATCTCCGCGAAGGTGAAGCGTCGCTCCTGCATATCGTCGGAAATGTAGATCATAGCGGTCTTGTCGGGACATTTTTCCGCAAGGCTGTCCACAACGTCGAATGCGAAGTTGAACTTCTCGTCGTCGATGAACTCGATACCCGTGAGGGCGCCCGTTTCGTCGGTGGACGTCTTAACGAACTTATCCGCGACAGGCTCCTCCACCTGCGCAAGGTCGAAATTTGTGACGCCGGAGAGCGTCTCGGGCTCAAGGTGCTGGATAGCGTGCTGCGGCTGCTTCAGACCGCAAACTATCGCGTAGAACTTGCACTCCTTCCCGCCGACAGCCCATTCGTCGTGCGGCTCGGAGCTGTCATAGTAGATCGAATCACCCTCGTTGAGGACAGTCACATTGTCACCCACGCGCACCTTGAGCTGACCGCTGATGACGATATCCAGCTCCTGACCCTCGTGAGTGTGCGGGTGAGGCACGCGGAACTGCTCATCAACGTAGGGTATAGTTACGAGGAACGGCTCGGCGATCTTGTTGCGGAACTTCGGAGCAAGGCGCAGGTAGCTCAGACCTCTGCGCCGCGCGATCGGCAGACCCTCGCCCTTTCTCGTTACGTCATAGCTGTATATGCGGGGGCTCTCGCCCTCCATGAGGTCGGTTATCTCGACGCCTGTCACGTTGGCGAACTTATATATGAAGGTGAAACTGAAATCCTTTGCACCGCCCTCGTAGGCGAGGTACTCGTACTCGGATATCTCGGTCTTGGCAGCCATTTCTGCGGCAGTCAGCCCCAGCGACTCACGGACGGCTTTGATTCGCTCTGCGACCTCTATTATCTTAAATTCCGGGGTTGTCAGATCACTCATTGCAAGTCTGCTCCTTTCTTGAAATCACGGACGCTGAGTCCCATATTTACGCAAGGTACATTATACCATTATAATGCGGTTTTGTCAATCGCTGCCCTGTGCTGTGGGAACGTCTTCCCGCACGGATTCGGAATTTTTTTCAAAAACCCCTTGACAAAGCCTGTAAAGCATGGTATAATTATCAAGCTGTGTGAAGAACGCAGTATAATATCGTATTCTAAAGACAGCTGGCAGGCGAAAGCCGTAAGTCCCGCCGAGGAATTGCAATCATACTTAACGTATTTATTGTCCTTTCCCGAGCTGTCGGAAAAGGACATTTTTGCTCTTCGGATACGATAACGAAATATTCGGAGGTGAATACACTATGCCAAGCAATGCTGTACTTGAAGCTAAGAAGGCTAAGGTCGAGCAGCTCACCGAGCTCATCAAGAACTCCGTTTCCGGCGTTCTCGTTGATTACAAGGGCATCAACGTTGAGGAGGATACCAAGCTCAGAAAGGAGCTCCGCGAGTCGGGCGTTCACTACTTCGTAGAGAAGAATACGCTCCTTCTCCGTGCCTTCCAGAACTGCGGTCTCAACGGCTTTGAAGAGGCTCTCAACGGTACTACCGCTATCGCTCTCTCCAACGACGACCAGACTGCTCCCGCAAGAATTCTCGGTAAGTACGCTGAGAAGTCTGAGGATAAGTTCAACCTCAAGGCAGGCTATGTTGAGGGTGAAGTTTACGATGAGGCAGGAGTTATCGCTCTTTCCAAGATCCCGTCCAAGGACGTGCTTCTCGCTCAGCTCGTTGGTTCCCTTCAGGGACCCCTGCAGAAGCTCGCTGCAACACTCCAGGCTGTTGCAGACAAGAAGTCGGAAGAAGCTGCCTGACTTTGATCTGGGTGCATATGCTCCCGCAGCTTAACATCATGCCAAAAGGCAAAATAATATTATAAAGGAGATTATTATCATGGCTTCTGAGAAGATCACAAAATTCGTTGAAGATATCAAGACCCTTTCCGTTCTCGAGCTTTCCGAGCTCGTTGACGCTATCCAGGAGGAATTCGGCGTAACAGCTGCTATCGCTGCTGCTCCTGCTGCCGGCGGCGCTGCTGGTGCTGCTGAGGCTGCAAAGACAGAGTTCGACGTAATCCTCGCTTCCTTCGGTGACGCTAAGATGGCTGTTATCAAGGTTGCTAAGGAGGTTCTCGGTCTTGGCCTTAAGGAGGCTAAGGAAGTAGTTGAGGCTGCTCCTAAGGCTATCAAGGAGGGCGTTTCCGAGGCTGAGGCTAACGAGCTCAAGGCTAAGTTTGAAGAGGCTGGCGCTACTATCGAGATCAAGTAATTTCATATTACATGATACTGAAAAAGGACTGCTCAGGCAGTCCTTTTTTGTTATTCCTTTTCCTCGTTCGTCCGGGGAAGTATCTCCACGATGACCTTGTCCACTGTCTGGTCTGTGACCTCGGAGGCAGTCAGACGGAACCCGCAGGTCTCCACAGATTCACCCGCCTCTGGGATATGCTCCATGACGTCCGTTATCCAGCCGCCTACCGACGTACATTCGGTCTGCACGAGCTCCTCCTCGAAGCCGAGCTCCGCGAGCATATCGTCCACGCTCATATCGCCCGCGACCTCGAATCTGTCCGGCGCGAGCACAGTGATATCGTGCTCTATCTCGTCGTCCTCGTCGTAGATCTCCCCGACGAGCTCCTCGATGATATCCTCGAGCGTGACGATACCCTTCGTGCCGCCGTACTGGTCAGTCACGACCGCAAGGTGTACCTTGGAGCGCTGCATATCGCGCAGAGCCTCGCTGATGAGCTTGGTGTCGGCGATGTGGAGCACCTCCTGCATGATCGTGCGGATATCGCTCCCGCCCTCTACGAGCATCTTGAAGAACGCCTTGTTGGTGATGATACCAACGATATCGTCAAGGCTCTTCTCGTAGACCGGCAGACGAGAGTACATCTCGGAGCTGAATATCTCCTTGATCTCATCTATAGTCGAATCTGCGGGTATACCCACGACCTTGACGCGGGGGATAAGTATCTCGCTGACGGTTATCTCGTCGAATTCGAGCGCACTCTTGACGAGCTCGCTCTCCTGCTCCTCGATGACGCCCTGCTCCTCGATCTCGTCGATCATGTATTTGAGCTCGTCCTCGGTGACGCTCGGGGCAGCGTTTTCGCTCTTTGCAACGAGCGAGGAGAGCTTGTTCAGCAGGAATACGAGCGGCTTGAACAGCACGACCGTAGCCGAGAGCGGCGAAGCGAATGCGAGTGCCAGCTTTTCGGCGTTTTTCTTGGCATAGGACTTAGGAATGACCTCGCAGAACACCAGCACGAGCAGCGTTATCACGATAGTGGAGATAAGTGCGCCGTTGTCGCCGAAGAAGCTGATGAAAACGAGCGTGCTGACGGACGACGTCGCGATGTTGACGATATTGTTGCCGATGAGCACGGCAGTGAGCACCTCATCGAACCGGTTGGCGAGTTTAAGGGCGCGGGCGGCTTTTTTGCTGCCCTGCGCCTCGTAGTTTTTCAGGCGTATCTTATTGACGCTCGAATACGCAGTCTCGGAGGCTGAGAACAGCGCCGAGAATATCATCATGAGCAGAACGAGCAGTATCTTGTATAAGTCTGAGTTATCCATATTTTCCCTTTCTTTTTCTATGATACTGACATTTTACCATATAGCGGGTGAAATGTCAACAATACAGGGAACGGGAGGATCCACACAGCAAAATAATTTAATTACATAAAATTTCGTAAAAAACTATGGTAATCCTGATCCGTTTGTGATATAATAAGCTTGTATGTACTTTTAATGACAGGAGTGTAACGGAATGAAATATAACAGGACAGGGCTTGCCGGCGACATCGGCTTCTCGACGATCATCGACGGGAAGTTCAAGACGTGCAGCCTTATCGTGCGCTTTATCACCGAGCTCAGCCGCAGCACAGCGGCAGCGAACGCGCTCGGCATAGGAGCTCTCAGCACCTCGAACAGCTCCCTGCGCACTCTCGCGGAGCTCAATGAGCAGCTCTCCGCACTCTACGGCTCAGGGCTCAGCTCCTCGGCAGTCAAGCGCGGCGACGTGCAGGTGCTCACTCTCTCAGCTTCGTGGATATGCGACAAATACGCCATAGACGGCGAGGACATCAGCGGCGGTATGCTCAATATCGTCCGGGACTGCCTCTTCGCGCCTAACGTGACTGACGGCGCCTTCGACAGCGAATCCTTCATGATAACGAAAAAGGACCTCCTCGACCGTATCGACGCGGAGCTCAACAGCAAGCGCACCTACGCGCTCTCGCGTGCGGGAGAATTCGCTTTTCGCGGCGAGCCTGCGGAGAATTCCTGCTACGGGACCAAGGAGTCAGCCGAGGCAGTCACCGCTGCCGGAGCCTACGAGGCTTACAAGGCACTGATGAGCAGTGCCCAGATCGAGATAAGCTACGTCGCCCCCGAGGAGGACGTGCGCGTGCAGAAGCTGATAGAGGACGGCTTCGCGGCGGTCGGCAGGAGCGTAAAGCCCGTGACCTTCACCGGCAGGAGCCCCGTCCGCAGCGAGCCCGAGACCTTCTCGGACGAGTTCGACGTGAGACAGTGCAAAATGGTGCTCACGTTCAAATCCGCCTCCGAGGACGTCATGGCGCTGAAGATGCTGAACACGCTGTTCGGCGCGACGCCCGTATCGAAACTCTTCATGAACGTCCGCGAGAAGCTCAGCCTGTGCTACTACTGCGCGAGCCGCCTGATCACTCCGAAGGGCGCCCTTATGGTAGACAGCGGCGTTGAGCGCAGCAGCATCGGCAAGGCGAAGGACGAGATCCTCCGCCAGCTCGACGAGATACGCAAGGGCAATATCACCGACGAGGAGATGTCCAGCGCGCTGCTCACCCTCGACAACGCACTGACGCAGGTCGGGGACACACCATCATCGTATTCCTCATGGTACTTTGAGCGATTCTGCGACGGCAGACAGCTCACCCCTGAGGAGGAGTTCAGGGAATATCAGGGCGTGACGAAGGCGCGTATCGTACAGGCTGCGAATTCGCTGGCGCTCGACAGCATATACATTATGTATGACAAGGAGGACAAGGAATGAGCGGAAAAGAGATCCTCAGGAGCCCCAATACCGGCGACAGCTGCATACACGTCAAGCACAGCAGCGGTCTGGACATCTACATCTGCGAAATGCCGGGCTTCAGCAGCGTCGAGGCGCTGTTCGGCACGAAGTACGGCTCGATAAACACGATGTTCAAAATGCGCGACGACAAGGACTTCACCGTCGTGCCGGAGGGCATAGCACACTTCCTCGAGCACAAGCTCTTCGAGAACGAGGACTGCGACGTCTTCGAGCTCTACGCGAAGACCGGCGCGAGCGGCAACGCCTACACCTCCTTCGACAAGACCTGCTATCTGTTCAGCTGCTCGAAGAACTATCAGGAGTCGCTGAAGATACTCCTTGACTTCGTGCAGAAGCCCTACTTTACCAAGCAGAGCGTGGACAAGGAGCAGGGCATAATCGGGCAGGAGATACAGATGACCAACGACAATCCCGAATGGCGCGTATTCTTCAATATGCTGCGGTGTATGTACCACGAGCACCCGGTGAAGATAGACATCGCGGGAACGGTCGAGAGCATCGCGCAGATAGACGCAGACCTCCTTTACAAATGCTACCATACGTTCTACAACCTCAACAACATGACGCTTTCCGTGGCGGGAAACATCTCCGCTGACGAGGTGCTCGCGATATGCGACGAATGCCTCAAGCCGTGCGAGGACAAGGGTCTGGAGACCGTCTTCCCGGACGAGCCCGACAGTATCGTGCAGGCTGAGATATACGAAAAGCAGCCCGTGGGAGCGGACATCTTCCACGTCGGCTACAAGTGCCGCGCGTGCAGCGGTCAGGAGAGACTGAAAAAGTCCACGGCGGCGTATATCGCTTCCTCACTCATAACGGACGCCTCCTCGGAGATGTATCAGAAGCTGCTGAAATCCGGAGTGATCAACTCGAGCTTCGGGTCGGAGGTCTTCCAGGGCGACGGCTACTTCACGGTGATATTCGCGGGAGAATCCGACGAGCCCGTGACGGTCCGCGACAGTATCGCCGCAGAGGTCACGAGGATATCCTCGGAGGGTATCTGCGACAAGGACTTCCAGCGCATAAAGAAATCCGCCTACGGTCTGCTCGTCCGCGAGCTGAACAATGTGGAAGCGGTGGCAAATCTCATGATAAATTCGCACATGGACGGCGTGGGTCCCTACGACCCGCTCCGGGCGCTCTCAGAGCTCACCCGCGAGGACGTCGAGAGCTTTGTGCGTGAAGAATTAAAGCGTGACCGCATGGTGATGTCGGTCATCGAAGGGACGATGTGATATATGTATGCAGCAGTTGAAAGAATAACAGACCCCAACCAGATACAGTTCCCGAAGCTCGGGATAAAGCTCAGCATAGACCCCACTGCGTTCACTATCGGCAATTTAGCGATACAGTGGTACGGGATACTGATAACCGTAGGACTTGTGCTCGCTCTCGTTTACTGCTTCCCCAAGATGAAGCGCTTCGGACTTGACTCCGACCGCACTATCGACGCAGTTATCGGAGGCGTGTTCGGCGGTATCGTCGGCGCAAGGCTCTACTACGTCCTCCTCAAATGGGACGACTACAAGGGCAAGGGCTTCAAGGAGATGATCAACACCCGCAACGGCGGACTTGCTATCTACGGAGGCATAATCGGAGCGCTGCTCGTGGGACTTATCGTCTGCAAGCTGCGCAAGGTGAAGGTGCTCCCCATGCTGGATATCACGGTGCTGGGCTTCCTCATCGGACAGGGCGTCGGACGCTGGGGCAACTTCGTCAATCAGGAAGCATTCGGCACCAACACGAACAGCTTCCTCGGGATGACCGGCGGCAGGATACAGTCCACGATCATCGCTGAGACACAGATAGGCGGGGATATGTACCTCAACGGCAACCCGACGATGTTCTGGGAGACACCGGTACACCCTTGCTTCCTGTACGAGTCACTGTGGTGCATAATTGGCTTCGTGCTGCTGGCGTGGTTCTCGAAGCGCCGCAAGTACGACGGACAGCTCTTCCTTATGTACATGGCGTGGTACGGCGCGGAGAGGTTCTTCGTCGAGTCACTGCGCACAGACAGCCTTATGATCGGAAGCATACGCGCTTCGCAGGCACTTTCGGCTGTCATATTCATAGTGTCCGTGATACTCCAGATAGTCATGCTCTCCAAGCTCCACCGCGACCCCGAGAGATACACGCTCTACTGCCACACCAAGGAATCGCGCCTGCTGCTCGAGGAATCGCGCAGAAGAAGAATGGGCGTCTCCGTTGAGGACTCCAAGATAGAGCTCGACGATGATGACGAGGACTTCGACATCATGGACGATGACGAAGACGAGGAAGATGAAGACGGCGAGGATATCCTCGGCGATGACGATGATGACGAGGACGAAGACGCTTCTGACGAGGAAGCCGACGAAGGCGAGTCTGACGACGCAGAAGAAGATGATGACGCCGAGGACGAAAAGCCCGCAGAGGTAAAGCCCGGCGAGGACAAGAAGTCCGACGATAAGCCCGCTGATGAGACTGCTGAGGAAACCCCCGAGGAGAACTCTGACGGCGAGCCCGCTGAGGAGAAGAAGTCCGAAGAAAAATCAGACGAAAAACCCGCTGAAAACGACGAGGAGGAAGAATAATGGCACAGATAATAAACGGCAAGGAAGTATCCGCAAGCGTCAAGGCGGAGGTAGCGGCTGAGACCGCAAAGCTCCGCGACGAGCAGGGATTGAAGGTAGGTCTGGCGGTAGTCATCGTCGGGAACAACCCCGCATCGAGAGTATACGTAAACAACAAGAAGAAGGCTTGCGAGGAGGTGGGCTTCCAGTCCTTCGAGTACGCGCTCGACGAGAACACCACCCAGGAGCAGCTCCTCGACCTCGTGAACGTGCTCAACCGCGACGACAGAGTGAACGGCATACTCGTCCAGCTCCCGCTGCCCAAGCACATCGACGAGACCGCGATAATCAACGCGATAGCACCCGAGAAGGACGTTGACGCATTCCACCCGGTAAATGTCGGGCACATCATGATCGGCAACTACTCGTTCCTGCCCTGCACACCGGCAGGCGTAATGCGCCTCATCGAGAGCACCGGCACGGACATCACCGGCAAGCAGTGCGTAGTCATCGGCAGGAGCAACATCGTAGGCAAGCCTCAGGCAATGCTCCTCCTCCAGAAGAACGGCACCGTGACTATCTGCCACTCCAAGACCAAAAACCTCAAGGAGATATGCCTCGGCGCGGACATACTTGTAGTCGCGATCGGCAAGGCTAAGTTCGTGACAGGTGACATGATAAAGGAGGGCGCAGTCGTTATCGACGTCGGCATGAACCGCGACGAGAACGGCAAGCTCTGCGGCGACGTAGAATTCGAGTCCGCAGAGAAGAAGGCATCGTTCATCACGCCTGTACCGGGCGGCGTCGGACCTATGACCATCTCCATGCTCATGAAGAATACCCTCACCGCTGCAAAGCAGCAGGCAGGGCTGATGTAAGAAAAAAGGGGCTCCGAGGAGCCCCTTTTTGGTATCAGGCTGTAGTGGCTGACGTTTGTGTCCGTCATTTTTGTGTGCAATATCATTTAGAATGTGGGCGCCGGGACGGTGCCCCTACAATTATCGAAAAACAGGCTCCCTCGGGAGCCCGTTTCTATATCCGAACTACTCCTCCGCCGGAGTGCCGGTGTTCTTATGCAGCGGCAGCTCGACGATGAAGGTCGTACCGCAGCCGGGCTTGCTCTCGGCACGCACCTCGCCGCCGTGGTACATGACCCCGTGTTTCACTATCGAGAGACCAAGACCCGTGCCCTTTATCCGGCGCGAGCGGCTCTTGTCCACACGGTAGAATCGCTCGAAGATACGCCCGATATGCTGCTGCGGGATACCCATACCGGTGTCGCTGACAGTGATGACCGCCTTTGAGTGTTTCTGGGATATCTTCACGGTGTAGCTTCCGCCGTCATTGTTGTACTTTATGGCGTTGTCGCAGAGGTTGTAGATGACCTCGCTGATGACGGTCCGGCAGCCGTTGAAAACGACGTGACTGCCTGTGATATCGCCGGTGACATTCTTTTCAGCCGCCGCGGGAGCGAGCCTTCTTACCACCTCGTCACTTAGGTCATAGAGGTCGATATCCTCGGTCTCGCGCGGAACAGCGTCCTCGTCGAGCTTCGAGAGCGAAACGATGTCGTCGATGAGCGTGATGAGCCTGTCAGCCTCGCTGCGGATATTCCCGCCGAACTGCTGGACGTCCTCCGGCTTGACGATACCGTTGGCGAGCATATCGGCGCTGCCGTAGATAGTGGTGAGCGGAGTTTTCAGCTCGTGCGATACATTAGACGTGAACTCGCGCCGCATGACCTCGAGCTGCTGCTTTTCGGTGACGTCCATGATAAATACCACGACGCCGTTTATCTTGTCGGGGGATTTCGCCGGGCTGGCGATGACCTCTCTGTCGCCGCCGTCGGTGTGTATCACGCATTCCGAGCGCTTGCCGCCCATGGCGTCGTTGACACAGTGCCTGAACGTATCCGAGCGGTTGAGGGCAAAAATGCTCTGTCCCTCGCTGACCTGTCCCGCACCGAGGAGCTCGGCTGCCGCGGAATTGCAGGTGAGTATCGTGGATCTTGAATTCGCCGCGACGATACCCTCGGTCATGTGCTCGGTCACCTGATCGAACTGCTGACGGCTTCGGCTCAGCTCGTCTATCTGGCGGCTGACGCGGACATTCTGGTCGTGGAGCTTGACGAGCAGCGGCTCGAGCTCACGGTACCGCTTTCCCTTTTTCGGGTCATTGAGGTCTATCGAGTTTATCGGCTTGACTATCAGCTTTGAGGACACCACCGCAAAAAGCGCGGACATGAGTATCAGCAGGAAGATGACGATAAGGGTCGGACGCAGCAGGCTCACTACCTGTGCGGAGTAGGTCGTGTGTCCGCCCGAAACTCTCAGGACTGTCCCGTCGTCGAGCCTCATCGCGTAGTAAAACTCAGTGGTCTTCGTTGTGGTGGAGTATCTCGACGCACTTCCGCTGCCGTTTTTCTGAGCAGCCTTTATCTCAGCGCGGTCGGAGTGATCCCCGAGGCTGCGCACGTCCTTGTCGGAGTCATATATGACCTCTCCGCTGCGGCTCACCCACGTCACGCGCAGGTAATCGCCGAATACCGTCTCGTCGAGGAAGCGCTTCCCGTTCAGCTTTATGCCGCTCGCGATGACCTCAGCCTGCGTGGCGAGGCCCTCCTGCGACCTTGCAATGGAGATGCTCTGCGTGACGGCAGTAATGAACATGAACGACAGTATCATCGCGACGAGCGACATTGCCATGATGCTTCCGAATATCCTTTGGTCACTTATCCTCCACCACCTTGTACCCGGCTCCGCGCACGGTCTGGACCACGTCCCCGCAGTCTCCGAGCTTGGCGCGCAGCGTCCTGATATGTACATCGACGGTACGGCTCTCGCCCGCGAAGTCATATCCCCAGACCTGCCTGAGCAGCTCATCGCGCGAGAATACCGTGCCCTTGTTCTTCATCATGAGGAGCAGCAGCTCATATTCCTTGTGTGTGAGGGATATCTCGCTGCCGCCCGCGGTGACGGTGTGCTTCTGCGGGTGGATAGTGACCCCTCCGCTGCTGAGGACAGCTCCCGACCCGGACGCTCCTCCTGAGCGTCTGAGCAGAGCCTTCACGCGGGAGATGAGCTCCATTATCCCGAACGGCTTCGCGACGTAGTCGTCCGCGCCGGAATCGAGTCCCGCGACCTTGTCGTACTCCGTGCCCTTGGCGGTGAGCATGATAACGGGGATATCCGCGGTATCGGGAGCGCTGCGCAGGCTCCTCAGGACGGACAGACCGTCCTCCTCGGGGAGCATGATGTCGAGGAGAATGAGCTCGGGGAGCTCCTTTGCGAGAGCCGCGCGGAACGCCGAGGGCGTCTCGAAGGCAGCTGTTTCATAGCCGGAATTGTTCAGTGCATAGGTGACGAACGCGCGGATACCGCCGTCGTCCTCGAGCATATAGATCATGATCTTACCTCCTTACGGGCGCTTTTGAAATGGTACTTCCATTTTACCATACTTCGGCGGGAAACGCAAGGGAGTGTGACGCTTTTGACGGCAGATGTTGACATTTTGCACTATTGGGAGTATAATTAAGAAAAAACTGCAAAGGAGCAGATATCATGGCAAGATATGTAGAAAACAATCTCAGACCCTCGGAGCGCCTCATCGCAAAGGCGACTATAAGCGCTGTCCCGCTCGTTCCGACATTTCTGATGAGTTTCCTGCTCGTCTGCATAGGAGCGGTCATTTCCAGTCTCATCAGAGACGGTTTCCCCACTGCCATCGCATTTATTGTCGCGATGATCTGTGTCATCGTCGGCATAATCAAGCTGAAGAGCACAGAGCTCGGCGTAACTGACAAGAAGATAATCGGCAAGACCGGCGTTATCATCAGACAGTCGCTCGACGCCTACCTCGAAAAGATAGACAACTTCGCGCTGGACGAGACCTTTTTCGGCAGACTTTTCGGCTATTCCACGATACAGATATGCACCACCTCCGCAAGAATGCGCTTCGGCTACATCAAGGACGCAATGGCGTTCAAGCACACCGTGATGGACTGCATCGACGCCCGCGAGAAGGAAAGGCTCTACACACAGGCGCAGTACATACACCAGCTCAACGACCCGAACTTTGCCGCCGCTCCTCCGGAGGCAGCCGCACAGGAGGCTAAGTCGATACAGACCCCGTCATTCATGCCGCAGGGCAACTTCTGTGCCAAGTGCGGCAACAAGCTCCGGGCTTCCGCGCAGTTCTGCAGCGAGTGCGGCACGCCCGTCCCGACAGACAGAACATACTGACACACAAACCTCCCCGCATGGGGAGGTTTTTTCTGCTTTGCTGTTGCACTTTTCAGCAAATCATGGTATAATAAAGGTTATGCTAAAAACAAACTGGAGGCATTTTTCGTGAGACACAGAACGATAACAGCAATGATAATGACAGCGGTCCTGCTGACCGGCTGCTCGGACAAGGACCAGCCGAGTGCTCCGCTGCCGAAGGAGGCTCCGTATGAGCCCGTCTCCGCGCGCAGCATAGTATATTCGTGGCAGAGCGCATACGAGGCGAAGCTCCGCGAGTTCGCGGCTTCCGCGGACTACGTCGCACCCTCGGTCAGCGGCGTGGACGGCTCCATGTTCGACCTCGCCGACATCACCGGCGACGGCTCCCCGGAGCTCATCATCTCACCCTCCGCCGAGCACAGCACCTCATGCACGGTCTACACCTGCGCGGAGGGCGCCATAAAGGAGCTCGGCACAGTCGGGCGTGACTTCGGCACCTTCACCTACTATCAGCAGATAGGCACGATAGGGGAGGAGTTCTACGGCGACGGCTTCGTAACGGGCAGCTTCAGCAAGTGGAACGGCACGGAGTTTGAGCAGCAGCTGACCTATATGGACAACAGCGTGGCAGCAATGGAGGGCGTCGAGATATCCCACAAGATAAACGGCGAGGAGGTCAGTCTTCCCGCCTACGACGAGGCGATGAAGCCCTATACCGAGGCGAAGTCGGTATCCCTCGGAAGGAAGTACACCTTCGGCGACGCCTCTATAGACTACGCAATGCACTGCGGCGAGAGCTGGGGCGCACTGAATGTCCTTTCGCCGGAGCAGAAGGCGCAGTTCCAAAAGAAGCTCGCGAGCACCGTGAGCTACATCACCGCGGAGGACAACTACGCCTTTGAGCTCTGCGACATCGACGGCGACGACACGCCCGAGCTCATACTCTCCTACGGTTCTAACCCGAGCTCAGTCTGCCGCATCTACAAAGCCGGCGAGACCGACCTCATCGAGCTCGAGGGCGGCTACGGCGAAAACGGAAAGCTCGCCGTGGACATCACCTCCCACGTTTTCTTCCCGCCGATAGACGCTTCCGCGGCGCAGTCGCTCGACGGCACGGCCGCGTCCGGATACACCCGCTCCGACAGCATAATGTGCGTCGGAAGAAAGTACATTCTCGACGAGCTCACGCTCACATCGGCGTTCGTCTGAACGGAGGGACTATGGCAAGATCGCGATTCATCTACACCTGCAATCAGTGCGGCTACGAGAGCTCCAAGTGGAACGGCAAATGTCCGTCCTGCGGGGCATGGAACAGCTTCGAGGAGGAGCTCGCAGAGCCGTCCCCGTCATCGTCCGCACGAGGGAACTCCCAGCCCGCTGCAGACCTCTCCGACTCCATAATGGAGCTCGAGGAGATAGGCGTCGACAGCGACGTCCGCTACGACACAGGCATCGGCGAGCTCAACCGCGTGCTCGGCGGGGGACTGGTCAAGGGCTCGCTCGTGCTGCTCGGCGGCGAGCCGGGTATAGGCAAGAGCACGATACTCCTCCAGATATGCCAGTTTTTAGGCGAGGAGCACTCCGTCCTCTACGTTTCGGGAGAGGAATCCGCGCGGCAGATCAAGCTCCGCGCACAGCGCCTCGGCGTTGACACCGAGAACCTCTACATACTCACCGCGACCGACGCAGAGGCGATAGCTGACACGATAGCGAGCTCCGCACCTGACATAGCCATAATCGACTCCATACAGACCATGAGCATATCGCGGATAACGTCCAGCCCGGGCAGTATCACGCAGGTGCGCGAGTGCACTAACCTGTTCATGCACACCGCCAAGGACCGCGAGATACCGGTGATAATCGTGGGACACGTCAACAAGGACGGAGCGATAGCGGGACCGAAGGTCATGGAGCACATCGTGGACGCCGTGCTGTACTTCGAGGGCGAGCGCCACCAGAGCTACCGACTGCTGAGGGCAGTGAAGAACCGTTTCGGCTCGACTAACGAGATAGGCGTGTTCGAGATGATAGACCGCGGACTGCGCGAGGTGGAGAACCCGTCGCAGATGCTGCTGGAGGGACGTCCCCACAACGTCTCGGGAACGTGCGTAGCGTGCGTCATGGAGGGCTCCCGTCCGATACTCGCGGAGGTACAGGCACTTGCGGCTAAGACCAGCTATGCCGCACCGCGCCGCATGGTCACGGGCTTTGACTTCAACCGCCTGAACATCATCATCGCGGTGCTGGAGAAGCGTCTGGGGATATTCATGGGCTCGCTCGACGTGTACCTGAACATCGTAGGCGGCTTCCGACTGGACGAGCCGGCGGGCGACCTGCCGGTAGCTATGGCACTGTACTCGGGCGTCATGGACAAGCAGATAGACGAGCAGCTCGTGGCGTTCGGAGAGATAGGGCTTGGCGGTGAGGTGCGTTCGGTGTCGCACATCGTACAGCGTATCCGCGAGGCAGAGCGCATGGGCTTCACGAAGTGCGTGATACCGCAGCAGAACATGAAATCCATAGACCCGAAGGACTACGAGATAGAGATAATCCCCGCCTCGACGCTGAAAAAGGCGTTTTCGGCGATTTAGCAACGGGATTCCAAAGGGGCGCGGAGTCCGCGTTGGCGGACACGTTGCCGCTCGTGATCTCGCTCACTCTTAACAACGTTCATACTCGTACATCGCATACGGAAAATATGTTGAACTGTTTTCCACAATAGGATTCCAAAGGGTCGGCTGACCCTTTGGCGGAGTCCAGAGGCAGAGCCTCTGGTCGCTTCGCCTTGGTTTT
>JAFRXR010000166.1 GCA_017443395.1 Ruminococcus sp. | reverse complement strand
CCTTGTAGGAGGCTAGAATGGTATCTGCGACGAACTGTGCCTCGTCGTCCTGATCGACAGCCTTGTACCAGTAGACCTTGCTGCCCTTGTCGCCGCCGGTCCAGAGGGTCTTCTCCTTGCGCCCGGTATTGTGGCTTATCACTGAGTTGGCTGCGTCGAGGATAGTCTGCGTGGAGCGGTAGTTCTGCTCGAGGCGTATGACCTTCGCTCCCTCGAACTGCGACTCAAAGCCGAGTATGTTCTCGATGTTCGCACCGCGGAACTTGTATATGCTCTGGTCGTCATCGCCGACAACGCAGATGTTCTTATGTCCTGCCGAGAGCAGTGAAACGAGCCTGAACTGGACGTGGTTGGTGTCCTGATACTCGTCCACGAGTATGTACTTATAGCGAGCCCTGTACTTCTCCAGCACCTCCGGGAACTGCTCGAACAGCTCGACTGTGAGCACGAGGATATCGTCGAAGTCGAGGGCGTTCGCGCTCTTCATGCGCTGCTGGTAGAGGGCGTAGAGCTTCGCGATGATCTTGCGGCGGTAGTCTCCGCCGGCGTCCGCGAGCATCTCCTCGGGGGAGATCATCTTGTCCTTCGCGAAGCTGATCTCACTGAGCACCATCTTCGGGGAGAATGCCTTCTCGGAGACGTCGGACTCTGTCATCACGTTCTTTATCATGCGCTGACTGTCGTCGGAGTCGTAGATCGTGAAGTCCGAGCCATAGCCGAGCGCGCCTATCTCGCTCCGGAGTATGCGCACGCACGCTGAATGGAACGTAGAGGCATGGATATTCTGAGCGTCCTCTCCGAGCATTGCGGAAAGGCGCTCCTTCAGCTCTCCGGCTGCCTTATTCGTGAAGGTGATAGCGAGGATATTCCACGGCTTTATCGGATCGCACGCGACGATGTCGCGGAGGGTGTCGGGGTCATCGGTCTTTCCGGCGGCATAGTCATTGAGGAAGGCTATGTCCGCGTCGGAGCCTGTGCGCGACTCATCGTGATAGGCGTTGCCGAAGTTTATCATGTTCGCTATCCTGTTGACGATAACAGTGGTCTTGCCGCTGCCTGCGCCTGCGAGGACAAGAACGGGTCCCTGTACGGCGAAAACAGCCTCCTGCTGCATATCGTTCATGCGGCTGAAATACTTTTTCAGCGCCGCTCTTTTTGCAGATGTGAATGAATCATTGCCCATAAGTAATCTCCATTTAAATACAGTTCAAAAAATATCAGCAAAAATATACGTTTTGTAAAGAAAAAACCAGTTTTTCACGCAGCAAATATTCATATAGTATTATTATACCACATTTTTTCCGGCTTGGCAACAGGTAAAAGGATTTTTTCCTGCAATTCTTCGCGGTGGCGTCAGATGTATGCCTGCTTTTTGAGCAGAGCCGCGACAGTCCGCCCGATGACGGCGTAGTAGCTGAGGTCGGAGACCGCCCATTTCTTGAAGCGCCCGATGTAGCAGAAGGATATCATGCCCTTGACTATGCTGCCCTCGGTGATGAGGTACTGCACCGCGCCGCCGATGTTCTCGGCGGTGAGCTGCGCGAAGGCGTTGTCGTCGCGCCCCTCGAGCTCGTTGACGTTGTCGATAGCGAAGACCCCGTCGCCGGAGAAGCGCTCCGTGTAGTGGTTGCTGAACATATACCCCGCGTTCTTCGAGACCGCATTTCCGCAGCTGAGTATCAGGCTCATGTCGTTGCCGGCGAAGACGCAGATGTCGTCTATCGCGAACTGCGTGCGTATCTGCTCGAGGAGCACGGAGACGTCGGGGACACGTCCGAAGACGATGCTCTCGGCGAGCTGTCCGACGAAGGAGAGCCGCCCTGTGGTGTCCTTCCTGCTGCTCAGGAAGGCGACCTTGTTGCCGATGTCCTTTTCGACGGGACCGTGCTTGTTGATGTCGTAGATGACGTAGCGGTTCTGACCCTTCTGCTGGGCGAGGTAGAGAGCCTTGTCCGCCTGCATGAAGAGCTCGTCGTAGTCGGTGCTGTCGATAGGGTAGGTGGATACGCCCATTGAGCAGGTCAGGTGCAGATCCTCGAAGCGGCCTGCGAAGGCGAACTCGGTGTTGGTGCGTATCGCGCGGAGTATCCCGCGGAGATCCTCCTCATCGCGGGTGTTCTCAAGGACTATCAGGAAGCCGCCGCCGCTGATCCGTCCCGCGAAGCCGCGCTCGCCGATCTCGCTGCGGACTATCCCGGCGATCGTGTAGATGACCTCGTCGCCGAAGAGGTGACCGTAGCTGTTGTTGATGTCGGTGAAGTCGTCGATGTCGAGAATGACGAGGTTGACGTTATACGGGGGCTTTTCGGCGAGGAGCTCCTGCGCGAGCTGAGCAACCGCGCGCTTGTTGAGAAGTCCCGAGAGGGAGTCGCGGTTTGCCTCGAGGGCGAGGTTGATGTCCTTGCTGCGGCTGCGCGAGCTCACTACGGATATGACTCCCGTGACCTTGCGCTGCTCGGGGGTCTCGTAGCGCGTGATACCACGGAAAAGGCACTCCTCTCGCTCCTTTCCGAGGGTCAGCAGGGCGGACTCGAATTCGTAGTCGAAGCGGTATGCGCCCTCGCTGATGTCGCGGCAGAGCGCATTGAAGGTCTCTACGTTCCTCGCACGGACATAGCCCGCGTCAATGGCTTCCCGGCGCCACTTCCCGAGCTCCTCGTCGATGAGGGCTATCTCGCGGAAAAAGTCGAACATATATATGCGTATGCGGCGCGTCTCGAAGCTGTACTCGAACGCGAGGTCGCTAATCAGCCCGAGCACGCTGCGGTACTCCGAAAGGCGCTTCTCGCGGGCGTATGCGAGCGGCTCGAGGGAGAAGATGTCGCTGAAGGATATGCTGTAGAGCGGCTCCTCACCATCGGCAGAGAGCATTCTCACGCCGGCGAGTATCCAGCGGAGCTCGCTGCTGCGTCCGCGCATACGGATAACAGTGCGGAGGGTCTGTCCGGGCTGGACGCTCTCCACGCAGCCCTGTATGCGGGGGAGGTCATCATCGTCGATAGTGCGGCGTATGGAGTAGATGACGTCGTTGCCGAAGAAGGTGAAGAATGCCTCGTCGGCACTCTGGGTGTGGAAGCTGGCGTCCACGATGACCCTGCCCACCGAATACAGCTTCTCGCTGAGTTCTCCGTCCATTGTACTCCCTCCTTCCGCAGATATTTCTACTTAGTATGATTATACCATACCCCGCAGAAAATTACAAGTGGGGGAGCACGCAAAAAGCCCGCGGTGCCATAAGAAGCTCCGCGGGCTGGGCGTGTTTACTTGGTGTAGGCTTTCGTTCCGAGAACTCGGACGGAATTGAGTATCAGCAGCATAGCTACGCCGGAATCCGCGAACACCGCGAACCACATGCTCGGGTGTCCGAGAAGTCCGAGGATAAGGACGAGTGCCTTCACGGCGAGCGCGAAGAGGATGTTCTCGTAGGCTATGCGCAGGGTCTTGTCGGCGATTCGCTTCGCGCGGACCGCGCTTTCCGGCTCGGCGCTCATGAACACGACGTCCGCTGCCTCAAGGGCGAGGTCAGCGCCGGTCTGCATGGCTCCGCCGACGTCCGCTCCCGCTAAGACAGGGGCGTCGTTGATGCCGTCGCCGACGAACATCACGCTGCCGTACTGTCCGCGCAGCTTGTTTATCTCGGCGAGCTTGCCGTCCGGCAGGAGCTCGCTGCGTATCTCGTCAACGCCTGCAGCGCGTCCGACGGCTTCTGCGTTGGCTGCCTTGTCGCCGGTCAGCATTGCCGTCCGGCAGCCGAGAGCCTTTAACGCTCCTACAGCCGCCGCCGAGGTCTTCTTCATGGTGTCGGAGATCACTATGCGTCCGACCGCTCTGCCGTCCACCGCGACGTATACCACGCTCCCCGCGGGGACCTCCCCGGCGGGCAGGTCTATCGAATTTTCGGACATCAGGCGCTCGTTTCCGCAGAGGACGCGCTTCCCGTCAAGCTCCGCAGAGATTCCGCGCCCCGCGAGCTCCTCGGTGCGGGTCGGCTCGGTCAGGGGAATGGAGTTCTCGCGGCAGTGCCCGGTTATACGCTCTGCGACGGGGTGCGAGGAGGTCTGCTCACAGCTGCCGCAGATGCTAAGGAGCTCGGTCTCGGAAACGGTGCCGAAGGTCTGTATGTCGGTGATGTTGAAGGTGCCGTCGGTGAGGGTGCCGGTCTTGTCGAAGGCGACCGCCCTGACCTTGCCCAGCGCCTCGAGCGAGGCTCCGCCCTTGAAGAGTATGCCCAGCTTGGAGGCAGCTCCGATGCCCGAAAAATAGGCGAGGGGAACGCTCAGTACCAGTGCGCAGGGGCAGCTGATGACGAGGAAGGTCAGCGCGGAATATATCCACTTGCTCCAGTCACCGGTGATGAGCGACGGAACTATCGCCGTGAAAGCCGCAGCCGCGATGACTGCGGGGGTGTATATCTTCGCAAAGCGCGTGATGAAGCGGTCGATGTGGGGCTTCTCGGCGGAGGCTGTCTCCACCGCGCGGGCGATCTTCGAGATCATCGAGTCCTCGGCAGCGGCAGTGACGCGCAGCCTGAATGAGTCGGAAAGGCTGATACAGCCCGACATCACGCTGTCTCCGGAGTACGCAACGAGCGGCACGGGCTCGCCGTTGACTGCGGAGGTGTCGATCTTCACGCCGTGCTCAGCGCCCTCAATCACGCCGTCAGCCGCGATACGCCCGCCAGCCTTGATACGCAGGACGTCCCCGACCTGTATCTCCTCGGCGTGCACGCGGACGAACTCATCTCCGCGCAGAACCTCGGCTTCGTCAACACGGAGGGAGGTCACGTCGGTGATCGCCCTGCGGCTGCGCGACACAGCGTAGTCCTCAAAGAGCTCGCCAATACGGAAAAACAGCACCACGCCGACTGCCTCGGGGTACTCGCCGAGGACGAAAGCCCCGACGGTCGCGACGGTCATCAGGAAGTTCTCGTCGAATATCTTCCCGGCGCGGAGGTTCTTCACGGTCGCGGTCAGGACGTTGAAGCCCAGCACCAGATATGCCGCGATATACAGCCCTAAAGCGAGGGGGAAGATGTCCGCGAGCTTGTCTGCGATGAGCGCCCCCGCGAAGAGCAGTAAGCCCGCAAGCAGGGGAGCGAGCTCGCCTGCGAGAGACTCGGCGTGTTCATGGTGGTGGCCGTGGGAGTGCTCATGGGAGTGCTCGTGGGCATGGTCATGGTCATGGTCGTGGCAGCACTCGTGGTGGTGTTCGTGCTCATGGTGGCGATGATGATCGTGCTCACCCTCATGTATGCGGACACCGGGCTCGATACTGTTGGCGGTCTCGTTCATCAGGGCGAGGGTCTCGTCGGTGATATCGCCGCGGATATGGAGCTTGCGCAGGGGGAAGTTCAGCACCGCGGACTCGATACCCTCGAGCTTCCCGAGGGCTTCCTCGATCTTGGCACCGCAGTGGGCGCAGTCGAGGTCAGATATATGGTAAACCTTTTCCATAGGAGCTCTCCTTTCATATGAACGTCTGCTCATATGTTTAATATATCATATTTTTTGGCAGATGTCAAGGGGGTAGGTGAAATTTCTTGAAAAAAGTTTGGCGGGGGTGTATAATAGTATGGAATGTGCGGGGCGATATGTGACCCGCCGGGCGACATTCGGGTCTGTAAGGGCACCGTCCCTACACCTGAAACCTAAAACCTGATACCTGCGGCGTATGCGATGTACGAGTGAGGTCGTTGTTAAGAGTAAGCGAGCGAAGCAAGCGGCAACGTGTCCGGGTGCAGCGTCACGCTGCCGCCCAATGAGGTTTTCCCTTTGCATTAGACCGCCCGTGCACCAAAGGGACAACCTCCCCGCCGTGAGCCATCTTTCTTCGCGAACACCTACGGTGTCGCTGGCGAGAAATTGATAAACTGTGGATGCCGGGTTTTATGCGCGGGACGCCGCAAGGGCGTCCCCTACAGAAGCATTCATATCATTAAACGCGGGGAAAATCCCCCGAAAAATAAAGGGATTAGTGTATACTAACAACTTTTCAAAAATTTTTTTCGTCTTTTTTGCCCTCAAAAGTCACTTATATATGAAAGCAATAATGAGCTCGCTTTCAGGTGCGCACCGACCGTTCATTGGACGGACTGAACTGTTCAGACCTTGCTTTCATTGGGAGTGACTGACATTACTGCCGAAGAAAATCTATTCGCCGGAGGTGACGGAGCTATTTTAGCAGCATTATTTCAGCAAACCATGGCAGCAGACGCCGGCAGCAGCGTGAACGATCTCAGCTGTACCGATGGAAGCGAGGTCACCGTCACCCTGATATGTGAAGACGAAGCTGTCCTTCAAGTTTCTCTTGATACCCGTAGCAACTGCAGGTGCTCTTCCGTGAGCTGCCTGAACCATGTCGCATGCGATATATTCATAAGAGTTGTAAGTACAGCCTACGGATGCAACGCCTACAGCTGTCTCGAGTGCATCATTTGCAACAAGAGTCTCAGCTACGAGTCTGTGGATGATGCCGTGGCAGCAGCCGGGGCAATAATGGAAAGGCTTATCTGTAAGGCCTTTTGTGGGTTCGAAAACTACAGCCATCAGAAATTACCTCCTTCTGTGATCTTTCCCTCGTGGATCGCAACGATCTTGTCGAGGATTTCCTTCTGCATCGGGAGAT
>JAFRXR010000165.1 GCA_017443395.1 Ruminococcus sp. | reverse complement strand
TAAAATGGCGTTTCGTCATAATAAACAAATAGTTCCGCCCCTCGCAAAAGGCGGAACTACGCGGCAAACGCCGAATTCAGATTTGGCGCAGTGGGTGGGATTCGAACCCACGTCCCTCAAGGGGCATCATGATTTCGAGTCATGTCCGTTATGACCACTTCGATACCACTGCGTATTTAATTTAACTATAAAACTGCGAGAAAACTGCGAGACAGCCCATTTGAAATGCAAATACGAACACGGCTGAAACCACGCAGAACAGGGATAAATCAAAGTGCGGCAAGCTCAAAACCGACTATGTTTCGAGTCATGTCCGTTATGACCACTTCGATACCACTGCATTTGTTACCTGAACATTATACCACACTCCCCGAGAAAAAGCAATAGCCGCCGCATAAATTTTATATTATAACAAAATAGAGCTCCGACAGTCGCCTGCCGGAGCCTTTGTAATAAAACCTTCTTTTGCGATCTTTCTCATGTTCAGCGGGTCAGCCTTTGCTGAGCGGGATCCTGTGCCGGGGAGTCATCGGAGGGGAGCTTCTCATCGGTCCAGCCGTCGCTTTCGCTGTAGGTGCTGATACGTTCCGTGCCCTGCCAGCAGATATACCATTCAGGCGATACGCCGCCGCTGCTGCCAGAGGTATAGTATTGCAGCTTCGGCGACATCTCGTCCGCTATCGCAGGTGAAACGTACACCCTCATCTCTCTTTTTACAGAAGCGTCAAACGGGGTAAGACCGGTGAAAACCGTCTCCGCAGGCAATGATCTCTTCATGGTCAGCTTCTCGATACCGTCGTCCTCCGCGTCCGTGCAGCACTTTGCATAAGCGCAGCCGCTGCTCTGCTGGCGATAGCCGCCGAACAGCTCCTCTCTCGTGAACGCGGACTGCGATACGTCCGAAGTTATCCTACTGCCGTCAAAGCTTAGCGAGGTCTCCCAGACTGTCTCCGGGAGGGTGGCTCCCCCGCCGTCCTCGGTGTCCGCCCGCTGCACGGATATATCATAATTGTACTTATCCCCCGTGCCGGACGTGTAGAAGAGAACATCAGCGATGAGCGGCTGTATGCCGTTTTCGTCCTTGTACCAGAACTGATACCCGAAAGAAGCCGCCGACGCAGTTTCGCCGTCGTGCAGCAGAGATAGCTTCCCTGCGGTGTCAGACGTGAAATTACACTCCACCGCCTTTATCAGCTCCTTATCGGAATAATTCTTCCATGCGTTTTTGTCGTTTTTCAGCTCTGCGAGCTCTTTTTCGGTGAACTCTGCTCCCGCAGCTGCTGCCGCGACGAAATTCGATTCGGTGTAGGTGCCGCTGTATTCGACCGCGAATATCTCGTTGGTCGGAACGTCCCCGCACATCTTCACGAAAATCCTCACGCTCATGCCTCCCCTTTCCGTGTCATTGAAGGGGCAGCGGTACATCGGAGTGACGAGCACATCGTTTTTGACATAATCCCCGAGCGGCAGGTCATAGACCCTGTAGTCGCCGGAGGCAGTCTCCTCGATGATGTGCGAGACGAGCTCGTTGTACTGTCTGCGCTTTCCGCCGGAAAGGTTCGTCCTGATGTCGTTCATGAGCGCAGTTCTCGGCAGTACGCCGAAAATGAGCGCAACAGCCGCAGCCGCAGATATCCACCTCAGCACAGGTGCTGCCCTGCGTTTGCCCGAAATATTCTCAAGGTCGGTCACGGTTGACCCGCTGTCGGAAAAATCCTCAGATTCTTCAGGAAAAGCCCTCGCAGCTATCTTGTCGAAGCAGTCCACAGAATCGGAAAGACCGTTCATTCTGTCGCGGAGCTGCTTCTCGAACTCAGACTCGCCGCGCAAATCATTTCTTTTCACTGTCAACACCTGCCTTTTCCTTTAGTATACCGATTGCCTTCTGGTACCTTGATTTTACTGTACTTTCGGGACATTTCAGAATTTTTGCTATCTCCCTGAACGTCAGCCCCGCGCAGCACTTCATAACGACTATCTGTCTCTGTTTGTCGCTGATGTGCCTGAGGAGCTGATTGATGAAAATACTGTCCTCGACAGTCTGGTCTGCATCGCCGTAGCTCTGGATAATGAAATGCTTTATCTCGCGCTGATATCTCCGGCGATACTCAAGTGCAACGTTGCGTGCGATCTTCAGAATAAATCCCTTGCCGTCTCCTTTTCCGGGTGAAAAACGCTTGACCTGCGTTAGCCTGACGAAGGTCTCCGCGACGCAGTCCTCGGCGAGGTGGTAGTCAGCGGTGATGCTGAACGCCACGGCGAACACGCTGCTTTTGAACATGGTG
>JAFRXR010000164.1 GCA_017443395.1 Ruminococcus sp. | reverse complement strand
TGCGATAAGGCTTTCATGACGTGAACGATAGTGCCACAAAAGGTGCTTCTGGGGCATCGAAAGTGCGAGACAGTCGTCAAGCACGCTTTCGAGGTCTTCCTTTTCGTAGTTCTCCTCGTCCACTTGATTTGACGTGAAGAAGCTGGTCGGCGGGAGCTGCTTGGGGTCACCGACGACGATGACGTTCTCGCCGCGCGCGATTGCACCGACAGCCTCGCAGGTCGGGAGCTGTGAAGCCTCGTCGAAGATAACGAGGTCAAATTTCGGATAAGCGGGGTCGATGTACTGCGCGACGGAGATCGGGCTCATGAGCATTACAGGGCACATTCTGCGCAGCAGATTAGGAATGCTGTCGAACAGCTTGCGAATGGACATCATGCGCCCGCCGCTCTTTATCGCCTTTTGCAGAATGCCGACCTCGGAGCTGCCGGCAGAGCTTCCGGGCGTGGGTATGCGGGACGAGAGCTCCGCAACGAGCTCCTTGATAGAGAGCTGCGAAAACTCGTCCGACACCTCGCCGAAGCGTCGTATCGTGTCCTCGAAGATAGTTCCGTTGAATTTGGACAGCGCCTCGCTTCCGGAAATGGTATGCATGACCATAGCGCGGCTGAGATCAGCGTCGAACGCCTTAGTGAGCTCCTCGGTGGGGATCTTTCCGTCGAGGTAAGCGTCCGAGACGTTGCCGATACCGAACTCACGCAGCTTCTCGCAGAGACTTACGATGCCCGTCCACTCCTTGAGCTGCGGGAGATCCTCGATGAAGTCAGTTGCCCTGTCGTCAGCGTCAACGAGCCAGTTTTCGCCGGATATCAGCCTTTCTGGAGCTATCGCGAACTTATCGCTGAGCTCTGTGAGCGTCGCTTCGAGGTCACCGTAGCCGCGTATCATCTTCTCGACGGAAGCGCGGTTTGCCTGCTTCTGCGAGGGCGTACTGAACCTGTTGGAAATATCCGCCGCAAGGGCGTTCCTCTGCGGGGCGGTGAGCGGAGACTGAGCGAGGTCATCACGCAGCTTCTGTGAAAGCGACACTGCCGAGCTGATCTGCGCCCAGTCGGAGTCATCCCCGAGCCAGAGCGCGCCAAAAACAGCGGTCATATCAGGCTGTGCGGAACCGATCTCCCCGCGGAGCTCCTTCAGGCGGTTGAGCTTGTCGTAATACCCCGTGATATTGGACTTCGTTACAGCCCCCGAGCTCTTCGCGTGAGCGTTGAGCGCTTTAACGAGCTTCTTGCTCTTCATATTTTTCGCGAGGAACCACTTCCCCTGTGCTGTTTTCCATTCAACGAGCGCTGCCGACGAATCGTAGTCAAGCACGGACCTCTCGAACTGCGAAAGTACCTCCGCTTTGAGCGCAGACAGCTCCTGTCCGCTCTGTACGAGCTTTTCCGCGGGAGCCTTGCGGAGATCCCAGTCGGAGCCGGTGAACACAGCCGGCAGGATATAGCCGTCCGCGGCGGCAGCAGTTATCATCGCGGAAGCCGCACGGCACTGCTCGAACGTGAGCTTGTCCGTACCGCAAATGCCGCAGAGCTGCGCAGTATCCTCACCGACCGGACGGAGCTTTTCCTTCAGCTCACCGAGTTTAGAAGAGAGCGTGTCCCTTATATCGGGAGCGCAGGAGGTCAGCCGGCATATCTTCAGCGGAGATCCTGGAACATCGCCGAATTCGCGTCCGGCAGCAGTCAGACTCTCGAGGTTCTCGTGCCACATCTCGTAGGACGATTCACTCATAGCGTCGATCTGCTCATTTGTGAATTCGAGCCGACCGCCGAAATCCTTGTACTTCTCATAGCGTACCGCAGCGTCGTAGAGCGAGAGCCCGAAATGACGCACCTTATGTATCTCCTGCATAACGCCGTTGAGCTCGCGGCGCATCGCAGATATTTTCTCAGCCTGCGACTTATACTCCTGGGGCTGCTTTATCCTGCCGACGTTCAGCGCCTCCTCGAGCTGCTTGAGGACAGTCCGCTTCTGCGCTTTATTCGAGTGCAGCTCCAGACAGAACGGACCCAGCCCGACCTTGTTGAGACGCTTCTCAACTACAGTCAGCGCCGCCATTTTCTCCGCGACGAACAGCACGGATTTGCCGTGGTAGAGCGCACTTGCTATCATATTGGTAATGGTCTGGGATTTACCGCTCCCCGGAGGTCCATGCAGCACGAAGCTCTTTCCCTCTGCGGCAGCATAAACAGCAGCAAGCTGCGAGGAATCGGCACTGAGCGGCACAGCGAGGTCAGATGGCGCGACCTTCTCGTCGAGGTCAGCGGGAGAGATGTAGATGTCCTCGCTCTCCCACTCGGTCTTACCGGAGATAAGGCTCGCAACGACCTTATTTTTTGCGAGATCGTCAGCGCGGTTGCGGATATCGTTCCACATGATGAAGCGCGTGAACGAGAACTGCCCGATGAAGGCATACTCCTCGATATCCCACCGCGGACGCGCCATTATCCCCTGTCTGATCGTACTGAAAATGAGTGGGAGGTTCACACCGTTCTCGTCCTCGGGGACGGGCGTGAGACCCTTTATGTCAATGCCGAAAAACTGTCTCAGCATTTCGAGCATTGTGATGTTGACCTGTGTCTCCTCGTCTCGTATACGAATGGAATAGGACTTCTCCTGCACCTTGCGGATAATGTCTATCGGGACGAGAACGAGCGGTGAATAGCGGGGCTTTTCGCTTTTATCGGTCTCGTACCAGCGCAGAAAGCCGAGCGCAAGGTAGATAGTATTCGCACCGTTCTCCTCGAGGCTGACCTTCGCCTGACGGTGGAGCTTCTTCATGATCTTTTCGAGGTCAGCGTCCTTGAGATAGGTGTGCAGACGCCGGCTCTTGAACTCAGACGCAGCGATCGCGGAGATCTGGTCTCTGTTGTTCTCGGACTCATAGATCTTGCTGTCAGAGACCTCGAGTATCATGTCGTTAGGGAGCGGCATCACGCGGAAATCCTCACCCTTGGATATCTCGTCCTCGAGGGTGCCAAGGGAGTCCGTCATAAGCTGGACGCTCATAGTCGTGGGACGGAAGTTCAGCAGACTGTTGCGCAGACTGAGATCGAGCAGCTTACGCTCCCAGATGACCTGTTTAGTGACCTCGCGCTCCTCACCCTGAGCAGCGAAGCCGATCTCTGATATCTGATCGGGCGCGGAGGTTATCTCCTTTTTCTTGCGCTCTCCGTAGTCAACTGCAGTGAACGTGCCATTCTCGGTTATCCTCGACGGTATAGGACGTATCCCGCTCGAGCGTGTCCGTGCGACATCAATGGCAAAGTAGAAGTCAGCAGGGTCAGTAAGGTGAGCGGCAGCCGACTTTTCAGCGCCGCCAAAGTCTACGCTCTTGCCCGCTACGAAATCGGTACACTCGACAACGCACATCGCGTCGATACCGGCAGCGATACGCTTAGTGATCGCAGTCATGTCATACTGGAGACAGTCGGGGAAGGTATCGTTCTCGAGCCAGCAGCCCGCGAAAGCGTGCCCCTTTACGACGATTAGCAGCGGATCAAGTCCCACGGCTTCGAGGCAGGTGCAGTAGAGCACAGCAAGGTCAAGGCAGGTACCGGACTTCCCGTCGATTACCGCATCGGGCATACGTATACGCTGAGCCTCCTCAAAGCTGGCAGGCGGCATAGTATAGACAACGTTTAGCTCCTGCAAAGCTGCGTATATCGCTCCGATCTGCTGCTTGACGATATTCGGGTTCTGCGACTGATACCCCGTAAACGAGGGCTCTCCCGTCCACTTCTGGAGGTACAGGCTCGCCTTAGAGACGACCTCCTGAATGCGCGGGTGATTTGGAGTCATGAAAGCCGCAGCGGTCTCGGGCATGAACAGCACGCCAGTCCACTGGTCGTAAGCAAGCAGCTCGATAGTCTTTACATCGGACGCGATGACCTCGCCGCCCTGCACAGCCTCAACGGTAACGCTCCCCACGAGCTTCTCGGTCAGACTGAACAGGTACTCAGAAAGCATGACGATGTTGATAGGCGTGATCTCAACGGGAGTATCGGGCTTCAGATCCACCGGGGCGGACTCGAAGACCTTAGCGAACTCCGGCTCGAAGGTTATGCGCAGGCTTACGCTTTTCAGCTCAGAATCGGTCTTGTTGGTGAGTATTATGTTCCTGAAAACGGGAACGTAGTTTTGCTGCATCGCGAAGTTAATGCGAGCGGTCATGTTGCCGCCGAACGAAATCTTGTTTTCCATACGACTCTCCAATCTGCCTTGCGGCGGAGCATAATATACACATTTATCATAGCACATTTCCAGCAAAAAAGCAACCATGCGGGACAATTTTTATGCCTCCGGACAGAAAAAAGCCGTCCATACGGGACGGCTGGGCTTGTCACTGTTCGGTCATCAGTCCCCTGAGCTCATTGAAGAGCTCAACGTCCTGTTCAGTGACCTTGATATTGCTGATTATCTCTTTCCCCTCAGCGGTAGTGACCTTCACCTCGACCACGCTCCCAACGTTCACAGACGACGCAGCAGCCGAGAAAAACGCCGGTACCTTGGGGTGATTTGTACGGAAAGCCTCAACGAGCGGCTTCAGCTTCAAAACGGACATCGGATTCATTTTTGCACCTCTTGATCTTTGTTATGTGGCATTAGCCTGTTCAGCATATACTGTGCGCACAGTCCTGTGAACAGTCCTGCGATACACCCGGCAGCGATCAGCACCGGGTAGTACACGAGCACTGCAGGAGTCCCCGTCAGGAGCACCGCAACAGCGATCTGTGCGGTATTATGCAGCAGCGCACCTATTATACTGCACAGCCATAGATAATTAATCGGTATCACGCGCTTTATCAGCAGCATTCCCACAAGGCAGAGCACTGCACCCGCCATGCTGTAAATGATTGCAGAAAAATTACCGCTGAACAGTGTCCCGAGCGCGATCCTCGTGAATACGAGCAGCGACACGTCTTTAGCCGGGTATCTGTACACCGCATAAACGGTGAAAATGTTCGCAAGACCGAGCTTCACCGGTATCGGCAGAATATTTGGTATACGCAGCTCAATGATAAAAACGATTAGAGCGGCAGCTGTCAGCAGAGCGAGCTCAGTAAGTCGTCTGGTCCTCATTGTTCACCGCCGTTTCCGTCGCAGTACCGGATAACGAGCTTGTGCGGCAGACACACTATCGGCACGCTCTCAGACCGCAGAACACCGGTCTTTATACAGGTATGATCAGGGCAGTCCGCATCGGATATCCTGACCGTTCCGCTCTCTATGACGACTTCGTTCCAGCCCCCGTCAGGAGCCTCGATACGGAAGGTCTGATCGTCGGCATTGGCAAGGTCTACAGTCTGTATGACCTTCCCGTCCTGCACGATCTCGATGTACCGGCTCGCCGACGGCTTGAAAAGTATCACGCACGCGATTACCGATCCGACAAACAGCGCAGCCACAGCAGCAATGCAGAGCTTCACACCCTTAGTCATCGTGAGATCACCTCCGCAGTCATCGAGCTAACGTTCGTGAACTTACCCTCAAGACCCTGAGTGTAGAATACCTCTGCGTCATCGGTGACGAGTATCAGCTCAAATCCGCCCTCCTTGCGCCAGATATCAGCAGCGCTGTCCTTACCGGCGACAAAAAGTGCTGTTGATAGCGCGTCGCACATCAGACCGTCACTTCCGATGACGGTCACGGAGACCAGCCCGTTGTCTGCCGGATACCCGTCCGCGGGATCAATGATGTGCCAGTAATTCCTGCCGTCCTCACCGGTGAAATAGCGCTCATAGTTGCCGGAAGTGATGACAGCCGCGTCCGATATCTCGACGATACACATATCAGTCTCCGGAGCGAACGGGTCACGGACAGACACCCGCCAGTCCGAACCGTCAGGCTTTGAGCCGATAGCCTGAACATTCCCGCCAAGGCTGACGATCGCCGATCTTACGCCGTCTTCCTTGAAAATAGCAGCCACCTCGGAGCTCGTGAAGCCCTTCGCGAGCGCACCGAGATCGACCTCTGCATTTTTAGGCAGAGCCACCTCCGTGCCGTCCACGCTCACCGCCGAATAGTCAACATTTGACAGCAGCTCAGCAAGACGCGCAGCGTCAGGTATATTGTGATCGCCCGTGGTGAAGCCCCACTCCTTTACGACAGGGTACAGCGTAATGTCGAGAGAACCGCCGGTCATATCGCCGTATTTGATCGCATTGCTGATGAGCCATGCACAGTCGCGGCTCACCTCAACCGGCTCCCCGCTTGACGCATTAAGAGTTGAGATATCGCTGTCCGGCAGCGTGACAGAGAGCTCCGCCTCGATCTCGTTTATACGAGATACAGCCCTGTCGAGCGCAGCGTCCGCATTGTCCCCGTAAGCCTTGAGCTCCATGTATGTGTCCATAGCGAAAATGCTCCGCGACTTCGCATGTGCAGAGATGCTTGCGCTCTTGTCTGCACAGCCTGTCAGCAATAGCGTTAAGACCGATAATACAGCGAAAAACCGCTTCATTCAATACCTCCGTCCGTGCCGAGATAAACCTCCCGGTTGGTGCCGTAGAAAACGTCGTCCCTGCCGGAAATTTTTCGGCAGAACTCCTCGATCAGCTCCCAGCTGCCGCTGACCTCGAACTCATAGCTGTGTCCCCAGAGATTGAAGACTGCCGGAGCATCACCGCTGTACGCGAGGAAATCATCGACGAGCTGCCATAGATGTCCGCAGCTGTGGTGACAGGTCGCCCCGAGGGTCAGCAGGTCGTTTGGGAGATTGAAGTCGTATCTGTCGATGACCGTCCGTGCGTACCTTATCCCGCATTCGCGAACGACCGCCAGCACATCATCATTGAACGTCCCGTATGGGTAAGCCATTCCGACGACCTCACAGCCAAAAAGCTCCTCAAGAGCAGTCTTGTCCCCGAGTATCTCCTCACGCATTTCAGCGGGACTGAGCTGTGTCAGGTCACAGTGTGTGCGTGTATGGACGGCTATCTCGTGACCCTTGTATAGCTCAGGCAGACAGTCCGGCTCCATGCGGAAGATATGCACTCCCCTGTCGTCCCAGCAATTCCCCGGCGTCATAATGCCGCTGTTTAGGTTGAACGTACACTTCAGCCCATACCTGTTGAAAATCTCCACAAGCTTTGGGTCGGACATCACTCCGTCATCGTAGCTGAACGTCACAGCCTTGTTTTTACAGTTCCATTTTTCCATGATCTTTTCCTTTCGGGTCTGACATAAACATACGTGCGGATTCTATCAGCACTCTCAAAAAGACGCCTTGCATTCATACCAGTCAGTCTTGTTAGATAAGCATAACCGGATAGATAGGTAAACGGGCGAACAATGTCCGCCCGTATTCATTTTATTTAACAAGGAGTGACTTTCCGGTCATTTCCTCAGGCTGAGGAACGCCCATGATAGCGAGCATGGTGGGAGCAAGGTCAGCGAGTACGCCGCCATCAATGATAGTACCTGTCTCGTTTACCGCGATGAGCGGAACAAGGTTGGTAGTGTGAGCTGTGAACGGTGAACCGTCAGCCTCCATCATCTTGTCAGCGTTGCCGTGATCAGCAGTGATAAGAGCAGAACCGCCCTTAGCGAGTATCTTCTCCACCATTCTGCCCACGCACTCGTCAACAGCCTCAACAGCCTTTACAGCTGCGTCGAATACACAGGTATGACCGACCATGGCGCAGTTAGCATAGTTGAGTATGATAACATCGTACTTGTCGGAGTCGATTGCGTCGCAAACAGCGTCGCATACCTCATAAGCACTCATTTCGGGCTTCATATCGAAGGTCGGAACGTCGGGCGACTTGATGAGGATACGGTCCTCACCCTCGAACTGCCTTTCCTCTCCGCCGTTGAAGAAGAACGTAACGTGTGCGTACTTCTGTGTCTCGGCGATACGGAGCTGAGTGAGCCCGAGCTTGGAGATGTATTCGCCCATAGTCATATTGAGCTGTTCAGGCGGGTAAGCAACAGATACATTCGGCATCGTAGCGTCGTACTGAGCCATGCACACGAAGTGGAGCGGGAAGAAGCCGTTCTTTCTCTCGAAGCCCTTGAAATCGGGATCTACGAAAGCACGGGTGAGCTGTCTTGCGCGGTCAGGACGGAAGTTGAAGAAGATCACGCTGTCATCAGCCTGTATCTTAGCGCCGCCGTTGATAACGGTCGGGAGCATGAACTCATCAGTAACCTCATTAGCGTAGGAATTCTTGATAGCCTGAACAGGATCGGTCTCATTAACGCCCTCGCCGTAAGCGAGCGCAGCGTAAGCCTTCTCTACTCTATCCCATGCGTTGTCGCGATCCATAGCGTAGAAGCGTCCGGCAACAGTCGCAACAGTACCAACGCCGATCT
>JAFRXR010000163.1 GCA_017443395.1 Ruminococcus sp. | reverse complement strand
GTTTCGTTCAGTGCATCAACGAAATCCTGGCAGGACGGCTCAGAAGCGGTCCACACGAAATCCTTGTGTGGGTTATTGTGTTTAGCGCCGTCCATTCTGCAAACGACAACAAGATCATACGTCTCAGAATTTTCAGTAACAGTAAACTTCACAGCACTCGCAGAGTAAAACGAAGCGATCGCTTCCTCGTCATCGTTATCGTCCGAGAAGGTCTCAGCTACCTCCTGAGAGATATGCTTGGCGTTCGTTACATCGTTTTTCTTCTTCGCTTTAGCAACATACCCGACCATTACCGGAACAAGCAATGCAGCGAGTACGCCGATTATAGCGATGACTACTATCAGCTCGATAAGTGTGAAACCCTTTTTTCTCATCCCGATTCCTCCTTCATAATGGCAGTGGCTTATGTCTTTTTTACATTATACTCTCAGTTTTCAAAATTGTCAATAGGATTTTAAAAGTTTATTAAGGATTTATGAACGCGCCCGCCTTGAGATAAATGCTTTTTGAAAAAAACTGCTGCACAGTCCCCAGACCATGCAGCAGTCCAAAAAAGCTTATATCAGAGCTTCAGCCCCTCGAAATACTCATCGAGCAGCGCCGCAGAGCTGCGGAACTTCTCCTTTTCCTCGGCGGTGAGCGAAAGCTCGACTATCTCCTTGATACCGTTCCTGCCGATGATACACGGCACACCGATGAAGACATTGCGGGAATCGTACTCCCCGCAGAGCTTCGCGGAGACCGTGAGGACGCTGTTCTCGTCGCCGAGGATAGCCTTCACTATACGGGTTATCGCCATACCTATGCCGTAGTAGGTCGCACGCTTAGCCTCGATTATCTTGTACGCCGCTGTGCGAACCTGCTCCTCGATCTTCTTCATATCGTCAACGCAATAGCTGTTGCTGTCGTCGCTGAGGATATCGGTGACAGGCTTGGTCGCAAACATAACCTGAGAAAGCGGCACGAACTCGCTGTCGCCGTGCTCACCCATAACATAGGCGTGGATATTCTTGGGGTCGACCGTGAAATAGTCGCCGAGCAGATAGCGCAGACGCGCCGTGTCGAGCGAGGTACCCGTACCGATGACTCTCGAAGCACCGAAGCGTGAGAGCTCGTAGGTGACCCTCGTCATGATGTCCACAGGGTTGGTCGCAACGAGGAATATACCGTCGAATCCGGACTTCACCACAGGGGTGATTATCGAGCGGAAGACCTCAGTATTGCGCTGGAGGAGGTCCATGCGGGTCTCGCCCTCCTTCTGCGCGACACCAGCCGCGATGACGATGATATCAGCGTCCTTGCAGTCCTTGTACTCGCCGGCGTATATCTTCATATTGGACTTCGCGAACGCCAGACCGTGGTTAAGGTCCATAGCCTCGCCGTTAGCGCGCTCCTTGTTCACGTCTATGAGGACGAGCTCGTTGCAGATACCGCCCTGATTGACGAGCGCGTACGCAAAACTCATTCCGACCATACCCGTACCGATGAGCACGACCTTGCGTCTGTCCTGATTCATAAAAACAGCTCCTTTACACAGCGCAGAGCGCCGAACATTCTGACATTATTATAACATTCCCTCGCAGAACTGTCAAGGAAAATAATGAGTGACGCCGTCTTGCCAAAGGGAAAGATCCATGACCCGTCCCACCCGGATCCACAATAATGTCCCGCATACGATGTACAATTATCGTCCTCAATGAGAGTGAGCGAGGGAGCGTGCTTGGGTTCAGCGTCACGCTGCGAAAAAAGCAGCCCGGAGGCTGCTTTTTTCATATCATTATATTTTGAGGAACTGGTACGCTTAAATACCTTCGGTCGGGAGAGCTTCAACAAGTCCCGCCTCGAGCCACTGGATCGCGAGAGCGTCCATGTTGCTCACGCCGTCGCCGTGTGCGTAAACATCAGCATTAGCCTTGCCATTCGCAGTGAACTGGAAGCTGTCAGGATCCGCATTCACGCGCATGATGAATACCGCATCAGCCATATTGACCGAACCGTCATCGTTAGCGTCGCCGTAAAGCGAAGCCTCAGCGTCGTCTCCGGTAGTAGCGGACTGTACAGGAGCTGTCTCAGTCACAGTTGTGGTGGCTGACTCTGTGACTGAAGTCGCAGCCGCTGTAGTGGTAGTTGCTGCTGTAGAAGTCGTAGACGCAGCAGCGCCGCTCTCACTGTATACCATGTAGAAGAGGTTAGCTGTATCAGCCTTGGTGACAGTGTGCTGACCTGCGGACAGTTCAACAGTGATGATACCGTCACCGGAGGAAGTGTACTTGGTGCCGTCGACCTTGATAGTTGCAGCCGGCTCGACAAATACGAGTGTGAGCGTGCCTGCCGACGCAGCATTGAATGTGATCGAAGTAGCAGTTTCTATCTTCAGGCACTGCGTGAGGGTCTTGCCGTCGTAGTTAACTGTGCCCTTAGCAGTCGATAGGTTGCCGCTGATAGTGTAGAACGAGCTGTTCGTTCCGTTGAGGGTGAAATCGTGTACCTGAGCACCTGCGGCGGGAGTCTGAGTACCTGCCGCTGTAGTAGTAGTGGTCTGCTGAGTAGTTGTCTGACCGCCGCTCGTCGTAGTCTGAACGGGATCCGTGCCGCCTGCGTAAACGTCAGGTGTAGCAGTCTGAGCTACGCCGCCCGACATATGATAGCCGAGGGACTTGTAGGTGCCGTTCGTCTCAGCGAAGCCGGCAGGCTTGGGAGAACCGTCCGAGTTTCTCCAGTTCTTGTGGAAGTCAGTACCCATAGCTCCGACCGAGAGGGTGATGAAGTCGGAATCAGAGGGCGTAACTACGTCGCCGACCTTAGGCGAGCTGCCGTCGCAGGTGGTCGAGCCGGAATTGTAGTAATACTTGCTGTTGTAGTAGAGCGAATTCTTGAGGGTGCCCTTGAACTTGTCGTTAGCTACCTTTATACCAGATGCATTGGTCTTGGAGACCTTGCTTGTGTTGTAGTAAGTAAGGATATTCTGGATATCAGCAGTTTCGGAGCAGCGATATACGTAGTAGTTAGCCTTGCCGTTGCCGCCGATACCGTTATTGTAAGCAGTGCAGTCCTTGAGGACGCCGAACTCGGGGTTGTTGTTGTCAGTGAAGCCGCAGTTGAGGTTCTCGAAAGCGAGGCAGTTCTCAACAACGTGGCGTGTGCCCACGCCGCCGCCGCCGAGCTTGAAGCCGTTGCCGTCGCAGTTGCCGTAGCCTCTGCCGTCCTCGGTGAAGCCGTTGCGGAAGGCGATACAGTTCTTGATAGTTACCACGCCGGTAGGACCTGTCTCAGTCTTAGCGTAGAGATCCCAGCCGTCATCGGAGTTATTGTAGGCGATACAGCCGTCGAAGATGTTGCC
>JAFRXR010000162.1 GCA_017443395.1 Ruminococcus sp. | reverse complement strand
CTGCGACAATCTGAACGGGCTTATGGCGGTGCTGTCTCCTTTTATGTACATTTCCGATGAAGAGCAGTATTCGCTGCTTGAACTGAACAGCTGCCGTGAGCGAGCGGACAGGATAGAGCGTATGATCGCGGAGTTCATCGAGTCTGCAAAGCTCACCACCGACGGCAATGAAAAACGCGAAAAGGACTATCAGAAACTCTACCGCGAATCCGCGATAAAGAAACAGATAGCCTACCTGCAGGGCGAGCTTGACAAGCTTCACCCGGAGAATATGACCGAGCTTCGTAAGCTTGAGCTGAAAGCTGAAGAATCGGGAATGAACGATGAAGCCCGCAGGGAATTTGACAAGATAATGACCCGTATGAAGAATGAGGGCGAGAATTCGCAGGAGTACGCGATGCTGTTCGATTACGCGGAGCTGCTTGCGGGTCTGCCGTGGAAAAAGTCAGAACCGGAGCACATCGACCTGAAAGAGGCAAGGGAAGTCCTCGAAGCCGACCATTTCGGGCTGAAAAAGGTCAAGGAACGCATTATCCAGCAGATAGCCGTTCTCGACCTGAAAAAGCAGCAGTCCGGCTCGATACTCTGCTTTGTGGGCGCTCCCGGCACCGGCAAGACCAGTATCGGCAAGAGCATTGCAAAGGCTCTGCACCGCGAGTATGTGCGGGTAAGTCTCGGCGGAGTGCGTGATGAAGCTGATATACGCGGTCACAGGCGAACTTACATAGGCGCAATGCCCGGACGCATCATCGACGGCATCTCAAAGGCAGGAGTCAGCAATCCGGTAATGGTGCTTGACGAGATCGACAAGCTCTCCCAGTCCTACAACGGCGACCCTGCGAGCGCCCTTCTCGAAGTCCTCGACCCCGAACAGAACAATACATTCACAGACCATTATCTGAATGTGCCGTATGACCTGTCGGACGTGATGTTTATCTGCACTGCGAACACCCTGACACTATCCCCGCGCCGCTGCTCAACCGTATGGAAATCATAAAATTCAACGGCTACACCGAGACTGAGAAGTCCGAGATCGCAGTGAAGCACCTGCTCTCGAAAGCTGAACAGGCTGTGGGCATTCCCGAAAATCATATCCATATAACCGATGAAGCGCTCCACGCCATAATCTCCGACTACACCTCGGAGGGCGGCGTAAGAGGGCTGAAAAAGCGGCTGGATACGCTGTGCAGGACGGCGGCTGTGAAACTCGTCTCCGGCGATGAGAACGAGCTTATCATTGAGAAAGATAAGCTACGGGAGTACCTCGATATGCACCCGATACATCACGAAGTCACCTCCGACAACAACCGTCCCGGCATTGTCACAGGTCTTGCGTGGACGCAGGCAGGCGGCGATATCCTATACATCGAGACGCTGTTCACAAAGGGCAGCGGCAAGACCATAATCACGGGGCAGCTCGGAGATGTGATGAAGGAATCAGTGCAGATAGCGGTCAGTCTTGTCAAGTCAATGTACCCGGACAAAGCGGAGCTTTTCGACAAGAACGATCTTCATATCCATGTTCCGGACGGTGCGGTTCCCAAGGACGGTCCCTCTGCCGGAATAACTCTCACTACCGCGCTTTCCTCTCTGGTCAGCGGTCAGTCGGTCGATCCGCACCTTGCTATGACGGGCGAAGTCTCGCTGCGCGGTGTGGTATCTCCGATAGGCGGACTGCCGGAAAAGCTTATGGCTGCAAAGCGCGCCGGAGTGAACAAGGTTTTCATTCCCGAGGAGAACAGGGATGACCTCGCGGATGTTGCAGACGAGGTGAAGAGCAGCCTCACCATTATCCCGGTGGCAAACGTAAAGGACGTTCTGGCACAGGCGCTTGTATTTTAATTCATCAGGAGGCACTGTTATGACACAGGTAACAAGGGAAACTATGATCGGCGAGCTGCTTATGATAGATATGGAAGCGGCTGCTCCGGTGCTTATGGGCATTGGTATGCACTGTCTCGGCTGTCCCGCTTCTCAGATGGAAACGATCGAAGAAGCCGCGGCAGTGCATGGAGTTGACGCAGACGAGCTTGTAAATTCTCTTAACGAGCGATTTGCAGAAATTGATACAAAATTAACAGTTAATGTATGATATTCCGGCTTCATAATGAGGAGGGAATATCTCAGTATGTCAAAAATCCCCTGATTCATAAATAACCGGGGGATTTTTGACTAACTGTTCACGCCCCAAGCGGTGATTTTTCTCGCTAAAGCGAACCAATAAAAGTGCCGCACACCGTTTCCAGTGTGCAGCCGAAAGTGTTAGTCTGTTCTATCCAGTATCTCGATCATGAAAGCAGCGCCGAGCTTGAAGCCTTCTTCAAAATCCTGTAATCCCTCGCAGGCTGCAGTAATGTGTATCGCATCTGCGTAGTTTTCGAGAAGTTCCTTGCAGTCAGGATATTGGGCAAGTATTTCCTCGCCGTACCTCTCAACCTCGTCTTTCGCTTTAAAGTAGCGCTCCGTGGTAGGTGTCGGAAGAGAGCAGGGACTTATCTCGCCGTAGTAGAGTTTTTCAAGTATAGATTTCATTGTAGTGTTCCTCCGTAGGTTGATTAAATTAT
>JAFRXR010000161.1 GCA_017443395.1 Ruminococcus sp. | reverse complement strand
TCCTTTGTACCGAGTGCGTCAGGGTAATTTGAATACAGCTTTCGGAGCTTTACAACCGTCCTTATCTGTGCCGAAGTTAACTCCCAATCGATGTAACTTATGTCTTTCATTATACTTCCTCATTCCTCAGATTTATTTTGTTGCTGAAGCGGAATTATACATATCTCGTTAACGGTGTACACAAAAACCGTTCATAATCGTATCTAACACTTTTCTAACACTTTCGAGACTTTTTTTCACGATTTCTGTTCAGATGTTGCTTTCAGTCAAATACATTAATATAGGCATTTGCAGAATTTCAACTGTTATATTTGGCTAAATACAGCCATTTGTCGCTTGACAAGCTGAGCTGTTCCGACACCAATTGGAACGTGCTGACACGTCCTGAAAAACGTCGGGCTCTGCTCCAAAACCGCGTGCCGAGGGTTCAAGTCCTTCTGCCCCTGCCAGAACGATAAAGCCTGTATTTCGAGAAAAACGCCGAAATACAGGCTTTTCTCTTACCTACAGAAAGCAGGAATAACTGCGTAAGTGAAGTTCCGTGTGACTGTTTTACAGTCAAAAACCACAAAAAATAACATGACATTTACGGCTGTACAATGCTTGCGAATGCGTTAGCTCTCATAACCTCTCTTGACACCTGCACCGGAAGGCGTTATAATGATCTTAATAAACATTTGAAAGGAGCTGCCTATGGATATTACCTTCGGACCGCTTACTGAAAATGACCTCCCCGCTGCTTTTGAGCTGTGCATGAGGACGTTCAGCATGGACACGCCTGCTGAGGAGGTACGGAAAGTCTACAGTCGATTCAAGGACGACCCGTACTATCATTTCATTGTCGGAAAGGTCGACGGAAAAGTCGCTGCTTATACCACTATGGTCATCTACTATAACCTGTTCGACGGCGATTACCCGGTAGCGGCACTGTGGTACGTCTGCGTAGATGAGCAGTACAGACGCTGCGGTATCGGCACAAAAATGTTTCGTTACATCGAGGCTCTCGCCAAGGAACACGGCTGCGAATTGATCAGCTTCACGGCAGAGTCCCGAAACACCGGCGCCCATGAGTTCTACAGGTTGGCAGGATACTCCGATACCAAGGAAACGGCTTTCGTAAAGTATTTTTTTGAAGAGGAATGAATAAAGCGCACTTGAGTCTGATACGGTCGTATGAGTATCACACTTATGTGCGCTTTTATTCTTTTGCTCTGTACTCGGAGGGCGTGAGTCCTGTGAGCTTCTTGAACTGCTTCATGAAATAGCTGTCAGACGAATACCCGCACATCACAGATATCTCCGTGATCGAGAACGATGTGTCCGAGAGCAGTCTGCGTGCCTTGTCGATACGGAAGCGGATAAGCTCGTCGAAAATGCTGACGCCAAAGCAGGCGCGGTAGTTCTTCTGGAGCGAGCTCCGGCTCATGTTGACCGCCGCACATATCGCGTCGATATTCGGGAATTCCTCCGGAACTGCCGAGAGCTTCCTGCGCAGCTCCGCAAGCTCGTCCGAATGCGGGGCTTTCTTCTTTTTTGTGAGAGCAGAACGGTTCGTGCGGGAACGTTCATCAGCACAGAGCAGTCTGCCGAGGCTGATGTTCAGTCCGGAGACGAACTGAAGGTAATTTGCGTCGTATACGCGGGTCGGCTCAGAAAAGCGAAGGGCGATATAACCGAAAAAGCTGCTGCCCATGTGAAGCGGTGAGAGGTACACTGCAGGAGACTCTCCGGGGGAGCTGCTGATAAACTGTCCAGCGTCGAAACGGCTGAAGCTGCTGCCGAGGTCGCCGACCTGTATCCCATTATCCGAGAAGGAGGCGCGCATAGTAACATTACCGTTGTCGATCAGGTCGCCGGAGAAGCAGCCCTCGCTGAGATAGATATCCACACGCTCGGCGGAGTAGAGGATATCCACGTGACTGAGTGCACAGTGCAGGAGCGAGTCCACTGTGTCGGCGGTGCTGAGGTCATAGATGAGATTGTCGCCGAAGACGGTCTCCTGCCACATTCGTGGTGTGATATCGGAGCTGCTGGAAATTAGCTGGTGGGCAGGGATATTCCGGCAGCCGCAGGAGCTGCCGATTATGAAGCCGTTATCCGGTCGGGAGACCTTTTCGCAGAGCCTGCCGGTGATGTTGCGGTAGAGCCTGCGCATGGCGTCCGCGCCGAGCTGGAAGTGGTTGCGGAGGTAGGTCGTGAGGGTGACATCAACATTTGAATTGAAGGGAAAGCCGTCGTAGCCGGTGACGGCGATATCCTCGGGGACCCGTATGCCTGCACCCTGAAAATACTTGATTAGTGCCATTGCGGTGACGTCGTTGCCGCAGACCACTGCCTCCGGGCGGGCAAGCTCGCCGCAGATGATACGCTTTGCGAACATCTGAGCAGAGTCTACCCAGAATGTGCCGTAGGAGATATAGCTGTCGTCGTAATACAGACCGTATTTGTTCATGATGTCAGTGTATGCCTGTACACGGGTCTGTGCCTGTATGAACGTTTTAGGTCCTGTAAGGCAGTATATCTTCTTGTATTTATGCTCCTGAACGAGGTGCTCGACGACCTTGCAGAAGTCGTAGTAATCGTCGTACTGGGTGCAGTCGAAAGCGGAGTTCTCCTGCTCGTCAACGCCCATGACGTATTTATTGGAGGCGGCGAGGAGCTGCTCTATCCTGTCCACGAGCTCCCTGCCCATTGTAGGATCGTCCCTGATGTAGAGGAAGCCGTCGAAGCTGTCAGAGCGGATAAGCTCGAAGATGTCAGCTTCCGCAGCAGTCTGAGCAATGGGATTTATGCAGAAATTCGTGAGCGGGGAGAGTATCAGCAGGTCGCAGCCGCACTTTCCTGCCTGCGTGATGATACCGCGCAGCAGGTTACCTATGTAGATCTTCGAGATCATTGGTATCACTGCGCCGATAAGCGGCCGTTTCTTCATACTGGTCCCTCCCCGGTTGAGCGTACGGTAATATTATATCATATCCTATCGCAAAAATCAAGACGATTTTACATGAAATCTCAATAATTTATGAACAAATCAGATATTATAATCCATTGACACTTTCCTCGGCAATGGTCTATAATTTGCTTATAACAATAGTGCGGACACTGTTTTCCTCAGGCTCTGCACGTCATGGGTACGCTGCGCCGCGCTTCTGCACAACCGGCTGTGGTGTATCCGTTTGTAAGGGGACAGATCGGGTATCAGCCATATTCAGAGGGATATGGCTGCCGGACTACGGAAGGATATCACGCCCGCACATAGGCAGTGCGGACGAATGAGATAAGGGGGAAATTCTAATGCATAAGATCAGAAAGTCAGCAGCGGTGCTTCTCGCTGCTGCACTGTGCGTGACGCCGGTCACGGCACGGAAAGGGCTCAGCAAGGTCACGCCGATAACGGCTTCCGCTGCGCTGAGCATCAGCGATATGCCGTCGGAATTCCAGTACGCGGCTGACTGGATATGGAACAACCGTATCGTCGCCGAAAATTCGATGGGCTCAAGCTCGGGACGGTACAACAACATCTTCGACATGATAGTAGCCGGAAAGGGCACTATCAATTACGTCGTGAAGTGGCAGTCCTACAACACTGTCACCTACGAGCAGCGTCAGCAGTTCGAGACTATGCTCTCCACCTGTATCAACGACTGGAACGACTGGCTCGCGGGCTACGAGGACTGGCCGTATGAGCACATCGACGTCAAGGTCGTGGGCTGGGCGGTCATCGACAAGAGCTGTCTGCTCGACCTCCACGATGACGAGGTTGTCTACACCGATACCAAGTACTACGACGCGCAGTACGACACCACGAACGGAAGGGATACTATCCCCGACAAGGAGCCCTATGCGCCGCTCGAGCTCTCGCGGTTCGAGCACTTCGCTGACAAGAACTATGAGTATCCCGGCGGTCTCGACAAACGCTTTGATATGTATATGTGGGCTACTCAGGGCTTCCCGGATATCGGAGGCTGCGGCGGTGACTGGGGTCAGCGTCTCTCCGATACAGCGTACCTCGGTATGCTCAATAACGGCAGTCTGCACGTCCTTGAGCATGAGATCGGGCACGGCTTCGGCATGACCGATTTCTACGGCGGCGAGGGTGAGTCAGACGGATTCCCGCCCGGAGGCTTCCCCGGCGGTGAAAACTCGATCATGATGGCTGGCTCTGCTGCGAAGATCACTACCTTCGACGGCTGGATGCTCCGCTATATGTGGACTAAGATAAAATCTGAGCCCGGCAGGTTCGATCTCGAGAACGCACAGCCTGTCACGACAACGACTGTTACTTCAACACAGACTACAACGACCACTCAGCCTGCTACGTCCGAGGTCAGCAGCTCCGTCCGGGGAGATGTGAATGCGGACGGAAGATTCGAGGTCGCGGACATCGTACTGCTCCAGAAGTGGCTGCTGAACGTTCAGGGCACTTGGCTCGCTGACTGGAGAGCCGGCGACCTCGTGGAGGACGGTATCCTCGATATCTTCGACCTCTGCGCGATGAGAGAGCTGCTCATCGCTGCACCTCCCGTGCAGACGAACAGCACCTTTATCACGGCTAATCTCGCTAAGCACGGGGCTTCGCTGCCGTCGCACGGAGATGCACGTCTGGTCGTTTTCTACGTTGATTTCCCGGACTGCCAGTACGACTATGCGCCCTCTGAGAGCGAGCTCCAGAATATCACCTTCGGCGCAGCGAACGAGAGCAGCCAGTGCTATCCTTTCGAGAGCATTTCCGCTTTCTACAGCCGTGCGTCCAAGGGCAGCATGAGCTTCGGCGGACAGGTATTCCGCTATACAGCAAAGGAGAACCGCTCCGTCTACGATAAGGACAAGGTCAAGCTCGCGGAGGAGTGCTACGAGGCATTCAAGGATCAGGTCGATTTCTCGCAGTTCGACGGCAACGGCGACGGCAGGATCGACGCTACGCTCTTCACTGTCCCGACCAAGGCTGGCAACGATGACTGGTGGCCCTGCGCGGGCGCTTTCGGCGACGAGAGCTACAGAGTGGACGGCGTTGCGGTCGGACACATCATCACCGGCAACGCACAGGTAGGCTCCACGACCGATTATATCAACTACATCAGCTCCTACTGTCACGAGCTCGGGCACTGCACAGGTCTTCCCGATTACTACCTCTACAGCAGCAATGACAGCCAAGGTATGCACGGTGCAGCCGGCATTGAGCTCATGGACACAGACGCAGGCTCGGACTTCGGTGCGTTCTCCAAGCTTGTGGAGGGCTGGTACACTGACGATCAGGTACAGGTTTATGACGCTTCCAAGGGCGCTCAGACCTTTACTCTCACCAATGCGCAGACCGATTCCGGCAACTGCCTGATAATCCCCAATGGGTCGCTCGCGGACGATTATTTCTCCGAGTACTTCATCGTCGAGTACGCCACCAGGGACGGCAACAACAGCGCGGTCGGCTCCAAGACGGGCTGGTGGGAGAAGACCGGCGAGGGTATTCGTGTATACCACATCGACGCGACGACTGAGTACGGCTGGTTCAATTACTTCCGCTATGCGAGCGGCAGTGAGTTCACCAACAATGACGCGGGACGGCGTCTTATCCGTATCATCGACGACACCGACACAGATAATTTCTACCACACTGGTGACGTCATCAGCAGCAGTATCTCGGGATTCCACTGGTATGACAGCAACGGCGGTCAGACCGTTGATCCCGGCATAACGATAACTGTCGGCGCACTCAGCAACGGCAGCTACACAGTTACAGTCGCATGAAGCATCAAAGCCGCAGGATATCGTTCCTGCGGCTTTTCGCGTATGTGTCACATTTTCTCGGCGACAAGTATCTCTGCGCGGTTCTGTATCATCGCGGCTGCGTCCTCTGCGGTCGCGCGTCCGGCGAAGTACTCCTCCGACTCCTCCTCGATTATCGCCCAGAGGTCTTTGTCGAAGGCGTTCTCCACGCCGGTGCAGCTGTAGACGTAGTCTACCAGCATATCCACTTCTTCCTCGGTTATGGGCTGGATAGGATTTCCGCTCGCTGTGTGCTCTACGCCGACCTCGCTGTACATATAGTTCTCAAAGCTGTCCTTCAGCGAACAGAAGCCCGCGCCGTTAGCGTTTTTCCCAACACTATCGAGATAGTAGGTGATGAACTCCCACGCTGCATCCTTATTCTGGCAGGTCGATGAAATGGAGAGGAGGAAAAAGGGCGCAATCCTGCCGCCGTTGCCGGAGTTCGACGGGTAGCCTACGAGTTGGATATCCTCGCCGTTGCCCATAAAGTACTTGATCTCGCAGTAGCCAAAAGGTGACGTTCCGCCGGTTGCGACAAGCTGAAGATCTCTGCCGAACCATGTTCTCATATCTGTGTAGTATTCATCTATTTTGTCTTTGTCCAAATCAGGGTATTCATCTTCAACAAAGCGGTCACAGAACTTCAGCAGCTCGATGAATTCCGGGCTGTCAAAATAACATTTGCCGTTCGGGTAGTCGATGAGATCCTCCATGGCATACAGCATATTGTTCAGCATATGGCTCTTTGATATGGTGTCGTACATATGTATAGCCGTTGAGGGAGCGTTGTCGTAGAAGCCGATCATCTCGTCGAGCGTCCATGTAGGCTTGTCCCAGAACTTCGTCTTGACTGCCAGCGACGCGCAGGAAAACTGCGTCGGGATAGCATAGATACCGCCGTCCGGCGCCGTCATGGCGTTTATCACGCCCGGCACGAATTTGTCACGGCTGTGGTCGGGGTCGGAGTCCATGAATGTGCCGAGGTCGGCAAAGGCGCCCTTCTGCATGAGGTTGAGGTACTGACGGTAGTCCATATCAAGGAAAACATCGGGCGCATTGCCTGTTATGAGGTCCATTGTGAGCTGATCCTTTGCAGCGTCCAATGCGTCGCTGTATTCGCCCTCAAAGTCGTTTGAGTCGAAGTAGGTCACGCAGTTCACGCGGTAATGCTCACTGTAGTTATTGAAGCTGCTGACTATCTGGCTCGTGCTCGGGTCAAAGAAGGCGCCGACCGTGATGTACTCGACGTCACTTATCTCCGAGGGGTCGCGCGGGACGAGCTTGACGAGCTCGTTTGTCTCGCCGCCGCTGTCAAGTATGCCCACGAACTCGTCATTGCCGAGCGGGAGGACGCAGCGGGGCGCCGTGATACCGGAGGTGAACCAGTCGATCAGCAGCTCCTGCGTGCCGTCGTCGCAGACGCCGTAAAGTCCGTCATCAAGGGTGATGATAAGGCGGTATTTGTCATAGCCTGCCGACACCGCGGATTCGGGGACTGTGCAGAGCGGCTCGTCGGACAGCTTACAGTCCGTAAAGTCGTAATAGCTGCACGTCACGCTGTCGATATATTCATATCCGTTGCTGTCCGTCCCGGAGGTGACATCGGTGATGCGTACCATGAGCTTGCCGTCTCGGTCGCGCAGGAGCATAGGTGCGCTGTAGTAGTAATCATCGTCGGTCTCGAAGGTATGGAGCGTCGTTATTGAGCCGTCCATGCTGCTTATGCGGCGCACCGTGCCGTCGGTGAATGCGGCGATGAGGTCGCCGTTCTCCGCTGTCCACGAATTGATCGCCGGGTAATCGTAGTCGATAAGCTCGTCCGGGAACTCGACCGGCGTGCTGTTCAGCAGTACGCCGTCCTTGTCGTAGCTGCACAGGAGGTATTCCTTGGAGACGAGGTTCTGCCGGAAGTTCTCCCATGCGTCGGCGTCTGAGCCGTATTCCGGGAACGGAACGCCGTTGTGGTCTTCAAGATTAAGGAGCACGACAAAGCTGGCGTCCGGGGCGAAGACCTCATCTCCGTAGACCCAGTCATATGAAGCGGCGACTTCGGGGTAGTCGTGTTCCATGAAAGCAAAGGTACTGAACTGCTTGTCGGTGCGGTACATGATCTCATCGCCCATGTCCTTCTGCAGGTACGTTATCGCGATCTCACTGTCGCTTATGGGGAATATCTGCGATACCCTGTATACGTCCGACGGGAGGTCGATGCTCTCATAGCGGTAAAATCCGCCCTGTGAGGCATCGGAGGTCGCTGTGACCTGCGCCTGGGAGCCTGCTCCCGAAGTGCCGTCGGGAAGCGAGGAGCTGCCTGATTTGCTGCTGCACGCTGTCCCCGCAAAGAGGAGCGCGGCTGCTGTTATTGCTGTTATACGTTTCATTCGCTTGTCCTTTCTATTTCGCTTATCTGCCACTCGGAGCCGTTCCAGACCATGTGGAACTCGAGCGGCTCATCGGTGTCGCGGCGGACTGTCATCTCGTGTATGCCCGAGCGTACTATGACCGGCGCTGAGATGTAGGCTTCCGCTGGCTGTGATGTCTGCGGGGAGTAGAGCTCACCGCAGTAGCTGATGAGCACCGGGGCGGTATCATCGCTCCCCGAAAGGAGCTCCCTTATGCCGGCGGAAAAGTATCCCCCGCCGTTCTGCCGGAGCTCATACATATACTCATTCGTGACCAGCCCGTCGATGAAGGTGACTAACTCCCCGCAGCTGGTGAAGCGGTCGTCGCTGACGCGGGCGTAGTGTACGTCCCCGCCGTCCCAGCCGGAGTTGCGGGAGCTGTAGCGGTAAAAGCAGAGGGTGGGTGCTCCGTCCTGCGCTCCGGCGGTGAGAAGGTTCGCTGCGGTGAGGAAGTCGTCGGTGAGCTGCTCTGCTGCGGCAAGGCGCTCGGACGACCTGACGCGGTTCATGTGGAGGAAAAATGTGCTCCCGCCGATCCCTGCGATGAGTGCGAACGCGGCGGCTATACCAGCCGCTCTCTGCCATGCGCGTCCGCTGCGGCGCTCAACTCCGCTGACCGTGACCTCGCTGTCATATGCTCCCCTGCCCTGCTTCTGCTGTATCAGGCTGTAGATACGCTGCTTCTCTGCCCTGCTGAGCGCGGGGTACTCCGCGGAAAAGCGCTCCGCGAGCTCGCTTTCGGGGTCGCTGAAAATGTCTTTTTTACTCATACCACCACTCCTCATTGATGCCCGCTTTTTCGAGCAGGGCTCTCAGCTTCTTCCGCGCACGCTGGATACGCTTCTGTGCGGCACTCTCCGATATGCCGAGCGTTCCGGCTATCTGCGCGAGAGTCCTGCCGTAATAGTAATAGTGTATCAGCATTAGTCTGTCCTTCTTCCCGAGCTTTTCTATCTGCCCGAGCACTATGCGCCTTGTCTCCGCGAGGTCTGCTTCGTCATCGACTGACATGACGTCCGCAGTCTCTGCCGCATCGGTCTCACCAAGGGATACAGTACGGCTGTTCCTCAGAGTGAGCCTGCGGTAGGTATCTATTGCACGGCGGCGTGCGATAGTCCCGATGAGGGCGGTGAGGTCGCCGTCTCCGGAGGGGCTTTTTTCCAGAGCAGTGAATATGTCAAGGAAGGCGTCAGCCACGCACTCCTCGACGTCCTCCGCTGTGCCGCAGCCCTTCAGCCGCGCCGCAGCTATCGCATAGACGTACCCGCAGTATTCCTCGAATAAAGCGCGCTGTCCTGCCTCCGGAGACTCCTCCATGAGTGCACGCAGCCGGCTGTCTGTCATTATCCTATCCACCCCTTTGAACGCGTTCATCATATCTGCTCGCACACGAGCAGCTTTTGCGGACATTTTTTGAGTTTTTTGCAGGGATTCAGCTTATCTCACCAAGATAGAGGGAGACACGGTTCTGGAGCATTTCCGCGCACTGCTCTGCGGTCTGCTCTCCTGCGAGGTATTTCTCTACCTCCTCGTTCGCGATGGACTGTATCGTATCATCGGAGTCCATGAGGACGTCGCAGGAATCCAGCACATTGAGGATATACTCCTTGTTCGCCTCGTCGAGCGGGTGCCCGAACTTTTCCGCGGTGTCGCCGGTGTAGACCAGCTCTCCGTCCACGAGTTCAAAACTGTCAGGATCAACTCCTGTGCCGCCGTTCCGGTAGTAGACCATGTACCGGCTGTCCTCCATGAACTTGTTCAGCTTTTTGTCGTAGCCTGCCTTGTTGGACGTGAAGGTGTCGCTGGTCTGCAAATAGGAGGTCTGGTATCTCTCGCCCATGATGTAGCAGAAATAGTCCCACGCGCCGTCGGCATTCTTCGCGTTGCTGAGAATCGAGTAGCACATACAGTTTCCCGTCATTATCCTGCCCCTGCCGTCGTTCGAGGGCGGTATCAGATAGGTGTAATTGTCGTGCTCGAGCAGATTGTACTGACCCGGAGTTTCCGCGAACGAAAGGAACCTATGCAGCCATGAGTAACCAATGAGCGCTGTTTTTTCGCTCAGAGCTCTGTTCGCTTCCAGAAAATACTGAGTTGAGGTCTCGTCATCTGCGTTTTCCCAGTCGTAAGGCTCGTTCAGCTCGAAGCTGCTGAGGAGCTCAAGCACTTGCAGAAACTCCGGCGAGCTGAAATCACAGGTGTAGCTATCGAAGTCAACGTAGTTATACATCAGCAGATTGAAGAAATTGTACCATGCTACCTTGCGGTCTGTGAATGAGGAATTGCGCGAGCCGAGGTACATTCCCTCCGGCATATTCTCCGCGAAGGACAGGAAATCGCTGACTGACCACAGTGAGTAGTCCCTGCTGATGACGTCGCTGTTGGCTATCCACAGCTCGTAGTTGAACGCCACGGGGAGACCGTACAGACCGCCCTTGTACTCATACGCCTTGAGCACGTTGGGGACGATGTCGCCGCGGGAAAGCCCGTCGCGGCTGTCCATAAGGGTGTAGATGTCAGCAAAGGCGCCGAGGTTGGTGTATTTATA
>JAFRXR010000160.1 GCA_017443395.1 Ruminococcus sp. | reverse complement strand
CGAGCACTTCAAGGGCTACGCCGCTCCGGAGCAGTACTCCGCAAGCAGCAGCTCGCGTCAGGGCTCATGGACAGACGTATACGCGGTCTGTGCGCTCATCTACCGTGCCCTAACAGGCTGTATGCCCGTGGATTCGCTCAGCAGAATGAAGCACGACGACCTGCTCGAGCCGGCTAAGCTCGACAGCAAGATACCCGCGCACATCTCGCGCGTCATCATGGACGGCATGAACCTCAACGGCAGAGACCGTATCCAGACCATCACCGAGCTCGTGACAAGGCTCTTCGAGCAGCCCGCGCCGGTCGAGAAGGCTGAGCCGGCTCCCGCTCCCGAGGCTCCGCCCTCACACGCCGCTCCCGAGCCGTACCCTGCTTACCAGCAGCCCGCCTACCAGCAGGAGCCGCAGCCCTACCAGCAGCAGTACTACGGTGCCGGATATCCCAATAACTACGTAAATTACCGCAATAACAGCGATGACGACGACAGCTACCACTACGAAAAGGTCAACACAGTGGACAGGATAAAGGTCCCGATAATCATCGGTGTGCTCCTGCTCGCGATCTTCCTCATCATCGCATTCGTCATAATCCAGATCCTCACCGGCGGTGACGACGGCAGCAGCACGCGCGGAAGCTCCGCATCCGTTACCGACAACATCATCTCCGAGAATCAGGACTCCACTTTCGCCGACATCGAGCAGCTCGACACAGTTATGCCGAACCTCGTTGATACCTTCTTCGATGAGACAAAGAAGACCTACGAGGACAAGGGGCTGTTCAAGCTCGAAAAGATCTCTGAGTACAGCGATGAGTACGAATACGGTCTCATCATGTGGCAGAGCGTCGATGAGGGCGAGATGATAAACAGCACCACGACCGTCAAGGTCAAGGTCAGCATCGGCAAGAAGACCGCAGTTATCCCCGAGTACAGCGGATACAGCGTCAGCGTTTACTCGCTCAGGCTGAAGGAAGCCGGTATCTACGAGGACAACTACTCGCTCGTTGAGGACAAGAAGGCTTCCGGCGAGCCCGGGAACGTCTCCTCGCTCCAGTACGACAATAAGTCGATAAAGCCCGGCGATACGCTGGATAAGTCCGAGGGCAAGAAGCTCATCGTTTACTACGTTCCCTCAGACGCCGTACAGGTAGCGACGACCAGCGCTGCCGTTACGACAGCTGCGCCCGAGACCACGACCACAGCGGCAGCGACCACAGAGGCACCCGTGACTACCACGCAGGCAGTCCTGACGCAGCCCCCGGAGACACAGCCTCCGGTAACGCAGCCTCCCGAGACACAGCCGATCATAACTGAGCCGATCGTGACTGAGCCGCCTCAGCCCATCACGGACGAGAACGGTCAGCAATACTGGTAAGCGCGGAGCCCGCGCGGGCGGGCACGTTGCCGCTTGCTTCGCGCGCTCACTCTTAACAACGACCTTACTCGTACATCGCATACGGTACATTTGTAGGGCGGTATTATTCAACCGCACTCGTACATCGCATACGGTACATTTGTAGGACGGTATTGTCCGACCAAATAAAAATGCATTAATACAGCAAAACCTCCCCTTCCGGGGAGGTTTTTGTTTTACTTATACTTGTCCTCAAGCCACTTTATCATCTCGGCGAAGCCCTCCTCCGAGCGCTCAAACTCGGATTCGTTCTCGATCTGCGCCTTCATCGAGCACAGCCGCCCGTGCCACGTCCTGCACGTCAGCTTCTCGCCGGTGATGATCTTGTACGCGAAGTCGCCCTTGCTGCCGGAATAGTCGTTCCCGCTGTCAAAATAATAAAACTTCGGGATATCAAATATCTGCGAAACGCTCACTGCACGTTCCCCCTCTCAAAGAATGCTATTGCCTCGTCCAGCGAAGGATATACCGCGCTCAGCAGGGGTATGATGTCCTCCTCGGGCTGAGTGAGGTCGGGTATCATAATTGTGGCACAGCCTGCCGAGCTCGCCGAGCGTATCCCGTTCGGGGAATCCTCAAACGCTGCGCACTCCTCCGGCGGCAGACCCAGCTCCGCTGCTGCGGTGAGGTAGATGTCGGGGTCGGGCTTGCCGTTAGTGACCATGTCACCGCAGATGACCGCGTTGAAGTATCCGAGCGCATTTATCCGCGAAAGATAGCGCTCCGCGCGGTCACGGGCGGTCGCGGTCGCGACAGCTATGAGGTAGCCGTTTTCACGCAGGTAGCCGAGCAGCTCAAACAGTCCCCGCTTGACCTCGAAGCCGTGCTCGTCGATGTAGGCGTTCATCAGCTCGATACGCAGCGCACGGACGTCCTGAAACGGGAATTCCTCCCCGAAAATGCCCTTGAGCTTTGGGATAGAGTATCTGCTGGAGAGGCTGCGGATATCGAGGACGTCCTGCACGGACATCTCGTAGCCGAAGCGGGCAGCAGCCTCGCGCCAGAATCGCACGAGGAGCTTTTCGGTGTCGAGCATGAGCCCGTCCATGTCGAATATCGCGCCTTTTATGTGTTTTTCGTTCATGTTTTTCCTTGCCTTGTGTGTGATTTTTTGAACAGAAGACGTGCGACCGTCACCGGTCGCAGGGCAGCTTTTCAGCAGACCCAACAAGGGGACGCCTTCCCTCAGGAAGCGTCCCCTACAGGATCGTTCAACAAGTGTTCTGTATGCGATGTACGAGCAACGTCCTCAATGATAGTGAGCGAGCTTGCGAGCGTCAACGTGCTCGCTAGCGCGGGCTCCGCGCCGAGCGTCAACGTGCTCGCCAGCGCGGGCTCCGCGCCGAGCGGCAGCGTGTCCGCCCGCGGGGGCGTCCCCGCCTCACCAGTTTATCATCCAGCTGTACATTCCCTCGTACTGGAGGGCTGAGCTGTTCCACGAGAAATCAGCCTCCATGTCGCGAACGACCATCTTGTCCCACTGGTCGCGGTGGTTGAAGTAAATATGCTTGGAATAATTTATCACGCCCAGCATCTCGTCGCCGTTGTAGTTCGCGAACGAGAAGCCCGTTCCTGTGCCGTCAAATTCATTGTACGGCTGGACAGTGTCCCTCAGACCGCCGGTCTCGCGGACTATCGGGACTGTTCCGTAGCGGAGCGAGATGAGCTGTGTCAGTCCGCACGGCTCGAACAGCGACGGCATGAGCATCGCGTCTGCCGCGGCGTAGAGCTTGTGCGCGAGCTCGTCTGAGTAAAGGATATTCGCGGAAACACGCTCCGGGAACTTCCACTGGTAGTGCTTGAACATATTCTCATAGCGCGGGTCGCCGGTGCCGATGACCACGAACTGCGTGTTCTCGTCCAGAATGCGCTCGATAGCATAGTTCACGAGGTCGAGACCCTTCTGATCGGTCAGGCGCGAGATTATCGCGATCATGTATTTGCTGTCGTCCACGGGCAGACCGAGCTGCTCCTGGAGCTTTTTCTTGTTCTCGGCTTTTTTCTTCTTTGCGTCCTTGGCGGAGTACTCCGCGAAGAGCTTCTTGTCGTTCGACGGGTCGAATACCTTGTAGTCGATACCGTTGAGGATACCGCGCAGCGAAGCTGAGCGCGCCCTGAGCAGACCATCGAGCTGCTCGCCGTAGAACGGATACTTTATCTCCTCGGCATAGGTCTCGGAGACGGTCGTGATGTAGTCCGCGTAAACGAGACCGCCCTTGAGCATATTCGCGCTCTTGTGGAACTCGAGCTTGTCGGAGGTGAACATATAGTCCGGCAGAGCTGTGTTCAGCTTGAAGGTCTCGATGTCCCATACGCCCTGGAACTGGAGGTTGTGGATAGTCATTATCGACTTTGTGGCGCTGTAGAAGGGGTTCGTCGCGAAAGCCGAGTGCAGGAAAACCGGTATCATCGAAGCCTGCCAGTCGTGGCAGTGGATTATATCCGGGCGGAAGCCGATAACAGGCAGTATCGCAAGGACAGCCTTGCAGAAGAAGGTGAAGCGCTCGATGTCCCATTTGAGGTCTGCGGAGTACGGATAATCGCACTTGAAGTAGTACTCGTTATCAACGAAGTAGAACTTGATGCCGTTGTACTCATATTCCATGATGCCGACATGGGCGCTGTCGGTCCTCATGCCGTAATCCATGTAGAAGTGGGTCACATATTTGAACTCATCGCGGTATTTAGCCGGGATACAGGTGTAGTACGGAAGTATGACGCGCACGTCGAACTCGTCCTTGTTGATATACTGCGGGAGAGCTCCGACAACGTCAGCCAGACCGCCGGTCTTGACGAACGGTACGCATTCTGATGCTGCGAACAGGATATTTTTCATGGATAGACACCTCGCTGTTTATCATATTTTATACTAATCTCTGACCGAACCAATAAAAATCTAAACCGCTATCCACTCACTGCTCGTCGTCAAACGCCCTTGTAGGGCGACAGCCCGCCTGCGGGCGTTTTCCTAAATCAGCGGGCGCATATCGGCTTATCTTTTCATCGAACCGGTCAGAGATTAGTATTACACAGTTACAACTGCTCATATTAATTATATAACAATAATTGTGCAAAGTCAATAGACAAAGTGTGAAATTCCCCTGTGGATTCATATACAATTATGACAAAAGACCTCTCCCGTATGGAAGAGGTCCTGATAATTATCTGAAGTACGCAACGCCGCTCTCGAAGATGAGCTGATCCTTGTTGCCCTCAACGTTCTTGCAGATGTTGGTGCCCTTGCGCTCGGAGTGACCCATCTTGCCGAATACACGTCCGTCGGGCGAGGTTATTCCCTCGATAGCCTCAACGGAGGTATTGGGATTGTAGCGGATATCCATTGTCGGAGCGCCGTTGGGGTCAACGTACTGCGTAGCGATCTGACCGTTCTTGGCAAGCTGCTGGATAAGGCTTGCGGGAGCAACGAACCTGCCCTCACCGTGCGATATCGGGACGGTGTGTATGTCGCCCACCTCGCAGCCGTACAGCCACGGGCTCTTGTTGGAGGCGATGCGGGTATTTACCATCATCGACTGGTGACGCGCGATCGTGTTGAACGTCAGCGTCGGCGAATCCGCAGTCATATCGACTATCTCGCCGAACGGCACGAGACCCAGCTTGATGAGTGCCTGGAAGCCGTTGCAGATACCGAGCATAAGACCGTCACGGTTCCTGAGGAGGTCATGGACAGCGTCCTTGATCTTGGGATTGCGGAAGAAAGCCGTGATGAACTTGCCGCTTCCCTCGGGCTCATCGCCGCCGGAGAAGCCGCCGGGTATCATAATTATCTGCGACTTGCGCACCGCTCTCTCGAAGTAGTTGACGGAATCCTCGATGTCGCCAGCGGAGAGGTTGCGGATAACGACCGTCTCAGCCTCTGCGCCAGCCTTCTCGAACGCGCGTGCTGTGTCATACTCGCAGTTCGTGCCGGGGAATACGGGGATAAGTACTCTCGGGCGCGCAGCCTTTATGGTCGCGGAGAGCTTCATGCGGTTAGGCGAGGAATAGGTCTCGGGGGTAGAGTCTGTGGTGGCTATCCTGCACGGGAACACCGGCTCGAGCTTGCCCTCCCATACTCTCTGGAGGCTGTCGAGGCTGAGCGTGTAGTCGATGCACCTGATAGTGTAGTCCTCAATGACCGTACCGATGACGTTCTCGTCCGGGGCGGGGTCGCCGTTTATCTCGATGATGAACGAGCCGTAGAGCGGCTTGTAGAGCTGCTTGGGGTCGAGTCTCTGGGAAAACTCAAAGCCGAGCCTGTTGCCGAAGCACATCTTCGCGATACCCTCAGCCACACCGCCGCAGCCGACCGTCCATACGGACATCGCTCTGCGGTCAGCGATCATCTTCTCGACCTTGTCGAAGCACGCCTTGACGCTGTCGAACTTCGGCAGACCGTTCTCGTCGTACTCGGGAGTCACGAGGATAACGAGGTCGTCCTCCTCCTTGAATTCGGTCGAAACGACCTTCTTCGCGGAGGCGGTGGAAACTGCGAACGAAACGAGCGTCGGAGGGACGTCGATCTGCTCGAAGGTGCCGGACATCGAGTCCTTGCCGCCGATAGAGCCGCAGCCCATCTCAAGCTGAGCCCTGAATGCGCCGAGCAGCGCCGCCATAGGCTTGCCCCAGCGCTTGGGGTCGTTCTGAGTGCGCTCGAAGTACTCCTGGAAGGTCAGCCAGCACTTCTTGTATGTACCGCCGGCAGCGACTACCTTCGCGATAGACTCGACAACTGCGAGCATTGCGCCGTGGTACGGGGATTTCTCGGATATATCGGGATTGTAGCCCCAGCCCATGAGCGAGCAGGTGTCGGTCTCGCCCTGGAGCACGGGTATCTTCGCAGCCATTGCCTGCGAGGGAGTCATCTGGTATGCGCCGCCGAACGGCATGAGAACTGTTCCCGCGCCGATCGTGGAGTCGAACTTCTCGATGAGACCCTTCTGCGAGCAGACATTCAGGCTGCCCATGAGCTCTGTCCATGTCTCGGCGGAATCAGTGAGATCGTCCTCGGGAGCGTCCGCGGGAGCTTCAACGGTGATGTCGGTGTACTAGGGGGCGCCGTTGGAGTTGAGGAACTCGCGGGAGAGGTCAACGATAGTGTTGCCGTTCCATACCATTTTAAGTCTCTGCTCTTCCACAACGTCAGCAACGAGGGTAGCTTCAAGGTTCTCCTTTGCAGCCTCCTCCATGAACTTGTCCTTGTCCTCGGGAGCTATAACAACAGCCATTCTCTCCTGAGACTCGGAAATAGCTATCTCAGTGCCGTCAAGACCGTCGTACTTCTTGGGAACTGCATTGAGGTCGATAACGAGACCGTCTGTCAGCTCGCCTATAGCAACCGAAACGCCGCCTGCGCCGAAGTCGTTGCAGCGCTTTATCATCTTTGTTACCTCGGGGTTGCGGAACAGTCTCTGGAGCTTTCTCTCCTCGGGAGGATTACCCTTCTGTACCTCAGCACCGCAGTGTTCGAGGGATTCTAATGTGTGAGACTTTGATGAGCCTGTAGCACCGCCGCAGCCGTCACGTCCTGTCTTGCCGCCGAGAAGAATAACGATGTCTCCCGGAACAGGTCTTTCCCTGCGGATATTCTCAGCAGGAGCAGCACCGAGAACAGCGCCTATCTCCATACGCTTTGCAACGTAGCCGGGGTGGTATACCTCAGCAACATGACCTGTGGCAAGACCTATCTGGTTGCCGTAGGAGCTGTAGCCGTTGGCAGCACCGAGGGTTATCTTTCTCTGTGGCAGCTTGCCTGCGATGGTGTCCTCAACGGGAACGAGAGGATTAGCCGCACCTGTCACACGCATAGCCTGATAAACGTAGGAACGTCCCGAAAGAGGGTCACGGATAGCTCCGCCCAGACAGGTAGCAGCACCGCCGAAAGGCTCTATCTCGGTAGGGTGGTTGTGGGTCTCGTTCTTGAACATGAGTATCCAGTCTTCAAGCTTGCCGTCGATGTCCACCTTTATCTTTACGGAACAAGCATTTATCTCCTCGCTCTCGTCAAGGTCGGGGAGCTTTCCGTCAGCCTTGAGCTTCTTTGCAGCAAGGGTAGCAAGGTCCATAAGAGTCATGGGCTTGTCCGTTCTGCCCAGTTCCTTGCGGACGTTCACATACATATCGTATGTATCTTTTATATAAGGAGTATCTATCTTTACGTTTTCTACATTTGTGAGGAAGGTGGTATGACGGCAGTGGTCAGACCAGTAGGTATCTATCATGCGTATCTCGGTGATAGTGGGGTTGCGCTTCTCCTCGTTGCGGAAGTAGTCCTGACAGAACTTTATATCGTCGTAGTCCATGGCAAGGCCGAACTTGTCCACGAAGGCATGGAGACCGTATGCATTGAGGTTAATGAAGCCTTCAAGCTCCTCGACTGTAGTGGGTATGTCATAGTTTGTATCGAGGGTCTTTACAGTTTCCAGTGAAGCCTCACGGCTCTCAACGGGGTTGATGATGTAAGCCTTGAGCTTTGCGAAGTCATCGTCGCTGATGATACCCGAGATGATGTAGACTCTTGCGTTTCTCACGCGGCAGCGCTCTCCCTGACGGAGTATCTGTATACACTGCTCACAGCTGTCGGCTCTCTGGTCGAACTGACCGGGGAGATACTCAACGGCGAAAACGCGGTCGGACTCTGATACAGGTGGGAGCTCGTCGTATACCACATCAACGGCAGGCTCAGAGAAAACGGTGCTTATGGCAGCCTTGAAATCCTCCTCGCTGAGCTTGTCTGCGTCGTATCTGTTGAGGATACGGACTCCCGAAATGTTAAGTCTGAGGGCAGTTTTTATATCGCTGAGCACGGACTGAGCTTCAACTGCAAATTCAGGCTTTTTTTCAACGTAAATTCTGAATACGGACATAATTCAGTCTCCCTTCAATTTAATTCATAATGCGTAATGCGTAATTAGCAATGAAATATGCCGGAACGAACTGTAGGGGCTGATGCCCACATCAGCCCGTCCATAAGAAAATCGTAATGCTCGGGGCGATGTAGGCATCGCCCCCTACATTCAAAAGTGTACAGGCTCTGCTCTAATCCCTGATTCCGCATTCCGCATTCAAACGTCAGGCACTGCGCTGCCAATGCAGCAGTCGTGACCATACTCTTCTATTATAACACTTATTATCCGATTACGCAAACTTTTTTCGGGATTTTTTCGAGAAATTTTTATTAATGTATAGTCAGGTGCATATCCGCGGTGAAATTCTGTAGAATTTTCACGTTCAAAGAGCACGGGAACTGTTTTGCCTACCAACGAGCTAAGATATTTCTCTCTTGTTTCGTCAGCCGCCGCAGTCATCTCCTGCCACCTCTGAGTCTTTACGCTCTCGGGGACTTGTCCCGTCATCTTGTCGGCTCTTGTGCCCTTTCTCCGGGAGTATCTGAACACATGGACCTTTGCAAAGCCTGCCTTCCGTATGAACTCCACTGACTCGGCATGGTCCTCGTCGGTCTCCTGAGGGAATCCCACCATTACGTCCGTAGTGAATGAGCAGTCAGGGAAGATGCTCCGTATACGCTCCGTCAGGGCAAGATATTCCGCCGCAGTGTACTTGCGGTTCATGGCTTTCAGCGTCCTCTCACAGCCGCTTTGCAGAGATAAATGAAACTGTGGACAGAACTGAGGCAGGGCTTTCAGTCTTTGGAGAAGCTCCTCCGACATCATCTCGGGCTCCAGTGAGCCGAGCCTTATGCGCTCTATGCCCTGAGTTTCCGCACATATCTCCGCCGCGTCCGCAAGGTCAAGTCCCCACTCCCTGCCGTAGAAGGCAAGGTTTATCCCCGAAAGGACTATCTCCTTCACGCCCCCCTCCGCAATGGCTCTCACCTCGTCACGAAGCACCTCCACAGGCTTTGAGCGGCACCTTCCCCTTGCAAAGGGTATCAGGCAGTATGAACAGAACTGGTCGCAGCCGTCCTGTATCTTCACGAAAGCACGGGTATTGCTGTCAAAACGGGTACATTTCAGGGGCTCGAACAGGTCATCTGAGCCGTAGTCGGAAAGCTCCACCACACGGCTTTTGTTGGCAAGGCAGTTCCCCACAAGCTCAACGATATGGGCTCTTGACTTTGTACCTGCGATTATGTCCGCCTCGGAGAGCTTCGCCGCCTCATCGCGGTTAGCCTGCGGATAGCACCCCGTAAGAGCTATGACAGCTTCGGGAAGAGCCGCCCTTGCCCTCCGCAGAGCCGTAAGCGCCCTGCTGTCTCCCGACGATGTGACGGTGCAGGAGTTGATAACGACTGCGTCCGCCTCTGTCATATCCTCGGTAATGTCATAGTCCGCCTCGCGGAACATTGACTTCATACATTCTGTCTCATAGTGATTGACCTTACAGCCGAAGGTAATGAAAAATATCTTATGCATATTACACCTTGAACTTCATTATTTTTGCATTTTATGTTATGTGATTGTGCACAAATTTGAGCGAAAAATTTTATGCACTGTTAATAGTATATCTCTATCCATAAAAAAACACAGCTTCTGCTCATTCAATTCTGCAAAATCGCCGAAAATTTATCAGACGGCTTGACACTGGGAATATTTAGTGCTATTATATATTTGCGGAAACGGAAAAGCCGCTGAAAAAGAAATAAACCAGAAAAAACAAACACAGACATCTGAAAACAGGAGGTATTAAGCATGACCAAAACAACTGTTAATCTTCAGGCAATCAACGACGTAAAGGAATTCGTCAACATCGTAATGAAATATGATTTCGATATTGACCTTGTTTCCGGCAGATACGCAATTGACGCAAAGTCAATTATGGGTATCTTCAGCCTCGACCTCTCAAAGCCTATTCAGCTTAATGCACACACAGATAATGCTGATAAGTTCCTTAAAGAGATCGACAAGTTCATCGTTAAGTAAGATATAACATAACACACAAAGCAAAAGGGATATGTTCCATACGGAATGTATCCCTTTTTCTTTATTTCAGAGTCTGACAGCGCAGAGCCTGCGCCCCCGTCCACGTTGCCGCTCGTAAACTCGCTCACTCTCATCAATACCGATAATAGTCGGGCGGATAATATCCGCCCCTACAGGTTATCGGGTTCGCCCATAATTATGCATTATGAATCAGAATGTCACTGTCTGTCATAGTAGCTCTTGCCGCCGTTTGGTCTGAAATAAGTCCTGATATAGCCGTCCGTGGAGAGTATAACGAACTCGTTGGTATCCTCGATATAGTAAACACCGTCGCCGTCCTCGGATTCGGTCTTGTGAAGAGCCTCCTTGTTATTGATAACGTCGCTTGCTCCCTTTTCGTAGTCCCTGGGCGAGCTGTAATTGAAATCGCCGTCAAACTCTCCGCCGTGCTTGGCAAAATGCTCGTTGAGGAGCTTTTTGCTGCGGAAATGATACTCCACATAAGTACCGTCATCAAGGTCATAGACCGCAGTTGTGGTGGTCTCTGTGACAGCCTCGGTTGTGGTGGTCTTCTTTTTATTCTGCTGCTTCTTTGTTGTGGAAGTCCTGCTGGTCTTCGGCTTTTTTGAAGTGGTAACAGCCGTAGTTTCGGGAGTCCTGATAGTCCAGTCCTGTATCTCCGTGTCAGCAGCCGAGGTTTCGCTGCGAGGCATTTCCGTATAGCTCTCGTTGTGGTCTGTACAGCTGCCGAGAGCCGTCACGCTCAGCAGAGCTGCCGATAAAAATGTCAGTATCCTTCTGTTATCCATATCATTGCTCCTTTCGCCCCTTGTTTATTACCATTATACAGCAAGCTTCACAAAATAGCAAGTTACAGATTGACAAAAAAACCGGACCAATTAAGACGGATACCCATATAGAAGTTTTGCCCCCAAGCGTTTATGCGCTCAGGGGCATTCTATTTTATACGGTTGCTAAGATAAATCAGAATTTCGAGCTGAGCCAGCTCGACCGCTTGCCACGTTGTCGCTCGTAAACTCGCTTAATAATATAAGAAATGATATTTGTACATCGCTTACAGCGCGATAAGTACGCCGAGCCCATGAACGGGATTCCAAAGGGACT
>JAFRXR010000159.1 GCA_017443395.1 Ruminococcus sp. | reverse complement strand
GTAGAGTATGCGTCCGTCGCCGGTGATGAGCACGAGCTTTGTCGTGGTGGAGCCGGCGTCTATGCCGAGGTAGGCGTCGCCCTCGTATGTACGGATATCGGCATATCCGAGGTCGAAGCGTCTGTGGCGGTCGATGAATTCATCGTACTCAGCGTGCGAGGCGAAAAGCGGCTCGCCAGTGACGATGTTGTCGGAAGCCTTGGCGTTGGTGATCTTTTCGATGAGCTCGTCTATGGTGAAGCTGTCCGCGGTCTCGGCGGCGTATATCGAGCAGCCGTAAGCCACGAACACCGGAGCCTCCTCCGGGAAGACCGCGTGCTCCTCGTCGAGACCGAGCGTCCTGACGAAAGCCTTCTTCAGTCCCTTCAGGAAGAACAGCGGACCGCCGAGGAACAGCACCTTGCCCTCGATAGTTCTGCCCTGCGCCAGACCCGAAACGGTCTGGTCAACGACTGCCTGAAAGATACTTGCGGCGACGTCCTCGCGGCGCGCGCCCTGATTGAGCAGCGGCTGAATGTCAGACTTCGCGAAAACTCCGCAGCGCGAGGCTATGGGGTAGATCTTCTGCGCGTGGAGGGAGAGCTCGTCGAGCTCGTCCGCAGTTATACCGAGGAGGGTCGCCATCTGGTCGATAAAGGCGCCCGTACCGCCTGCGCAGGAGCCGTTCATACGCTGCTCCACGCCGCCGGTGAGGAAGATTATCTTCGCGTCCTCGCCGCCGAGCTCGATGACTGCGTCGGCGTCGGGCTGCTTTTCCTTAACGGCGAGGAATGCCGCGTGTACCTCCTGCACGAAGGGTATCTCCGCGGAGTTGGCAAGTCCGAGACCTGCGGAGCCGGTTATGCATACGGTGAAGCTCTCGCCGGGAAAGTCGGACTGTATTATCTTGAGCTGGTCGGTGACGGTCTCCTTGACCTTTGAAAGATGACGCTGGTATTTGGAGTAGATGATATTGCCGTCCTCGTCCGTGATGACGGTCTTTACGGTCGTTGAACCGACGTCTATGCCGAGTGAATATTTCTTTGTCATTTTGCACCTCATAGAAACAGATAGTCTACACTGCATTATATACATCTATTATACTATACTTTCCGTGAAAAATAAAGCGGAAAATCCTATTTTTTATGGGAATTTGTTGAAACGCACAGAATTGTGCTGTTTTTCGGCGGCTCTTTTCAACACCACTACCCCACATATACTCGCTGACTGCCTTTGTAGGGGCTGACACCCACGTCAGCCCGCATTTATGTGAGAAAAGCTGGCGCACGGAATGCGTTCCCACACGCCCCTCCGGACACAAAAAGGGACAGCCAGCAGCTGTCCCTTCGGTGCTTAGTATGCGATCTTTGCCTCGAGGTACTCGACGAGCTTGTCTATCGGGACGCGCTCCTGCTGCATGGTGTCGCGGTCGCGGACAGTCACGCAGTTGTCCTTCTCGAGCGTGTCGAAGTCGTATGTTATGCAGAACGGAGTACCTATCTCGTCCTGACGGCGGTATCTCTTGCCGATAGTGCCGGTCTCGTCGAAGTCCACCATGAACTTCTTGGACAGCATCTCGAATACCTCCTCCGCCTTGGGAGTGAGCTTCTTCACGAGCGGAAGAACTGCTGCCTTGTACGGTGCGAGCGCCGGGTGCAGGTGCATTACCGTGCGGGTCTCGCGCTTCTCCTTGCCGTCCTTGTCGGTGGAGACGATCTCCTCCTCGTCGTAAGCCTCTGTGACTACAGAGAGGAACAGTCTCTCTACGCCGAGCGACGGCTCGATAACGTAGGGGATATACTTCTCGTTGGTCTCGGGGTCGAAGTATTCGAGCGACTTTCCGCTGGTCTTGATGTGCTGTGTGAGGTCGTAGTCTGTACGGTCAGCAACGCCCCAGAGCTCGCCCCAGCCGAACGGGAAGAGGTACTCGAAGTCTGTGGTAGCCTTGGAGTAGAAGCAGAGCTCCTCGGGAGAGTGGTCGCGGAGACGGATATTCTCCTCCTTGAGACCGATACCCAGCAGGAAGTCCTTGCAGAAGCCTCTCCAGTAGCTGAACCACTCGAGGTCAGTGCCGGGCTTGCAGAAGAACTCGAGCTCCATCTGCTCGAACTCACGCACGCGGAAGATGAAGTTTCCGGGAGTTATCTCGTTTCTGAACGACTTGCCGACCTGTGCAACGCCGAACGGCACCTTCTTGCGGGTCGTTCTCTGGATATTCGCGAAGTTCACGAAGATGCCCTGTGCGGTCTCAGGACGGAGGTACAGCTCGGACTTGGAGTCCTCTGTTACGCCCTGGAAGGTCTTGAACATAAGGTTGAACTGGCGTATATCAGTGAAATTCGCCTTGCCGCAGTTCGGGCAGACGATGTTGTGCTCCTTGATGTAATCGGTCATCTGCTCGTTAGTCCAGCCGGCAACGTTCGTGCCGTCGAAGTCCTCGATCAGGTTGTCCGCACGGTGACGTGTCTTGCACTCCTTGCAGTCCATGAGCGGGTCTGAGAAACCGCCGATATGTCCGGAGGCTACCCATGTCTGCGGGTTCATGAGGATAGCGCTGTCGAGACCGACGTTGTACTTGTTCTCCTGCACGAACTTCTTCAGCCATGCCTTCTTGATATTGTTCTTGAGCTCAACGCCGAGCGGGCCGTAGTCCCATGTGTTTGCAAGACCGCCGTAGATCTCGGAGCCGGGGTAAACGTAGCCCTTGGATTTACAGAGATCGACGATCTTATCCATTACTTTTTCAGTGTTTTTAAGCATATTGGTACCTCGTTTCAAAATATGTTATCCTATATATTTTACAGCATATCCTTGCAAATGTCAACTGTTTATTGCACGGTGATACAGAGCGATCGCCCCACAAAAATTCAACGGTTCCCGTCCGATCCCGCCAGCGACACCGGAGGTGTTCGCGAAGAAAGGTAACTCGCGGCGGGGAGGTGGCGAGGGGAAAAGGTTTTCCAAAGGGAAAACCGCTCGGCGGAGGGGCAGCCGGCATAATATCACAGCCCCTCCGCTGGGAGGTTGTCCCTTTGGGCACCGGGGCACGCCGCAGGGATAATTGTGCATACCTGACAAATAGTACAGCGCTTTTTCGTTATCTTTTTTACTGTCCAAGCCCTTGCAATTATGTGAAATGTGTGGTATAATATATAAGCTAATCGGATAATGCGATAAGTTGATATACATAATTTAATCTGGAGGTAAACATTCATGACCACTCTTGAGATCGTCGGAGGCGCTGCCCTCCTCGTCATAAGCATACTCGTTATAATCCTCTGCCTTTCACAGGAGCAGAAGGGTCAGGACAGCATGACCGCTGCCCTCACAGGCGCAAGTACAGATTCGTTCTACGGAAAGAACGAGGGCAGAACTAAAGAGGCTATCCTCAACAAGATCACACGAACCCTCGGAATTCTCATGTTCGTCGTTGTTCTGGCGATAAACATTGTCCCGATCTTCACGAAATAAACCGAGAACCTGCCCTGTGACCTGAGTCATGGGGCTGTTTTTATACAAAAAAGGAGACCTTGATGCCGGAAAAATCAAAAAAGCGCGCGTCCGCCAAGAAGGCCGGCGCCGCCATGAGCGTTGAAAGCTACAGGAACAAGATACTCGTGTTCCTCAATAAATATGATAAGAAAGCTATGCCCCTGAGCGAGCTGGAGTCCAAGTGCCGGACAAAGAAAAACGGCAGGGAGAACTTCGCGCAGGCGTTCGGTGAGCTGCGCACGGAGGGCGTCATCACCGTCCGCAAGGGCATGAAGGCTGCGCTCTGCGCCCGTATAGGTGCAAAGCCCGCAACTGTCTCGCGCCTCAGCCGCACGTTCGGATTCGCTCAGACCGACGACGGGACGGAGTACTTCATTCCGGGTAAATGTATGCTCGGTGCAATGCCGGGCGACCGCGTGCTCATCGCGGACATAGACTCCCGCACCGGCGAGCCCGAGGGCGAGGTGCTCGACATCATCGAGCCGGGAAGCTCCGTCATGACCGGACGTATCGAGTCCGTGGACGGCATGCTCTACCTCGTCCCCGATACAGCCACACGCAACCACATGATAATAGTCCGCGACCGCAGCGTCCCCTTCAGTGAGGGCGACAAGGTGCTCGCGGAGATCGTCCACAGAGGCCGCCGCCACGCGGAGCATAAGGTGCGCATAACCTCAGTCTTCGGCAGCTCGCAGCTCGCGGCGTCATGCGCCGGCGCGATAATCGCCTCCCACGGTGCCCCGGTGGAATTCTCCGCGGATGCCATGCGCGAGGTGCGCAAGATAGCCGAGGGCGGCGTGCAGATACACTCCCTCAACTACCGCGAGGATCTGCGCGGCGAGCCGATATTCACCATCGACAGCGCCGGATCGAAGGACCTCGACGACGCGGTGTCCGTTGAGAAAAAGCCCGGCGGCTGGACGCTCGGCGTGCATATCGCGGACGTCTCGCACTACGTCAAGGGCAACAGTGAGCTCGACAAGGACGCTATGCGCCGAGGCACGAGCGTTTACTATGCGGACAGGGTCATACCCATGCTCCCGGAGGAGCTCTCGAACGGGCTCTGCTCGCTCAATCCCGGCGAGGACAGGCTCACGCTGTCGGCGATAATGGAGCTCGATACCGACGGGAAGCTCGTCTCCTACCGCTTCTGCAAGAGCGTGATACGCTCGCGGGTCAAGGGTGTCTACTCCGAGATAAATTCACTCATCGGCGGCACCGCAAGTGCTGATATACAGGCGAAATACGCAGAAATAGCAGACCGCATACCACTCATGGACGAGCTCGCGGAGCTGCTGATACAGAAGCGTATCCGGCGTCACGCGCCCGAGATCGAGACCACTGAGAGCAAGCTCATCATTGGTGAGGACGGCGTCTGCTGCGGCGTCATGCCGCGTGAGCGCGGACGCAGCGAGCGTATCATTGAGGAATTCATGCTCACCGCGAACGAGGCGGCAGCTAAGCTCGCCCGCGAAAATGGTGCGCCGTTCGTCTACCGTATCCACGAGCAGCCGCCGGAGGCTAAGGTCGAGGCGCTGCACGAGATACTCCCGAAGTTCGGGCTGGAGTGTCCGCACTTCACCGAATTCAAACCGTATCACGCAGGAAAGATACTCGAGAGCGCACGCGGCACCGACAAGTTCGAGGCTGTGAATATGCTCGTGCTCCGCTCAATGGCAAAGGCGAAGTACTCTCCCGAGCCGCTCGGACACTTCGGGCTCGTGCTTGAGGACTACGCGCACTTCACCTCCCCGATACGCCGCTATTCCGACCTTGCGGTACACAGGATAATCACTGATATCCTCGCCGGCTATGGCAAGGAATGGCTGCAAAAGCGCTACGAGGGCTATGCGGTCAAGGCGTCCGAGTGCGCTACGAACGGCGAGATGCGAGCGGTCGCGATAGAGCGCGAGTGCGAGGACTGCTACAAGGCAGAGTACATGAAGTCCCACATCGGCGAGGTCTTCACAGCGAGGATATCCGGTGTCACGGAGTTCGGCTTCTACGCTGAGCTGCCGAATACGATCGAGGGACTTGTCCACATACGCACCCTCCCCGAGGGAGAGTACGACTACACCGAACCTGTCGCGCTGACTGAACGCTTCAGCGGAGTCTCTTACGAGCTCGGCATGGAGGTGCAGGTCATCTGCGCCGCCGTGAACGTCAGCGACGGTACCATAGACTTTACACTTGACGACGACGAATAAAAAAAGGAGAACAACTATGAAAAAGATCATCATAATGCTCATCATCACCGCTATGCTCGGCTCTCTGGCGTCCTGCGGAAAGACCGAGGACCCCGCCGGTACCTCCGGCAGCAGCACTGAGTCCGCTGACGAGATTCCCGAGACCCAGCCCGACCCGCTCGCTCCCACCGATGCCGAAGAAGAGCCCGAGACCGACGCTCCCGCGGAGGAAGAGACCGAGGCTGTGTCCTACGCTCCCGAAGAGACCGAGCAGGCAGACCCGCTCGGGACAGGCGCCTTCTCACTCGACGGCGACGGCGCTGTTGTCTTCACTGACGACGCTGCGGCTGAGTCAGACCGGACTCTCATCGCGGCTGCACAGACGCTGTTCGAGTCCGCCTGCCAGACCGAGTTCGCTTATACAGTCGGCTGTCCCTATGAGGTGGACAGCACCCGCACTACCACCTTCGGTGACTTCGGCTGGGTGTACTACCTCATCACAACTCCCGGCGTGACCAGCGTCGATGACGTTCTCGCTGACTACCACAAGGTATTCTCCGGCAGCCACCCCAACTCCGCCCTTGATTCGCTCTACATTGACGGCGAGGAGGGCGTATACGCGCTCTGCGGCGGACGCGGCGCTGATATCTACTACTCCGGCTCGAAGGTGACTCAGGTAGAGTCCCGCAGCGATTCCGAGATAGTTTTCACCGTCGAGAACTACTACGACGGCACTGACTGGGGCGATGACGCCTACACCGAGACCGCGGCCTTCTCTATGGTCCTCGAGGACGGTGTGTGGCGCGCAGATCAGTTCGTTCTGCCGTACTGATCAATGGCGCTGCACACGGCTGGACTGATGACCGAAGCGGAGAACAGCTGCCGCAGCTGAGGCTAAGGTTCTTGTCACAAACTACGGCACTCTTACCAAGGCTGAATCAGG
>JAFRXR010000158.1 GCA_017443395.1 Ruminococcus sp. | reverse complement strand
TACCCTGCCAGAGGCTCTGCCTCTGGACTCCGCCCAAGGGTGACTCCCCACAGTGTGGGGAGATTTCCGAAGGACAGAGGGGACGGACCGGTTAGGTCAGGTTCCCTTTGGAATCCCGTTGCTGCAAAGTTCCGTATGCGATGTACGAGTATGGGCGTTGTTAAGAGTGAGCGAGCTTGCGAGCGGCAACGTGTCCGGGTGCAGCGTCACGCTGCCGAGCGGCGGCGTGTCCGCCAGCGCGGGCTTTGCGCATTTTTTGGTCTGAGGACTTGAAATCTGCTGAAAAGTGTGATATAATAAATCGTAAGTGTGCCTTGGCGCACAAGTATTTTTATGAAAAGAGGAAATCAAATGCCTGCTAATATCGTAGTCGGAACTCAGTGGGGAGACGAGGGAAAGGGTAAGATCATCGACATCATCTCGTCCCGCGCAGATGTCGTTGTCCGCTCACAGGGCGGTAATAACGCCGGTCATACCGTTGTCAACAACGGCGAGGTATACAAGCTCCACCTCATACCCTCCGGTATCCTTTATCCCGATACTCTCTGCCTCATCGGCGCCGGTGTCGTTCTTGACCCCAAGGACTTCATCAGCGAGCTCGATAACCTCGAGAGCCGCGGTATCTCTACTGCAAACCTCAAGGTCGATCCCCGCGCTCATATCGTTATGCCATGGCATATCGCCCTCGACGGTCTCTCTGAGGCTTTCCGCGGCGGTAAGGACATCGGTACCACCAAGCGCGGCATCGGTCCTACATATATGGATAAGTACGAGCGCTGCGGCATAAGAATGTACGACCTCGTGCACCCGGACGTTCTCGCAGAGAAGATACAGTCCACCGGCAGGCTCAAGAATAAGATAATCACTGAGGTCTACGGCGGCGAGCCCTTCGACCTCGGCGCTGTTACCGCTGAGTACACTGAGTACGGCAAGAGACTTCTCCCGTTCGTGGACGATGTTTCGGTGCTCACCTTCGACGCTGATAAGGCTGGCAAGACTATAATGTTCGAGGGCGCTCAGGCTACCCTCCTCGACATCGACTTCGGTACATATCCCTATGTTACCTCCTCGCACCCGCTCTCCGCAGGTGTGTGCGTTGGTACGGGCGTGGGTCCGAAGGTCATCACTAATATAATAGGTGTTGCCAAGGCTTACACCACAAGAGTCGGCAAGGGTCCCTTCCCGACTGAGCTCGACGACGAGATCGGCGATCAGATCAGAAATGTCGGCGGCGAGTTCGGTACTACCACCGGACGTCCGAGAAGAACGGGCTGGTTCGACGCGGTCATCGTCCGTCATTCGGTAAGAGTGAACGGTCTGGACAGCCTCGCTATAAACAAGCTCGATACTCTCGCCGGCATCGACACTCTCAAGGTGTGCGTCGCCTACAAGAGACCCGACGGCACTGTCACTGAGAATTTCCCGCCTACGCTCGAGGAGCTCGAGGGCTGCGAGCCTGTTTATGAGGAGTTCCCCGGCTTCAACGAGGATATCTCCAAGTGCGCGAGCTTCGATGAGCTGCCGGAGAACTGCAAAAAGTACATCACCCGCCTTGAGGAGCTCGTCGGCTGCCGCGTGGGCATGGTCGGCATAGGTCCGGACAGGGCTCAGATTCTTGAGAGGTGAACCAAATGAACGATGAAAATAATTTCGGCGGCTCTCCGCTCGACGAGATAGACTATGTCCCGACGGCGAAAAATGAGGGTCCGCAGGGCGTTTCGGCACCTGTGCTCGATGATTTCGGGTATGATGCTCCCGCCGCTAAGAAGGACGGTCCGCAGGGCGTGTCCGCTCCGGTGCTCGACGATATGGCGGGATATTCTCCTGCTTACGGCGAGAGAAAGGGCGCTCCCACGGGAGTTTCGGCTCCGGTGCTCGACGATGATACGTCCTATACCTATGAGAGGAAGGGCGCTCCTACAGGAGTTACTGCTCCGGTGCTTGACGACAATACGTCCTATACCTATGAGAGAAAGGGCGCTCCCACGGGAGTCACTGCTCCGGTGCTCGATGACGAGACGGTGCCTTATACCTCGTCTGCGCCTAAAAAGCTCGTCATGACCGACGAGGAGATAATCGCGGGGCTCTCCCCTGAGCAGAGTGCGGTGTTCGGTACTCTTCCCGCGGATAAGCAGAAGCAGGTCATCGACATGAGACGCGCTCAGCTCGGTGCTGAGGCTCCGGCTGCTCCGGTGTCTGCGCCTGTGCTCGATGAGGATAATTACGTTCCGCCTCCGAAGAAGGAGGAGCCCGCTGAGCCGGCTGCGCCTATTGCCGCTCCCGTCCTCGACGACGAGCCGGAGACGCCTAAGTATAAGTCGCAGTACGTTGACGAGGACCTTGAGCGTATCAAGAAGGAAGCCAAGAAAAAGGCGGTCTCCTCGCAGCTCACCTCCAATCAGAAGGACTCGAAGGAGAGCCTCCGCATGATGCTCGAGCTCAAGGAGCAGCAGAGACAGGAGTCCGCGAAGACCGGCTTCAAGATCTGTATAGTGCTCGCACTGATAGGGCTCGTGGGCGCTGCGGCGTTCTATCTGCTCTATTCGGGACAGCTCGGGCTCACCTACAAGGACGGCATGAGCAAGGCGGGTACTGTCATTGAGGGTGCCTCGATGTACATCGCGGCTGCTATGGGAGCGCTCGGATTAGCGCTGCTCGCGGGTATCGGCGGGTTAAAGTCGCTGTGCTCGTTCGTTTACCTTGTATCGGGCGTTATTCAGATATTCCCGGGCATAATCATGATACCGAACCACAACGGCAATATGGTGCTGGTGGGCGTGCTGTACGCGGTGTCGCTGATATGCACGGTGACGGTGTTCGTTACGCTTTCTGCGAGCGAATCGGTGGGAAACTTCTTCAAGAAGCCCGACCCGAAGCTCGAAAGGTACGAAAGACAATAAACAAGTCTCCGCAGGTGATGACATCTGCGGAGCTTTTGTATAAAGCCGGGAGTTCTGCCAATAATCACCGTTGAGGTGATACGAATGAGGAAATATCTATCGTTCATAATGGCGGGAGGACTTATACTTACGCTGCTGATATCCTGTGCGGTGCCCATCGTGAGGGACGGCAGGAGGCTCGATGAGCTGCGGGGGAGCGTGCTCAGGCTGCATATTCTCGCGAACTCTGACTCCGACGAGGATCAGCGGCTGAAGCTCTGCGTGCGGGACGCGCTCCTTGAGAGCGGGGTGCTCTCCGGTGCCGGGGATCTGTCTGATGCCTGCGCGCTCGCGGAGGAGAGGCTCCCCGAGATTGAGACGCTCGCGGAGGAGGTGCTGCGCGGGCAGGGCTGCTCCTGTGACGTGCACGCGGAGATAGCGGAGATGTACTTCGATGAGCGTACCTACGGCGATATCACCATGCCCGCTGGGGAGTACACTGCGCTGAGGGTGAGTATCGGCGAGGCGAAGGGACATAACTGGTGGTGCGTGATGTTCCCGCCGCTGTGTATCCCCGCGGCGTGCGGCGAGGTCACGGACTCCGGGGACTGCGGGGAGATGTTCAGCGAGGAGGAGCTCGATATAATGTATAAGCCGAAAAAGTACCGCGTCAGATTTGCGATCTGGGACGAATTGGGGGAGCTTTTCGGCTGAGATGTTGTGCAATGTGACAAAATGACGGGCTGCTCTTGACAAGCGGAGGAAAAGAGTGTATAATATCTGAGTAAACAAAGCAGAACTATGCGTTCTCACCGTCAGGCTCGGCTTAAACGGTCAATATTGCGTGATGTGCCCGTGAGGGTAATTGTGTGTATTGGTGAGTGCGGATATCTTCTGCACTCACTTTTGTTTTTCACTATCATTATGCTGGAGGTGCATGGCTTATTAGCAAACAGGAACTGCAGATCAACGAAGAGATCAGAGACAAGGAAGTCCTTGTCATAGACGCAGAGGGCAAGAAGCTCGGCGTTATCTCGTCCAAGGAGGCGCAGCAGATCGCCTTTGAACAGGATCTCGACCTCGTCAAGATCGCCCCGCAGGCGACACCGCCCGTATGCCGCATCATGGACTACGGAAAGTATTGCTTCGAGCAGGCTAAGCGCGAGAAAGAGGCAAGAAAAAATCAGAAGGTCGTTTCGATCAAGGAGATCAGAATGTTCTCCACTATCGACACTCACGATTTCGAGACAAAGGTCAATCAGGCAGTCAAGTTCCTTCAGGGCGGTGACAAGCTCAAGGTCTCGGTAAGATTCCGCAAGAGAGCTATCGCTCACCCAGAACTCGGCAGCGAGCTGCTCGATCGCTTCAAGGAAGCAGTTTCTTCAGCCGGCGCCGTAGATAAACCGGCAAAGATGGAGGGACGCAGCATCGTTATGTTCGTCTCGCCGAAAAACGCAAAGTAATTCATTCTGAATCAAGGAGGATAATACAATGGCAAAGGTTAAGGTTAAGACCCACTCGGGCGCTAAGAAGCGTTTTAAGATTACAGGAAGCGGTAAGGTAAAGTACCAGCACACCAACAAGAGACACAGACTCACTCAGAAGGACACTAAGCGCAAGAGAATAGCTCGCAATGCTGGCGTTGCTGACTGCACTAATGCACCGACTATCAAGAAGCTCGTTCCTTATCTTTAATTGACGCGCTGCGCAGTTGAAGATGACCGTTTTTCGTAATTTTTATTTGGAGGTAAAAGACTATGGCACGTATTAAAGGTGCGAT
>JAFRXR010000157.1 GCA_017443395.1 Ruminococcus sp. | reverse complement strand
TCGGCTACCTCGCGGCTGTCAAGGAGCAGAACGGCGCAGCGATGTCCCTCGGACGCACATCGACCTTCCTCGATATCTATATCCAGCGCGACCTCGACCGCGGTCTCCTCAATGAGCAGCAGGCTCAGGAGCTCATCGACCACTTCATCATGAAGCTGCGTATCGTCAAGTTCGCAAGAACTCCCGAGTACAATGAACTCTTCTCCGGCGACCCGACGTGGATAACCGAGTCTATCGGCGGCGTGGGAGTTGACGGACATCACCTCGTTACCAAGAACAGCTTCCGCTACCTGCATACCCTCGAGAATCTCGGTACCGCTCCCGAGCCCAACATGACCGTGCTCTGGTCCACGAAGCTGCCGAGAAAGTTCAAGGAGTACTGCGCGAAGATGTCCATAAAGACCTCCTCGATACAGTACGAGAACGACGACATGATGAGGGTAGTCCACGGCGATGACTACGCTATCGCATGCTGCGTTTCCTCCATGAGAGTCGGCAAGGAGATGCAGTTCTTCGGCGCAAGGGCGAACCTCGCGAAGTGCCTGCTCTACGCCATAAACGGCGGTGTGGACGAGCGTCTCGGATTGCAGGTGGGTCCTAAGTACAGACCCGTTGAGGGCGAATATCTCGACTTCGACGATGTGTGGGAGAAGTACATGGATATGATGGAATGGCTCGCGGGGCTGTATGTCAACACCCTCAACGTCATCCACTATATGCACGATAAATACAGCTACGAGCGCTTGCAGATGGCGCTCCACGACAGGGACGTAAAGCGCTATTTCGCGACCGGTATCGCGGGGCTCTCGGTCGTTGCGGATTCGCTCTCGGCGATAAAGTATGCGAAGGTAAAGCCGGTGCGCCGCGATATCGAGATCAAGGACAAGGCAGGGAACGTCACTGGCGTGGCGAAGAACGTCGTTGTCGATTACGAGATCGAGGGAGATTTCCCGAAGTACGGCAACAACGACGACCGCGTGGATCAGCTCGCGGTAACGGTCGTAAGACAGTTCATGAACTGCATCAGGAAGCACCACACCTACCGTGACGGCGTGCCTACGATGTCGATACTCACTATCACGTCGAACGTAGTTTACGGCAAGAAGACCGGCAATACCCCCGACGGAAGAAAGCAGGGCGTCCCGCTCGCGCCGGGCGCTAATCCCATGCACGGCAGGGATACCCACGGCGCTGTGGCTTCGCTGTCGTCTGTCGCTAAGCTGCCGTTCAGGTACGCTCAGGACGGCATCTCCAATACGTTCTCGATAATCCCCGACGCCCTCGGCAAAAATATGGACGTCTTTGTGGGAGACCTCGACCTCGACAAGATCGCTGCGGAGGAGAACGATGGCTGATATCAAGGCTCAGGCACAGTCCCCGGAGGAGCTCGCTGACCTCATAGATCAGCTGATGTCCGGCGGGACTGGTCATATAAATATCACCTCGGGAGAGGGCGGCGGGGTCTCTGTGGAGACCGTCAAGAGCACCGACTGCTCCGGCACTAAGGGTGCGTGCTGCCAGCCGACTGAGCTTGAACCCGAGGACGACGATCATTAATGCGTAATGCGTAATGCGTAATGCGTAATTAATGTGTTCGCTTGCGCTCACGATTTAAAAAAATCATAAACCTAAACGGGCTGATGTGGGCATCAGCCCCTACACAAAACAGGGAGGAATCATCATGGATAATCAGAAACAGGTAGATAATCTCATCGAGCTGCTCGACGGGTATGTCGAGAAGGGCGGTCATCACCTCAACGTGAACGTTTTCACCCGTGAGACCCTCCTCGACGCTCAGGCTCACCCTGAGAAGTACCCTCAGCTCACTGTGCGTGTGTCCGGCTATGCGGTGAACTTCGTCAAGCTCACCAAGGAGCAGCAGGACGACGTCATCTCGCGTACCTTCCACTCGGAGCTGTAAGACGTGGGCGGTATGACGCTCGCGCAGTTCACGGAGCTGATACGCTCTGAGTACGGCGCTGACCCCGAATACCTCTGGGAGAGCACCCCCGACGCAGGCGCCTTCCGGCACAGGAGCAGCCGCAAGTGGTTCGCGGTGTTCATGCGCGTCAGGAGGAGCCGTCTCGGGCTGGAGGGCGATGAGCTCATCGACATCGCTGACCTCAAGTGCGACCCGCTCATGCTGGGGTCTGTGCTCTTGCAGGAGGGCGTGCTCCCGGGGTATCACATGAACAAGAGCTACTGGATAACCGTGCTGCTCGACGGGTCGGTCCCGGCGGAGACTATCGTCCCGCTGCTCGAGATGAGCTATGAGCTCACCAAGACAAAAAAACACCGCTGAAAAAACATCTGCGCGAAAGCTATTGACAAATCGCTGCGGGCGGTGTATAATTGATTCTGCTGAAGAGTAAAAATGCGTTCGTGAAGTGCTGACCGAACGGGGAGTTGTCGGTCGGACGAAGGGGCTTTCTGTCCCGCGGTTCGCATTTTGCATCCCGCTTCATAGGGCAAAAAAGAAGACCTCCTTTTCTTGTCGTATGATGTGGAAAAGGAGGTTATTTTTTATGTCACAGACTAACAAAAAAACTGCACGCAGGGGATCTGTCGGGCTGTTCGGCACCACTTCGGTGCTCGTCATCTCAGCCCTGCTCATCGCGATGAGCATTGTGCTCGGCAAGCTGCTCGCATTCAACATCGGGGACAGTATC
>JAFRXR010000156.1 GCA_017443395.1 Ruminococcus sp. | reverse complement strand
TATGTGGTCTGCACGAAGGTCTCGAGCATGATCTTTTCCTTGCCCGTGAGGCTGCCGTTGACGGTGTCCGCGAGCGCTCTGACCCATGTGTAGCGCGTGTCGAGCTCGCTGATCTCCGCCGATCTTTCGCGGATATCCGTTATCAAGCCCGAGTTTACGGTCAAGCGGGTGTGCAGCTCCCTCAGTTCCTTGGTGAGCTCGGTACGGCGTGAGGTGAGCTCAGCTCTGCGCGATCTTTCGGCGGCTGCGTCCACTTCGCCAAGTCCCGCGAGCTGCTCCGCAAGGTTCGCCGCTCTGCCGCCGAGCGTGGTCTGCACCTTCTGTGCCTGCGTGAGCTCTGCCGAGGTCTGCTCGACGAGCTTTTTCTGAGATTCTATGCGGGTCGCGAGCATTCCGATGTGCTCGTTTGCCCTTGCTCGGCTGCCGAACCGCAGCTTCTCCGCCAGCTCTGCGAGCTGCATCTCGAGCTCCTTGCGGGAAGCGTCGTTTGCCGCCGATTCTGCGTTCAGCTCCGATATCTCCGCCGCGAGCTGCGACGACGTTTTCTCTGCAAGCGGTATCAGCTGCTCAAGCTCGGTCTTTCGGGCGATCTTAGCATCTGCTTCTCCGATCGCACGCTCGGTCTGCTCGGATCTTTCGTGGAGCTGCGTGAGCTTTTCCTCGATGAGCAGCGTGAGCTGACCGTTCCCGGTTTCTCCAAGTATTTCTGCTATATCTGCCTCAACTGACCTCCGCTGTTCGGCTGTCCTTCCCTCGAGGAGTGCTGCCTCTGCGGTCAGCTCGGTGACCCTTTTTTCGGCTTCTGCAAGCTCACCGGAGCGTTTCTGCACCAGCTCCTCACGCTCCGCAAGGAGCTCTGCGTTTTTTTTGCGCTCTACGATGTAGGCGGAGTTCGCGGTGATCTGCTCGGAAATTGCCTGTAATTCGGCAGAAACCTGATCTATAAGCGCCTGACAGCGTACCTCGGCGTTGTCCAGACCGCCTCCGGTCAGCGCGGTCAGACGTGCCTCCAGCGCCTCCGCGAGGGCAGCTGTCTCGCCCTGTTTTTTCTGCGATTCCTCGCTCCTTCGCGCCGCGTCAGCCCGCGCGGACTCTGCGTGTGCCTTGAGCTTTTCGAGCTCGGCTTCGGTGGGTGCATTTCCACCGGCAGACGCTGGGGCAGGGTGGTGGATCGACCCACAGACCGGACAGGGCTCGCCCTCCTTCAGGGACGCCGCCATCATGCCTGCCTGATTGTCCAGAAATGCGCGGTATTTCGCTGAATATCGTGCGTTCAGCTCATCGGCGTTGTCCGCCGCCTGACGGTAGACCTCCTGCGAGCGCCACAGCTCCGTGCACTTCTCGCGGTAGTGCCAGAGGTCGTTTTTCAGCGCGACCGCCTCGCTCTGCCGCTTTGCAGTGGAGTCGCGCTCACGCTCGAGCTGTGACTGCCGCTCAGCTGCACCTGAGATCTCGTCCTGCCGCTGCTTTATTGACGAAATACCGGCGTTTATGTGCTCTATCATGCGGGCTGTCTCTCCGCAGAGCCGTTCCGCCTCCGCGAGCTCCGCGCGGCAGTTCGACAGTCCGAGCTCCGACCTTTTCAGCTCCCTGAGCCTGTCCCGGAGCGCCTCAGAACGTGCGGTATCCTGTCGGATACGCTCCAGCTCGGCGTTCAGCCGCTCGCGATCCTCACCTGCCTGTGAAAGCCCCGAAAGCTCCTCCCGAAGCACATTCAGCTGGGTGTCGCTGTCGTTAAGCTGCGCGGACTTTTCCTGCGTCAGCTCAGCGAGCTTTTTCAGGTTTTCTGCCGATATCCCGAGCTTTGCGCGCTTCTGCTCCGCCTCGTCGTACTGCGGGAGCTCTGCCTCGATGACCGCTATCTCCTTCGACAGCTTCTCTGAGCCTGACTGGTGTGAAAGTGCTTCATTGTGCGATCTTTCGAGCTTTTCGAGCTTCGGTATCTGCTCCGCGAGCTTGCTCTTTACCTCCTCGAGCTCAGCCGCGATACGCTCCTTTTCAACCGCGCGGACTATCTGCCGCTCGCACTCGCTCAGCGACTTTTCGACCTCCTCGAGCTCGCGCGAGAAGATCTCCTCGCGGGCTTTGTCACGCTCGGTCAGCTTTTGTATGACTTCGATCGCTGCCTCGACGGTCATATCTCCGCTTTTTGCCGAATCTACGCTCTCTGCGAACTCGTCTCCCTCCGGGCAGACCACCCCCGTGATGTACTGCGTGACGCTCTCCGAGGCTCGCTCGCGCTGTGCTCTCATGCGCGCAGCTTCGCCCGCGAGCCTCTCCTGCAGCACGCGGTAGTAGTCTGTTTTGAATATCTTGCGGAAGATCTCGCGGCGCTCTGCGGTCTCGGCGAGGAGAAGCTTCAGGAAGTCACCCTGCGCGATCATCGCGATCTGCGTGAACTGGCTCCGGTCGATGCCCATTATCGCCGTAATTTCGCGCGTTACGCCGGTCGAGCCGGACACAGTGCGCCCGTCCGGGAGCTCGAGCTCCGCTATCTGCGCCTGCTTGGTCATGCCGCCGCCGCGCCGTGCCGGGCGCATATACTCGGGTCCGCGCCGCACGGTGTACTGGCTGCCGCCGTAGCTGAAAACGAGCTCGACGAGCGTCGGCATATCAGGCATTGCGTACTTCGAGCGCAGCATTGACGGATCGCGGTTCTCGCCGCTCGGACGTCCGTAGAGGGCGTATGTGATGGCATCGAAGATGGTCGTTTTGCCCGCGCCGGTATCGCCGGTGATGAGGTAGATACCGCTCCGACCGAGCTTCTCCATGTCTATCACGGTCTTGCCGGGATATGGTCCGAATGCCGAAATATTGAGCTTCAGCGGTCTCATACGTCCACCTCCCAGATACTTCTTATCAGCCCGAGCGCGAACTCCTCCTGCTCTGGGCTCATGGGCTTGTTGTTGCGCTGCTCGTAGAACTCGCGCAGCAGCTCCATGGGCGTTTTCCGCTCGGCATTCTCGAGCGCCGCGATCCCGCTGTCAGTGCGGGTGCGCGTGTTGTCGTAGGTCAGCTTCATGATGTTCGGGAAGACCGGTCTCAGGCGGCTGAGCGCCTCGGGGACGTCCTCCTCGTCGGTGAGGACGATGTGGACGTAATCCTCGCATTTTTCTGAGGAATAGACATCATCGAAGCTGCCGCGGATAACCTTCATGTCGTGCAGCGGGACGAGCGGGACGGTACGGACGGTAAGGTCGCCCTTTTCGCCGAGCTCGGCGACTGTGACGGATTTTTCGTGTGAAGCCTCAGAGAAGGAGTATTTCAGCGGAGTGCCGCAGTATCTGACCCTCTCTGAGCCGATATTCTGGGGATTGTGGATATGTCCGAGGGCAGCGTAGTCGAAGCCGTCGAATGCAGACTGTCCCACGTTGTCGAGCCCGCCGACCGATATCTCCTCGGACTCGCAGCTCGCGGCGCCTGTCACGAACTGGTGCGCGATGATGACATTGCGCTGGGTGAAGTCCGCGCCCATTTCGTCCACGGCGGCGATGACGGCGTCGGTGTAGCTCGATATCTCGGTGTCCGGGAAGAAGCGTCTTACGCTCAGCGGTCGCACGAAGGGCAGCATATAGAAGCTCACCGCGCCGAAGCTGTCGTGCAGAACGACGGGGTCAATGTGTCCGCTGTAGACGGGGGAGAGGTGTATGCCGCTGCCCTCCATTAGCCTGCCGCCGAACGCGATACGCTCGGGGGAGTCATGGTTGCCGCTGATGACGAACACCTGCAGCTTCATCTCCGCGAGCGCGCAGAGGAAGCCGTCGAACAGGCGCACTGCCTCGGCGGGAGGCGCAGAGCGGTCGTAGACGTCGCCCGCGATGATGACGGCGTCCGGGGACTCGTCGGCGATGACGCTGAGTATCTGATCTAAGATGTGCTCCTGGTCGGGGAGCATTGAAAATTCGTTGACCCGCTTGCCGAGGTGCAGGTCTGAAAGATGAATGATCTTCATGGCGTTCTCCGTAATATTGCTCCCTAAACTAAACCTTGCCAACCAATGCTTGACAGAAAGAAAATCTCTCTGCGTCAGAAAACCTTGAAATGCGCCAGCATTCCTGCGCTTCTCTTCCTTGATAGATCTCCTTTCTGTCTTTGCCTTTTTGGCAGAGTTTAATTGGTAGAGTAATAATTGATAAAAAAATTATATCACAGACCGCCTGAATTGTCAACAATCACCGAGGCAGCCCCGCGATTGACAGGAGCGCGTTTTTGAGGTATAATATACCAAAAAGCTATGAAAAGAGTGCAGATATGATAATACCCGACAGCTACGAGAACTCGCTCGTGGGCGAATTCAAGAAGATAATATGGTCGAAATTCCTGCGGGGGATAAAGGACTATGAGCTGATACAGCCCGGCGACCGCATAGCCGTGTGTATCTCCGGCGGAAAGGACTCCATGCTCCTCGCAAAGTGTATGCAGCGGCTCCAGCGCTACAGCAAGGTGCCGTTCGAGGCGGAGTACCTCGTCATGGATCCCGGCTACACGCCTGCGAACCGTCAGAAGATAATCGACAACGCTGAACGACTCGGCATTCCGGTAAAGATATTCGATACGCAGATATTCAACGCCGTCGTGAAGATCGAGAACAACCCCTGCTACCTCTGCGCGAGAATGCGGAGGGGCTGGCTCTACCGCTATGCGCAGGAGCTCGGCTGCAACAAGATAGCACTCGGGCACCACTTCGACGACGTTGTCGAGACGATACTCATGGGTATGCTCTACGGCTCCCAGACACAGACTATGATGCCCAAGCTCCACAGCGAGAACTTTGCGGGAATGGAGCTGATACGTCCGCTGTACCTCGTCAAGGAGCGGCATATCATCGAGTGGGCGCAGGTCAACGGGCTGAGCTTTATCCAGTGTGCGTGCCGGTTCACCGAGCGTGCCGCGATGGAGGAGTATCAGGGTATGTCGAAGCGGCAGGAGGTCAAGGCTCTGATAAGGAAGCTCCGCGAGACCGACCCGGACGTCGATAAGCACATCTTCCGCAGCGTGGAGAACGTCAACCTGCAAACGCTCATCTCATATCACATCGGGGACGAGTACCACCACTTCCTCGACACCTATGACGAGGGACGCAGTATCCGCGGCACCAAAAAGGAATGAATATGAAAAAAGCGATACCTCCCGACGCAGGGAAGTATCGCTTTCGCGTTTTTTACAGCTCGAATTTCGGCATGAGCAGGAGCTTGTGGAGGTTATTGCGGTGCATACGGTCGATCTTTTCCTTGATCTCCGGCATATCCGAGAGATCGGTGAGACCGCGGATATAGCGGTCGAGGTCGGCGTATCTGAAGCCGAGGTTCTCCTCGTCGGTCTTGCCGCAGAGACCGTCTATCGGGACCTTGTGTACGAGCTCGCCGGGGAGTCCGAGAAGCTCGCCGATCTGGAGCACCTCGGTGACCGTGAGTGACGAAAGGGGAGAGAAGTCTCCGGCGGCGTCGCCGAATTTCGTGGAGTAGCCCACCCAATCCTCGGAGAGGTTGCAGGTGTTGACCACCCGTCCGCCGATGCAGGCTGAGACAGCGTAGAGCGTCGCCATGCGGATACGGGCAGGTGTGTTGACCTTCGCCTGCTCGGAGGGCTCCATTGCCTTGCCGAGCTCATTCATGAAGGAACTGACTGTGCTGCCGATATTTATGATGTGGTGCTCTATGCCGAGCGTATCGACCAGAAGGTGGCTGTAGCTGATGTCCGCCTGTTCGCCCTGCGGCATGAGCACGCCGACTACTCTGTCCCTGCCGAGCGCCCTGACGCAGACTGCGGCAGCGACTGAGCTGTCCTTGCCGCCTGAGATACCAATGACGGCTTTGGTGGTCGGGGAGGCGTTCGCGGCGAAGTAATCCTTCACCCACTGAACGAGCCTGTCGAGGGTTTCCTGTGCGTTGAACTGATACATGAGGATCTCTCCTTTATTCAAATATACTATAATTTTACCACTTATGCGGGAGCGTGTCAAGATGTCGGGGAGGCTCCGTGCAACTAAGGGACGACCTCAACAGGGGCTGGGACGAGGTCGGAAACAGGGGGACGCCGTCCCTGCGATCTGACACCTGTCATATATGCGATGCGCGAGTGTCCGCCCGCGCAAACGTGTTCAGCAAAGTTTTACAAAACTGCCGTATGCGATGTGCGAGTAACGTCTTCAATGAGAGTGAGCGAGCTTGCGAGCGGCAGCGTGCTCGGGTGCAGCGTCACGCTGCCTTCGTCATTATAAACAAAGCGTTTTTTGTGCAAACTCACGATAAGTCCTCTTTTTGACGTCATTGTGCACAAAATCGTATGTTGAAAATTGTCCGTAATGCGCGGGTGTTGCGAATTTACTCTTCTTTTTCTGCATTTTAGCAAAAAATACTTGCAGTTTTTTGTGAAATGTGATAAAATATATTGATACTTGAAATTGACGATTGCTCCGCAGACCGGTTCGTGAAAATTTCCAAGGCGCAGAATGCACTGTTTTCCGGCGCGGAGCGAGAAAAGACTTAAGGAGTAAATCATGGCAAAGATCAAGGCAGCAGTCATCTTCGGAGGCACTTCCCCCGAGTACAATCTCTCCCTCGCTTCGGCGGCTGAGGTCATCTCGAATATCCCCGCGGACAAGTATGAGGTGATCTGCATAGGCATTACTAAAAAGGGCAGGTGGCTCTATTTCCCGGGCGACGTCTCGGAGATCCTCTCCGGTGAGTGGGATCAGGACCCCGACTGCACCTCAGCCATACTCTCACCCGACCCCATACACCGCGGTATCATCACCCTCGAGAACGGTGAGGCGACCGTTAGACGTATCGACGTCGTGTTCCCTGTGCTTCCGGGCAAGAAGGGCGCGGACGGTACGATACAGGGTCTGCTCGACCTCGCAGGGATACCGTATGTCGGCTGCGGACTGCTTGCTGCGGCGTCGTGTATGGATAAATCGCACACACACATGGTCCTCGATGACTACGGCATCGAGACGGCTGCCTGGAAGCTCATAACTCAGCGCGAGATAAACCGCATTGAGGAGATCTGCGGCAGCGTGGCGGAGGAGCTCGGCTTCCCGCTCGCGGTAAAGCCTGCGAACAGCGGGTGCAGCCTCGGCACGAACGTCGCCGGTGACCTTGATCAGCTCATTTCGGCTGTGAAGATAGCTTTCTCCCACGACAACAAGGTCGTGATCGAAAAATACGTCAGGGCACGCAAGCTCGAGGCGGCTGTGTTCGGCTACGATTCGCCGTTCTCGTCGCTCATCGGTGAGATACTGTCCGTCGGGAAGGTCTATGACCCCACGGTGGTGAACTCCAGCTCCGGCGACGACCTCGTGATACCGGCTGAACTCCCCATGGAGCAGATGAACCAGATACGCGAGACCGCCGTTGAAGCGTACAAGGCGCTCGGCTGCAAGGGTATGGCGAGGGTGGATTTCTTCCTCACCGAGGACGGCAAGCTCCTGCTGAACAAGATAGGCACAGCTCCGGGACTGCGCGGCAACAGCGTTTACCCAAAGCTCATGGAAAACCTCGGTATGTCGCTGCCGTACCTCATCGACAAGCTCCTTGAGACGGCTCTCGAGAACGCCGAGAAGAATTACTAAGGTGACTGGCTTGAAGAAAAATGTGATGATAAACCTGACCAGTATACAGTGGCAGGACAACGAACAAAGCAGGACGGAGCTCATCACGCGGGCGAGCCTCGTGAAGGAGAACGGTTGGGACATCATCTCCTACGAGGATACCTCCGCGACCGGCTTCGAGGGCTCGGTGACCACCATTAAGGTGGACAACAGCCGCAATGCTTCGATAACGCGAAAGGGCACAGCCAATTCGGTGCTGTCGCTCGAGATAGGGCGCAAGCACTTCTGCCAGTACGGCACTCCCTACGGGAACCTCCAGATAGGCGTCTACACACACGCGATAGACAACACCATTGAGAAGGACGGCAGGCTCTACCTCAAATACACTCTTGACCTCAATTCGTCCTATCTTTCGGACAACGAGATAATTATGACCGTGCAGGATACGCACTGAAGAAAGGATACGGAAAAATATGGCAGACCTTATCAAACAGGCGTCCGTGCAGCTCCGTGAGCTCATAATGGACGCGCTCGGCTCACTCGTGGCTCGTCAGGAGCTCCCCGCTGAACTGATACCCGACTTCAACATCGAGATACCCGCGGATAAGTCCCACGGAGACTTCGCCGCCAACACCGCTATGGTGTGCGCAAAGGCGTTCAGAATGCCGCCCCGCAAGATCGCGGAGCTCATCTGTGAGAACGTCCAGCTCGGCGGCACTGTCTTCGAGAGGGCTGAGGTAGCGGGTCCGGGCTTCATGAACTTCTTCCTCGGACGCAAGTGGTTCGCGGACGTCGTGGAGAATGTCCTTGAAGAGAAGGAAAACTACGGAAAGACCCAGACCGGCGCAGGAAAGCGGATACTCGTCGAGTTCGTCTCCGCGAACCCGACAGGTCCCATGCACATAGGCAATGCACGCGGCGGCGCTATCGGTGACTGCCTCGCGAGCGTGCTCCAGTGGGCTGGCTACCACGCGGAGCGCGAGTTCTACGTCAATGACGCCGGCAACCAGATAGACAAGTTCGGAAGGTCGCTCTCGCTGAGATATATGCAGCTCTGCTCAGAGCGCGGTCAGCAGCTCATCTACGACTGCGGCGGCGATACCGAGAAGCTCGCGAAGGACATCTATGAGCTCTCCGGCGAGGGTATGGAGTTCGCGATGCCGGAGGACGTTTACCTCGGTACGGATATCATCGAGCACGCTGCCAACTACTACAAGCAGCACCTCTTCGAGCTCCAGAATGTCTCTGAGGAGGAGCGCAAGGCGGCGCTCGTTGAGTACGCTCTCCCTATTAATATAGAGGGACTTGAGCGCGACCTCAGGAAGTACCGCATAGTTTACGATAACTGGTTCCGTGAGAGCACTCTCCACGCGAGCGGCGAGACGATGCGCATCGTGGACAAGCTCCGCGAGACAGGTCACACCTATGAGCTTGAGGGAGCGACATGGTTCAAGGCGACAGACTTCGGCGTGGACAAGGATTTCGTGCTCGTCCGCGCGAACGGCGTTCCCACATACGTTGTACCGGATATCGCGTACCACTACGACAAGCTCGTGACACGCGGCTTCGACAAGGCGATAAACGTTCTCGGTGCTGACCACCACGGATACGTCCCGAGGCTGAAATCTGCGCTCACCGCGCTCGGCGTTGACGCAGGCAAGCTCGATGTGGTGCTCATGCAGATGGTAAGGCTCGTCCGTCAGGGAGAGGTCGTAAAGCTCTCCAAGCGCAGCGGCAAGGCGATAACTCTCGTCACGCTGCTCGACGAGATACCGATAGATGCAGCAAGATTCTACTTCAACCTCCGCGAGGCGAACTCGCAGTTCGAGTTCGACCTCGACCTCGCAGTGGAGAAGTCCTCGCAGAACCCTGTGTACTATGTTCAGTACGCGCACGCGAGGATATGCAGCCTGCTGGCGAATCTCGCGTCGGAGGGCATAAGCGTCCCGGACAGCGCGGACTTCACGCTGCTCAGCACGCCGCATGAGATCGAGCTGATACGTCACCTCGCTTCGCTCCCGAAGGAGGTAGACCTCGCGGCGAAGTACTACGATCCCGCGAAGATGACGAAGTACGCGATAGACCTCGCGACGCTCTTCCACAGGTTCTACGATTCGTGTCCTGTGAAGAACGCTCCCGACGAGGAGCTCAAGAAGGCGCGTATCCTCCTGAGCATCGCAGTACGTCAGACTCTGCGGAACGTCCTCTCCATGCTGAACATAGACGCTCCGGAGAAGATGTAATAGTTACGATTTGGTTACAGCGAGGATCCGCGACTTGTCGGTTTCCGACAATTTCCAACGGTAAAAATTGGTACTAATGTGGGTTTTGAGGCGAAAGTTCACAATTTGTTAACAAATAGACCGCGAAAATGTGTTACAATTTGTAATAAGTTCTCTTGGAAATCCACTCGAATATTTTTAAAAATCGAAAGAGAAGGGATTTTATCATGTCAAACAGATTATTTCAGGGATTAGTTCATCAGATGCGCGACACCATCGACGCTACCATCGGCGTAGTTGACGAGACTGCTACGATCATCGCGTGCAGCGACCTCACAAGAGTTGGCACCACCAATGAGTTCGTGTCGCTTGATCTCAGCGACTCCCACGACATCTTTATCCGCGACGGCTTCACCTACAAGCCCTTCGGCTCGCGCGTAAAGCCCGACTATGCAGTCTTCGTGGAGGGCGTTGACGACGCTGCGGCTAAGTATGCGAGCATCCTCGCTATCACTCTGTCCAACATCAAGCAGTACTACGACGAGAAGTACGACAGGAACAACTTCATCAAGAACGTTATCCTCGACAACGTGCTCCCCGGCGATATCGTCATCAAGGCTCGTGAGCTGCACTTCAATGCAGAGATCAGCCGCGCTGTTTTCCTCATCAGGATAATCTCCGCGAACGATATCTCCGCTTATGATGTTATCCAGAACCTCTTCCCGGACAAGAACAAGGACTTCGTCTTCAACATCACCGAGAGCGACATCGTTCTCGTAAAGGAGCTCAAGAGCGCTCTCGATTCCAAGGACCTCGAAAAGCTCGCACGCTCTATCGCTGATACCCTCAGCAGCGAATTCTACACCCGCGTAAATGTTGGTATCGGTACTGCGGTTGTTGGCGTAAAGGACCTCGCCCGCTCCTTCAAGGAGGCTCAGATGGCTCTTGAGGTCGGCAAGGTGTTCGACACCGACAAGGTCATCGTCAGCTACGATAACCTCGGTATCGCACGTCTTATCTACCACCTCCCCACAACTCTCTGCGAGACCTTCCTCCACGAGGTGTTCAAGGTGGGCAGCATCGAGTCCCTCGACCACGAGACCCTCTTCACTATCCAGAAGTTCTTCGAGAACAACCTGAACGTATCCGAGACATCAAGAAAACTCTTCGTACACAGAAACACTCTCGTGTACAGACTCGAAAAGATCAAGAAGCTGACAGGACTCGACCTCCGCGAGTTCGACCACGCTATCATCTTCAAGATAGCCCTCATGGTCAAGAAGTACCTGTCCGCTAATCCGGTCAAGTTCTGATGAGCTCCGGGAGCGGGGCTCCCTGCGCTCTGATCACAAGGAAGGTGTAATTTTTTGGTAGAGCTTAAAAACGTATCGGTGACCTATTCGAGCGGTGTTGACGCGCTCAACAACGTCAGCCTCCGCATCAACGACGGCGACTTCGCCTTCGTTGTAGGTTCATCGGGTGCGGGAAAAAGCACCATGATAAAGCTGCTGCTCAAGGAGATAGACGCGACGAGCGGCGTTGTCACCGTCAACGGCTATAACCTCAGCAAGCTCAAGAAACGCAAGATACCGGAATTCCGCCGCACGCTCGGCTTCGTGTTCCAGGACTTCCGCCTCATACCGTCCATGACCGTGTACGAGAACATCGCTTTCGTGCTCCGTGTCATCGACGCTCCGATCAAGTACATACGCAAGAGAGTCCCCTACGTTATAAGCCTTGTGGGACTCCACGCAAAGACCAACTCCTACCCCGATGAGCTCTCCGGCGGCGAGAAGCAGCGCGTGGCGATAGCCCGCGCACTCGTCAACGACCCGCAGCTCATCATCGCCGACGAGCCTACGGGAAATATCGACCCTGAGCTCTCGTATGAGATCGTCGAGCTCCTCAAGGGCATCAACGACCAGGGCACGACGATACTCATGGTAACGCACGAGCACGACCTTGTGCGTCACTTCGGCGGTCGTATAATCAATATCACCGACGGCGAGATCGTCTTCGACGAGGTTATGCTCGGGGAGAACGAGGAATACGCTGCTGAACAGCCTGTGGCTGCCGAGCCCGCTCCCGCTGAGGAGAGCGTTTATGCCGGAGAGCCTCAGGAGGATATGGCAGATCAGTCGGTATTTTC
>JAFRXR010000155.1 GCA_017443395.1 Ruminococcus sp. | reverse complement strand
GGGAGAGAGGCACGGGAGAGACGCTCGCCTGCGGTACGGGCACCTGTGCGACGGTCGCGGCAGCCTGCCTGAACGGTATCAGTCCGCGCAGACCTGTGCGAGTCGAGCTGCTCGGCGGCGAGCTGATCATCGAGTGGAAGGAGTCGGACGGACATATCTACATGACCGGTCCTGCGGAATATACATTTGAGGGAGAGTATTATGGCAAGGTTTAATGAGAGATTTCTTGACCTGAAGGAGAGCTACCTTTTCAGTGAGGTCGCGAAGAGGGTCAGCACATTCAAGGAGAAGAACCCTGACAGGGACGTTATCAGGCTCGGTATCGGTGATGTTACGCTGCCGCTCGGCGGGTCTGTAGTGCAGGCTATGCACCGTGCCGCTGACGAAATGGGCAAGGCGGAGACCTTCCGCGGATACGGTCCCGAGCAGGGCTACGACTTCCTCAGAGAGGCTATCGCACGCCATTACAAGGAGATCGGCGCCGACATCGACGCGGACGAGATCTTCGTTTCCGACGGTGCAAAGTCCGACACCGGAAACATCACCGACCTCTTCTCTGCGGATAACACAGTCCTCATTCCCGACCCCGTTTATCCGGTCTATGTCGATACGAACACGATGAACGGGCGGAATATCGTATTCATCAATGGTACTGCGGAGAATGACTTCCTCCCCATGCCTGACAGGAGCGTCCGCGCGGATATCATCTACCTCTGCTCACCGAATAATCCCACGGGCGCGTGTTACAACAGGCAGCAGCTCGAGGAGTGGGTGGACTACGCCCTCGCCAACGACGCTGTGATACTCTTCGATTCGGCGTATGAGAGCTTCATCTCCGACAAGGAGCTCCCGCGGACGATCTACAGCATCGAGGGCGCGAAGAAGTGCGCGGTGGAGTTCTGCTCACTGTCGAAAACAGCCGGCTTTACCGGTACCCGCTGCGGATACACGATAGTTCCCAAGGCGATAAAGTCTGTCTCGCCTGACGGGCGCGAGATGAGCCTCAACAAGATGTGGAACAGACGTCAGACCACGAAATTCAACGGTGTGCCCTACGTCGTACAGAGAGCTGCGGAGGCTGTTTTCAGTCCGGAGGGACAGCGTGAGTCGAAGGCGATGACTGCTGTGTACCTCGAGAATGCACATATCATAGCCGACACCATGAACGAACTCGGCGTGCGCTATACTGGAGGTATCAATTCGCCGTACATCTGGTTCGAGTGCCCGTTCGGCATGGACAGCTGGACGTTCTTTGACCATATGCTCGAAAAGGCTGGGGTAGTCGGTACTCCCGGGGCTGGCTTCGGAAAGAACGGCGATAAATGGTTCCGACTGACTGCCTTCAACAACAAGGAGAACACTATAGAAGCCATGAAATGCTTCCGGAAGCTGTTTGACTAAGACAGCCCGAGAATAGATATCATCAAAAAGGCATTGAGGTGCCTTTTTGTTTTTGTCCGGAAAAATACCGCAGAAGAGATGTCCTGCTTCTTCTCGTCTTGGTTTTCTCCACCGAATGTGTCAATGCCGGGGCTATTTCTGCTGAAATCGTGAAAAATATACAGATTCTATTGACTTTCGGGGAAGCGTTCTGCTATAATCATTACATAAACTAATGCTTGATCCAAAATATAAAAGGGGGATATATAATGAAGCAGTTTACCAGAAGAGCCGCAGGAGCGCTCCTCGCCGCAGGAATGCTCTTCGGAAGCGCGGCTCCGGTCTTTCCGCAGCTTATGACCGGTGTGGACGTCTATGCCGGCGACAACGACTTCTCGTGGAGCACCTACAGCAAAAAGGACGCCTCATGGTGGAGCAGCTCTGAGGCGATAGGCATTGCCGACGAGATCGTGCAGTATCAGCTTTCTGACGGCGGCTGGCGCAAGGACATGAAGACCGAGACCACCGGTTCGTGGAACAAGTCAACTATCGACAACAACGCGACTTGGGGGCAGATACGCTTTCTCGCGAAGATCTACTCAGCCACCGGTACGGAGAAGTACAAGACCTCCTGCCTGAAGGGCATAGACCTCCTTCTGAACGGTCAGTACAGCAACGGCGGCTGGCCGCAGGTCTTCAATGACCCCGGCACCTACCACGCTCACATCACCTTCAATGACACAGCTATGGTCGCGGTGCTGCGCGTTTTGCAGGACGTTTACAACGGTGCTGAGGGCTTTGATTTCGTGGACAGCACTCGCAGACAGTCCGCGAAGAACGCTGTGGACAAGGGCGTTGAGTGTATCCTCAACTGCCAGATAAATGTCAACGGGACGCTGACCGCATGGGGTCAGCAGCACGATGAGAACACCCTTGCACCCGCCGGCGCGCGAGCATACGAGCTTCCCTC
>JAFRXR010000154.1 GCA_017443395.1 Ruminococcus sp. | reverse complement strand
TTTTCGCCTCCTTAGAAATTTTTACGGGGACGCAGATCTGGGACTTCACACGCTTCCGTGTGTTTCCTGCTTTATCTGATAAAAAAACCAGAAAACTTTGATGTTTTCCGGTCAGTCAGGAGCATATGAACGCAAAATGAGCATAGTAAGCGCATACGCAAGCTGCGCTCATGCTAAACCACATACTGTGTTCGCTATCCCAATCGCCCGGTTTGAAATCGGACATACTCCGCGGAAATTACCTGCCATACCGGCAGCAACCTTCCGCTTCAACGCATATCTTCGTGCAGTCATGCGCATTACAGCGCACTCAACGTAAGCCATTATACCATATATCACAGGAAAAATCAAGAAATCGCGGAAACTAAGCTTGTAAATTTTTAGTGAACAATAATTCTGATTTAACATTAAGTTATGTAACTTTTATAATAAAGATCTCACCCGCGCCATAAAATTCCCACATTTTAGCCGTTTACATTTGAATATCAAGTGTGATATAATAATAGCGGTCGGGAAAACCCGATATATACTATTATAATTGTTATGGAGGCGCTTGTCAATGAAAATGAACGTATTCGCGGCGGCAGCCTGTGCTCTCGCGTGCGTGCTCACTTCATGCAGCAGCGAGTCTGCGTCAGGCTCCTCAGTGCTCGAATATCCCATAAACGCATCTATCGAGTCCGTCACGGAAGCAGCCGTGCCGGAGATCGCTCCGACTGAGCTCGAGATAAGTCCGGACACGACCGGGACGCTCCCCGAAGTAACAGAGGCTCCTGAAACGACGGCGGCGGCTGAGACCACCGAGGTCCCGACCGAGCCCTCCACGGAAGCTGAGACTGACTGGACGGGGAAGTGGGAATGCGTCAGCATAACCATTGACGGCAAGACCTACAGCGGCGACTACATGGGAGTGCCGCTCTACGCCACGCTCGCAATGGAGCTCAGCAGCGGCGGTACGGGCACTATGCTCTCCCCTATGGCTGGCAGCGAGATCGAGATAAGCTGGTCAGACGGCGGCAGCGATACGATAAGCGTCGGCACGGAGGACGAACAGCTTCCCGCCCGCATGGAGGACGAGCTCCTCGTGATGAGCTCCCCCGATGACGGTATCGACTACTATTTCGAACGCACCGACAGCTTCACTGAGTTTGACTACGACGAGTGGTTCGAGAACTACGACTACAGAGACTATACCGAGGCTTCGGAGGGCGAGGACACCTGAGCGGAGCACAGTATCACTCCCACTCACAGTATCAGTAACAGTATCAGTTTCATTATCATTGTCAGTTTCAGTTACATTATCATTCTCGGTTACATTTACAGTATCAGCCGATTTTGCCGCGGCAAAAACGGCAATTGCCGGAAGTTTACCCTGCGGGGGATCCCGCTTCACATACAAGCCCATTCCCAGAAGGAGAAGATCACTATGAAAAAACTGCTTGCACTTTTACTCGCCTGCACAACACTGACCTGCGCGTTCGCTTCCTGCGGCGACGAGGACGACGACAAGGACGAGAAGACCACAAAGTCCTCCGCTGCTGACGAGGAGGAGTCCGAAGAAGAGTCTGAGGAAGAGTCCGAGGACGACGAGGAAGAGACCGAGGAAGAAACTGAGGAAGAGACCGAAGAGGAGACCGAGGAGGAAACCGAGGAAGAGACGACCAAGTCCAAGAAGAAGGACGACGATGACGAAGACAACACCGAGGCTGCTGACTTTGATTTCGGCGACCCCGTATCCGTTGCGGAAGATGATCTCCTCGGCAAATGGGAGCTCTACGCGGTAGACGAGGAGGACGGACTTTTCATCGGCGAATATATGGGCGCTCCGCTCGGCTCCATCATGAACATGGAGTTCTCTGACGATGAAACCTTCATTTTCAGGTCGTTTGATGAGGATTCCCTGGACGGAACATGGTCGGTCAGCGGCAAGACCATAACCCTTACCACCGACAGCGGAGACGAGGACGACGCGGTCTACTACAACGGAACATACCTCGTCATGGATACAGGCGACGAGATGATGGCATTCGTCAAGGTCGATGAGTTCACAGAGTTCGACTACGACGCATGGATGGAAGAAATAATGTCTCAGAACGAGTGATACGGACCCCCATGCAGCGGACGCTGCTCAACATACATTCACCAACCGTAAATATGAAAGGGAGAAGATCATTATGAAAAAACTGCTTGCACTTTTACTTGCCTGCACAACGCTGACCTGCGCATTCGCTTCCTGCGGCGACGAGGACGACGACAAGGACGAGAAGACCTCCAAGACCTCCGCTGCTGACGAGACTGAGGAGGCGTCCGAGGAAGAGACCGAGGAGGAGTCCGAGGAGGAATCCGAGGAGGAGACCGAAGAGGAGACCGAGGAAGAAACTGAGGAAGAGACAGAAGAGGAAACTGAGGAAGAGACCACTAAGTCCAAGAAGAAGGACGATGACGAGGAAGAGGAGACAAAGGCAGAGGCTGTTGATATCGAGATCGGCAAATATTCAAGCTCCGTCAAGATCGGCGACCTCGTTGGCAAGTGGGAGTGCTACGCTATGATCGAGGGCGATGAGTCTTATGTAGGCGAATACATGGGCATGCCTCTCGGCGCACTGTTCCAGCTCACTATCAACGACGACAGCACATTCACTGTTTCTTCCGGCATGGATCCCGATGAGACCGAGGAAGGCACCATAAAGATCAGCGGCGACGAGATCTCTCTCGACGTTGACGGTGAAGCTATCTTCGCAGGATACGACGGCACATACCTCGTTCTTACAGAGGAAGATTCCTATGACGCTGAGGAGAAGATAGTTATGGTATCTGTTGACAAGTTCACTGAGTTCGATTACGATGCTTGGCTCGAGGAAATGATGGGTGCTTACACCGAATGATCGAGTGGTATGACGGCAAAAAAAGACGACCTTAACGGTCGTCTTTTTTGTTATCAGCCGATATTCGGAAGATTAGCCAGCGAAGCCGCGATCTCCTCGTCTGTGGGGATATAGTCTGTCATCGTACCGTCGTTGTATGCAGCGTAAGCGTACATATCGAAGTAGCCGGTACCTGTCAGACCGAAGAGGATAGTCTTCTCCTCGCCTGTCTCCTTGCACCTGAGCGCCTCGTCGATAGCAGCGCGGATAGCGTGGCTGCTCTCGGGAGCGGGAAGAGTTCCCTCTACTCTCGCGAACATCTGCGCAGCCTCGAATACAGAGGTCTGCTCAACGGAGCGAGCCTCCATGAGACCCTGATCGTAGAGCTCGGAGAGGATAGCGCTCATGCCGTGATAGCGGAGACCGCCTGCGTGGTTCGGGGACGGCATAAAGCCGCTGCCGAGAGTATACATCTTCTGGAGCGGGCATACCTTGCCGGTGTCGCAGAAGTCATAAGCGTACTTGCCGCGCGTGAAGCTCGGGCAGGAAGCCGGCTCAACAGCGATGAAGCGGTAGTCAGCCTCACCGCGGAGCTTTTCGCCCATGAACGGGGAGATGAGTCCGCCGAGGTTTGAGCCGCCGCCGGCACAGCCGATGATGATGTCGGGCTTGATACCGTATTTATCCATAGCAGCCTTGGTCTCCATGCCGATAACGGACTGGTGGAGGAGCACCTGTGAGAGCACGCTTCCGAGGACATATCTGTAGCCCTCGGTGGTGGTAGCTGCCTCAACAGCCTCGGAGATAGCACAGCCAAGGCTTCCGCCTGTGTTAGGGAACTCAGCGAGGATACGCTTGCCGACCTCAGTCGTGTTGGACGGCGAGGGAGTAACACTCGCGCCGTAGGTCCTCATGACCTCGCGGCGGAATGGCTTCTGCTCATAGGATACCTTTACCATATATACCTTGCAGTCGAGGTCGAAGTAGGAGCAAGCCATGGAGAGAGCTGTTCCCCACTGACCCGCACCGGTCTCGGTGGTAACGCCCTTGAGTCCCTGCTTTTTAGCGTAGTAAGCCTGCGCGATAGCGGAGTTGAGCTTGTGCGAGCCGGAGGTGTTGTTGCCCTCGAACTTGTAGTAGATCTTAGCGGGAGTGCCGAGCTTCTTCTCGAGGCAGTAAGCGCGCACGAGCGGCGACGGACGGTACATCTTGTAGAAGCTGCGGATCTCGTCCGGTATGTCGATGAAACGGTCGGTCTCATTGAGCTCCTGAGCCACGAGCTCGTCGCAGAAAACGTGCTTGAGCTCATCAGCAGTGCAGGGCTGACCTGTGCCGGGATTGAGCAGCGGAGCGGGCTTCTTCTTCATATCAGCACGCACGTTGTACCACTGCCTGGGCATTTCACTTTCTTCGAGGTAGATCTTGTAGGGGATGTTTGCCATAAGTCATACAACCTTTCTTTCACGGGACATAAAAAAATCCTGTCCCGCAGTATTTTTACTGCTGGGACAGGAGAACAAGTCACCTGCGGTGCCACCCAACTTGACGCGAT
>JAFRXR010000153.1 GCA_017443395.1 Ruminococcus sp. | reverse complement strand
GGTGACCTGCTACAATGACGGAGAGGTCGTCATGAAGGGCACGAAGGAGGGCGGCGTTTTCAAGGCTGATGACGCTTACAAGAGCACGGCTGAAAGATTCTTCGATGAATTCGTCGATGAGTATGGCTTGGAGATCGAGCTCGTTGAGCTCATCGGAGAGGGTCTGGGAAATATGTTCAAGTAAAAATGAAGTTCCCCTGGTCGGGGAGCTTTTTGTATATCCTGAGGTCACATTATCAGCGTGGAACCGTGCTTGGTAAGGGAAAAGATCCCTGTATCAGGAGCCGATTTTGGGCTTGCTTGCAAGGGCTATATCCCGTCTTACGTCCTTACCTCGCAGCCGCCCCACTCAACCGCTGCAAAGCCGTTCCTCTCGAAGGTATCGAGCTGCTGCGGAGCAATGCTGACTGCGTCCTCCAGCGGGACATACGCCATGAATACGCGCAGCAGACTGTCAGGAGCGGGAGTTATGCCGAGCTTCGCGGAGTCTGTATAGACGTCCCCCTGAAATGCGATGAGATTGTACGCATTGTGCTCCATTCTCGGCAGCCAGTACACGATGAATTCGTTCATCTCGTCCTCGGTCAGACCCATGTATGTGAGCTTTTCACGGAGGAAGCTCTCGGTATCGGCGCCTGCGACGCAGAAGCCCGCTGAGAAGTCGAATCTGGTGCGGCAGTTCACTGCGTCCCAGAAAAGGTATCTGTGGTGGGTGCCGTCAGCCTTGTTAAGGAGGGTGCCGTCCGGGTAGGCGGTGACGTCCCAGCCGTTGTTGTATCTCGGGTAGGTCGTGGAGAGCTCAGACTCCGTGAGCTCGAGCTCCACATGGACGTCCGTCTCTTCCTCTGGATAGAGGTAGATGACCGGCTTGTCGGCGACCGCCATGTAGCAGACAGTCGGGGTGCCGTCGTCCTGAACGGTCTTTATCCAGCCGTACTGGTCGTTGTACTGAGTGAACAGCCAGTTGTCGGTATCGTTCTGGTAGCCAAGCTCACGGAGGAGGGTGTCAGCAGGCAGGGAGGTGACGTATCCGTAGCTCTCTCCGGGACCGCGATACAGCTTCAGTCCGTCATTCGCGACAGAGAGGAGCGTTCCCCATTCGACATAGTTATCTGGCTCGACGTAGCCCACAGCGTTGCGCTTCACGAGCTCCTGCTTCACTGCACATAGGTCATATATGTCCAGCCTGCCGTCGCGGCAGAAGTCAGCGGCTTCCCAGTTTTTCAGCGCAGCGCCGGGTATCCCGAGGAGCCATTCCTGCAATAGAACGGCGTCTGAGACACTGAATGCGCTGTCGCCGTTGACGTCGCCGCTCGGATACCATTTCACTCTGCATATCACCTCGGCGCGGTCGTACGTCTGGAGCGTCATCTCGAACTCAGGGGCATCGTACCTGCCGGCGTCTGACGCCATGTTTATTGAATACGTCCAGCCGGTCGAGTATGCGTAGACTGAATCGACAGTCAGAGGATTCGACGTTATGTCGTATATCTCTCCGGTCTGGTGGCTCTGGATAGTGGTCTTCAGCAGGTAGAAACGATCAGAAGGGTCCGGCTCAGGGATAAGCTCGCCGGTATCCTTATCCACGAACGTTATGACCGAAGTGCCCTCTCTGCCCGGGGTGCAGTCGAGGATCGCCGAGCAGTCGTTCATGACCGCGTAGCTTCCAGACGTTATTTCAAAGGGCTCCTCCTCGGACCATGTCCTGCCGACCTTCCATGTCATGTCGATGTCTCCGTCAGCAGAGGACTCGTAAACTATCACAGAGGAGGCTCCCGAGCCGTCGATAGGTACCAGGTGGAAGCCGCTGCAGCCGGACTGCATATACTCCTTTATCTGTCCGTCGCCGGTCTGCTCCACTGTCAGGGAGGCTCCTGTGCTGGCGTTCACGTCCGCACAGTACGCGAGATAATTGCCATGGACAGAGGTCTTGCCGTACTCCTTTTCGAAAGCCTTGTACTCGGGCTTGGAGTCGGGGAGCCAGCTGTAGATGTCAGTCTCTGTGGTCACGCCGTTTTTGTTCTCGAAGCGGAATGTCTCCGTCACCTTTTGGTCGTCGCCCGACTTTTCGCTCCACACTACCGAAAGGTCATAGCCCTCGAACACGCGGAACAGCTCGACCTCGAACGCATACTGCGTCTTGCAGCTGGCGTAGGCTTCAAAGAAGTCGTAGTCGTATGAGCCAAGTCCCAGCCTGTCACAGTACTCCTCGTATGCCGCGACTGCCGCTTCGTCGGACTTGTCTGGCTTTTCGGGGATATCGAGCTCGCAGATCTTAGGGATCGAGTTGGCGGGTGTGTTTATGCAGGTCATGCTGCCGCCTACCGAGAACTGGTAATCGTCCTCCTTGAATTGCAGCATGGGTCTGACGAGGCAGATGATGTTGTCCTCGACATGGGATTTGCCGTACTCATTGTAAAAAAGCATCGCGTCGGCGAAATCCTGCGGCACCCAGTCGGGCAGTACGCCGAATATCGGGTCCTCAGCGGGGACATCTGCTGCCATTGCAGGCGGGATATTAGCGGCAGCGGTGAGCATCAGCCCTGATGTCAGGAATGCGATAAGTCTCTTCTTCATTTCCGTTCCTCCGTTCTGTGTGGGATCTGTCCTGCGCAGCTCAGCTGCTGCGCTGCTTTTTGCGTGCGATCTTGTATTCGTATATTCTGCGGTCGGCTTCCTTTATCATCTCATCAAGTGCGTCCTTTTGCGAGGCGGGGAAGCACACATACCCGATACTTGTCATGATATCGAAAACTCTGTCAGGCTTGGCTGCGTTCTTTTCGCTGAGTATACGCTCAAACGCTCTGATACGCTCCTGACCGTCCTTATCGGTCAGCCTTCCCGAGGCGATAAGGACGAATTCGTCGCCGCCGGTGCGGACTGCTATGTCGTCCGTGCCGGACACTGCGCGTATCGCATCCGCGATAGTTTTGATATAATATGAAGCGGAAGAAAAAGCCGCGGGCGTGCCCGCCGTGCGAAGGGACTTTTCAAACAGGAGGAATACGATATGAAGCTTGGTTTTGTCAGCGCGATCCTGGACGGTTGGAATTTCGAGGAAATGATCGACACAGCCTCCTCCATGGGCTTTCAGTGCGTGGAGGTTGCCTGCTGGCCCAGCGGCAAGGCGGAGCGACGCTACGCCGGCGTGAGCCACATCGACGTAAACTCCCTGGACGACGCGAAAATCGCGTATATCAAGGACTACTGCGCGAAGAAGAACGTGGCGATCTCCTCCCTGGCCTTCTACCCCAACACCATGGACCCCGACCTTGAAAAGCGCGCGGCCAACGTGGAGCACCTGAAGAACGTCATCCGCGCCAGCGCGAAGCTGGGCGTGGGCATGGTGACCACCTTCATCGGCCGGGACCAGAACAAGTCCGTGGAGGAAAACCTGGAGCTGGTGAAGGAAGTCTGGCCGCCCATCGTGGCGCTGGCGGAGCAGGAGGGCGTCAAAATCGCCATCGAAAACTGCCCCATGCTCTTCGGCCGGGACCAGTGGCCGGGCGGACAGAACCTCATGACCACCCCCGTGATCTGGCGCAAGGTGTTCGGGATCCTGCCCTCCCCCAATCTGGGCATCAACTACGACCCCTCCCACTTCGTG
>JAFRXR010000152.1 GCA_017443395.1 Ruminococcus sp. | reverse complement strand
CGCGAACATGAGCAGGAAGCTGACTACCCTTACGATATCCTTATACGGCTCTGCCGTGTAGTGGTCTGCTATGAATTCCGCTGCCTTTGTGCGGGTCTCGGGCTCCTGAAGCTCCTTGATGAGAACGTAGATGTCCTCGTCAGTGCCCTCACGGATATTCTTAGCAGCGGTCTCTGCGGAGTACTTGTTGAGGTACTTGCCCACAGCCTTGCTGATTATCTGGGCATAGCCCTCGCGCAGGTCGGTGCTTAGCCTCTCGCGGCTGTTGACCTTGCCGGAGGTATAGGCGTTGAGGTACTGATACATCTTCCCCTCGATGTCCTCGCCCTTGTAGTATATGTCGTCGAGCTTCTTGAAATCAATGAGGATATTGTACTTGTCATTGATGTACTGCTCGAGGTTATGGTTGAATTCCATTTCAGACAGGGCTGTGCTTATGTTCTTGACGTTGCTCGGTCTGACGAGGTTTTTCTGTATCGAGCCTGCCAGCGAGGTGCTGACTGACATGGAGATGACGGTCCCGATGAGAAAGCACATCATCGCGATCATCGACTTGAAGATGCCCTTCCTTCCTGCGAGGAATATACACAGGAGCACTACTGCCGCTGCGATCGTATCATAAAACCACCAGAATTGTGATCCCATATGCTGTGCGCGCAGTCAGTGCTGATAACTGCGCTGCCTCCTTTCATGTCCCGTCAGCTTTCGTAGTCTATACGGTCAATTTTATTATAGCTCTTGAGGAAAATATGCTCGTCGCTGCGGACAAATCCGGTGTATGAGTCACTCACGGAAGCCGTGGAGCGCAGTCCGCCGCTGAAATCGTATGTCCGTATCTCATTCGGCAGGAGGACGTAAGCCAGTCCTCCGAAAACCGTTACATCTATCGAAGGTTCGCTGAGCTCCACGATAACAGGCTGCTTGTCCGGTCCGTCAAAGAGCGCAGCGACGTATTTTCTGAGGTCGTTGTTGTTGACTATGACCGCCGAGAGACCGCTCATGCTCGCGCCTCCGGCGAGCTCGCCGTCATAGGAGTAGGAGACCGTCTGTCTGCCGCTGTCGTCAACGTATGCACAGCTCTCATAGCCGAGCACGAAGGCTCCGCCGTCGAATGCGCTGACCTCGAGACCCAGCATACTGAGCTTTTCGGAGTCCCATATGGAGCCGCTCTCCTTGAAGCTGATCTTCTTCAGGCTGGTCACCATTGAGCCGTTTTCCGCCTCGATATAGCTGAGCACACAGCCCGAGCTCTCCGCGGTGAAGCTGATGTCGTAAACGAGCTCTATGCACTTGCGCTCGTAGATACAGGTGCCCTTCTTGTCAAAGACCGATATCTCGCAGCTGTAGTTGTCGGATGTCGTGGCGACTGCCGTGTAGCCGTCCGAGCTGAGCCGTGCGAAAAGGATAGTGCTGTCGAAGTGCTTGGTGTAGAGCACCTCCTCCTCGTCCTCCACGCTGAGGTCGTCGCCGCCGAGCTCGAAGATGAGCGCGCGTCCTGCCGCGACTCTCAGCTCGGGGCTGGAGTATGTATGCTGTCTCTTGCCGAGCAGCTTGCCGTCGGTGCCGTAGTAATAGAGGCTCGTATCTCCGAGCACGAACAGCTTCCCGGCGGAGTATTTCATCTGGTAATCTGAGCCGGAATCAATGTCTATCGGGAAGTTGCCCGTTGCGAGCTGACCCGAATTGACTATCGTCCGGTACTGTCTGCCGATACCCTTCAGCTTGGGCAGCCACTTGTCCTGAGTGATGAAGAGAGCGGCGGCTATGCTGAGTATCAGTATGATCACGAGGAACCTTATGAGCCGTTTCTGTCTTTTTTTTCGGTTTTTGAGCTCAACTATGTCCTCTGCGTCATATACCGGCATTTAGTTCCCTCCTAACATTTTGTTTTCTATCTCTGTAATTCTTCCTCGCTGTAGAACACGCGGTTCAGGTATAGACCGTGAGCCATGGCAGTCCTGCCGGCTCGGAGCCTGTCGCGCGCCGCGAGGATATCGGGGATATCGTCCGGGGAGAGCTTCCCCTCGTTGACGTCGAGCAGCGTCCCGGCGATGATCCTAATCATATTATACAAAAAACCGTTGCCTTTTACAAGCATAAACACGGAATCTCCACTATTTTCTACCCTGAATGAGCAGATTGTACGAACTGTGCTCTTTACAGTTGTGCAATCAGCACAAAACGACGCAAAGTCGTGCGTCCCGACGAAATGTGCAGCCGCCTGCCGCACCCTTTCGATGTCGAACGGTCTGCGGTAGTGGAACATGAGGTCCGGAGCGAAGGGATTTTTGGATTCGCTGCAGTGTATCTTGTAGACGTATTCCTTGCCCACGCAGTCGAAGCGCGCGTGGAAATCCTCCGGAGCGTCCTCGCAGCTGAGTATGGAGATGTCGTCCGGCAGCTCGCCGTTCACGCCCCTGACGAAGCCCCTGCACGTTATCGCACTCGAGGTCCTGACGTTGAAGCAGAAATTGTTCGCGTGGACGCCTGTATCCGTGCGGGAGCAGCCGGTGATCGTCACAGGCTCGTTGAGCACCTTCGAGAGGTGCTTTTCGAGCGTTGCCTGCACGGTCACAGCGTTGTCCTGCCGCTGGAAGCCGTGGTACTTAGTCCCGCGGTACGCTGTTATCACCTTGAGATTCCTCATGCTGTGCCTCCGGTAAGTCGTTTTCCATTGCCTTTTCAGATTCCTCCGCGAGCTCCTCCTCGAGCCTTGCCTGTGCCGCAAGAGCAGCCTTTATGCGGGCCTTCCGGCGGTCGTAGCAGGCGATCAGACAGCACAGCGCCGCGCTGATGAAGGTCGCGGCAAGACCTGCGCCGAAGCCCTCGGGGGTGTATTCTATCCTTATCTCGTGGGTGCCCTCGCTGACTCTCGCGCCGAGCATGGCATTCATGACGGGCATGGTCTCGGTCTCCTCGCCGTCAACGTACACCCGCCAGCCCTTCTCGTAGGGCATGGAGAGGAAGAGGATACCGTCCTTCTTGGCGGTGACAGTCCCCTCGATCTGAGTGTCGCGGAAGGAGGATATGCTGAGCTGCTCGTCCGCGAGACGGTCGTAAGCCTCGCTGAAAAGCTCCTCCTTGAGCGCGTAGACCATGAGCTTTACGCTGCCCGTGGAGTGATCCTCCTTGGCGAAGAGCTCGACCTGAGCTATTGAGCCGGCTTTGCCGTTGCCCATGGGGAACACGACGGGGTAGTCTTTTATTTCGATAGGCTTGGAGTGCGAATTATCGACCACGGAGTTGTCGCAGTTGACAGTAATGTTCTCAAAGCCGCCGTTGCTGGCATAGCCGTAGAGGTAGCCGTCGGCGACGCCGTAGAACTTGAAGACTATGCTGGATTCGCCGCTGTCCTTGTCACGGGTGTAGGAGAACGAGCCGTAGCCGTTCTGTGTGACGTCGAGGTTGTTGTACTCTATGGAGATAGGGTCGCGCTGCGCCTTGAAGACGCTGTCGCTGATGCCTGTCGCGAGCTTGAGTATCTGGTTCTGGTACTCGAACGGATTTGCAGCCGCCTTGTCGGGGAGCTCGAGGATATCCTCGTTCATCATGAAGCCGAGCGAGAGCGGGTACTTGTTCCGGTAGAGCATGACGCTGCCCGAGCTCCCTTCGAGCTGGAGAGCCATGTCCTCGGAGTTTATCGCGCCGGAGCGCGAGATGATGTATCTTATGCCGAGCAGTGAGTTCACCACAGGCGTGGACGTGCGGTAGTAGTAGCGGTTGCCGGCTTCGGAGGCATACAGACCTATCCTGCGCGCAAAGCGCGATACGGAGACGTTAGCCGCCGACGAGAACTGTGATATGCCGTAGTAGCCGTAGAGGGCGCTGTCGTTGAGGGTGTAGGTGCTGGTCATCTCCGTGCGGTAGAACAGGGGATTATTCATCTCCGATGCCTGCGCGAGGAGCGTGCTGACCTCCTTTTCCCGTGTCGGGTAGGTGGAGTAGCCCGAGGTGCCGACCGTTCTTGCTCCGATGACGGCATTTGCAGTCAGCTCCGTCATGAGAGCCGCAAAGATGAACAGGTTCATCAGCGCGGCGTGCAGCTTTTTGTTGCTGAGCGGAACGAGCTTAGCCGCAGCGAATATCAGCAGGAAGACTGCCGTGATTATCGCGGATTTCTTGACGGAGCCCGTGAATACAAGCTTTTTGCCGTCCGAGAGATATTTCAGGAAGAAGACAGCGAGCGGTCCGAGCAGCATTGCTGCGAGCTGACCGAGCTTTATGCCGTTCCTCTGCATGGCGTCGTAAGCCCTGAAAGCCGCCGCGACCAGCACGAAGCAGAATATGAACGCGAAGCGGTAGGGTATCATGTTGGTGAAGTGGAAGCCGTGCCAGATAAAGTTCAGCTTGTTCCAGTTGCAGCTGACGGTTATCAGCGCGAGCATGAGCACCGTCGAGACCTTCTCGCGTATCTTTATGCCCTTCGAGAACAGGAACACGCCTATCAGCGTCACCGCGAGCATTCCGCACGCGAAGTTCGGGAGAGCCTCGGTCTCCTTGAAGGCGGGATTGCTGTAGGAGAGGAGGTTCGCGAAGATATCCCTCCACTTATGGTAGAATTCGTTTTCCTTTGGAAATTTGTTGTTCACGCTGTAGGTGAGCTGCAACCCGCAGTACGCCGGGAGCAGCATGAAGCCCGCAAGTCCGGCGCCGAGCAGCGAGGAGCGGATCATCACGATGAGCCTGCGAATGAACTGCTTCACGCCCCTGCACTCGATCACTCCTGCGGACAGGAACATGAACACCGAGAATATGCAGGTGAAGTATGCGATGTAGTAGTTCGCGGCGAGCGATACAGCCAGCGCGAGGGTGAAGGTCTTCCACTTTCCCTCGCGGCAAAGCGCCACAATGCCCATCATCACGAGCGGGAACAGCGCGACCGTGTCGAACCACATGACGTTCCAGTAGTAGCCGAGCATATAGCTGCACAGCGCGAACATGGACGAGAATATGCAGACCGAGAAGTCGCGGCGTCTGTATGTATAACGCAGGAAGCAGCTGAAAAACGCTCCTGCGAAGCCTATCTTGGCTATGAGGATATAGGTCAGCGCGTCGCGGACGTGTGCTTCATTGAAGAACACGGATATCCAGTTGAGCGGGCTCGCCGCGTAGTAGGATATCAGCGAGAGGAAGTTCGTGCCGAGACCGTTCTGCCACGAGTACAGAAACGAGCCTCCGGTGAGGAGCTTTTCGCGCTCCACACGGAAGAACGGGTAGTACTGGTGCCAGAGATCCACCACGAGCATCTGTCTGTCGCCGAAGGGGTGTATCTGCTCCCGCGAGAAGGCATACAGCATGATGACTACCGGTATGAAGAACGACAGTGCGAAATATAGCACGCCGCGCTCATACATCACATGGTAGAACCTCCCCTGACGGAAGCGCTGCCCGCGCAGTCTGGCTGACAAAGCTATTCTGTTTTCTCCTGTTTTTTCTTTCTTTTTTGCCATAGCAGACCTTTCTGTTTTTCCTGTCAGAACGGCAGGAGCTTATCAGCGGCGATGACTCCCGCGAGGAAGAACACCGTCACAGCGAGGGCGATATAGTCCTTCCGTGCGGACCTGAGCTGACGCAGGCGCGTCCTGCCCTCTCCGCCGTTGTAGCAGCGGCATTCCATAGCCGTTGCGAGCTCGTCCGCACGCCTGAACGACGAAACGAACAGCGGGACGAGTATGGATACGAGATTTTTTGCTCTTGTGGTGAAGCTGCCGGAGTCTATCTCGGCGCCTCTTGCCTTCTGGGCGGAGATTATCTTGTCCGTTTCCTCGATGAGGGTGGGAATGAATCTCAGCGCTATCGACATCATCATCGCGAGCTCATGCACGGGGAATCTCAGCTTTTTGAGCGGTGAGAGCAGGCGCTCGATGGCGTCGGTGAGGGTAATGGGTGAGGTGGTGTAGGTCAGCAGCGAGCTGCCCATGATGAGCAGGACTATTCGTGCCAGCATGAACACGCTGAGGTTCACGCCGCCCGTGGTGATCTTGAGGAATCTCCAGCTCCACAGCACATCGCCCGTGCCTACGAGGAAGAGGTTTATCAGCGCCGTTATGATGAGGAACGGCAGCAGCGGCTTCACGCTCTTCAGGAACATCTTGAACGGTATCCCCGAGAGCATTATCGCGAGGAAGGTGTAGAGCGCACCTATCGCGAGGCACGCGAACCTGCTCCCCATGAAGAGCATGACGATGAAGATCAGCGTTATCACTATCTTGAAGCGCGGGTCGAGCCTGTGTATGATGCTGTTTCCCGGGAAGAACTGACCTATGGTGACGTCCTTGAGCATATCACGAGCCCTCCCTTCTGCCGAGCATTTTCAGGAGCAGCTCCTTAGCGTAGCCGACCGTGTAGACTTCCTTGTCCTGCGCGATCCCGCGCTTTTTCAGCTCCATGAAGACCCGCGTTATCTGCGGGACGTCCAGACCTATCTGCGATATCTCATCGGCGCGTGCGAAGACCTTTTTCGTCTCGTCGAAGCAGAAGAGCTTCGCATTGTTCATGACGAGTATCCTGTCCGCGAAGGTCGCGATGTCCTCCATGCTGTGGGAGACTATGAGGATAGTGTTCTTTGTGCGCTCGTGGTATGCTCTGATATGGCTGAGTATCTTGTCCCTGCCGGCAGGGTCGAGACCTGCTGTGGGCTCGTCGAGAATGAGCACCTTCGGTTCCATAGCCATTACGCCCGCGATAGCCACGCGGCGCTTCTGACCGCCGGAGAGGTCGAAGGGCGAGCGCTCGAGCAGCTCCTCGGAGAGCCCGATGTCGTTTGCGGTCTCAAGGACGCGGCGCTTTATCTCAGCCTCGTCCAGACCCATATTTTTCGGTCCGAAGGCTATGTCGCGGAAGACGGTCTCCTCGAATATCTGGTACTCCGGGTACTGGAAGACCAGCCCGACCTGGAATCTCACGTCGCGGAGCTTGTCCTTGTCCTCCCAGATGTCGCGCCCGTCGAGGAGCACACGTCCGGAGGTAGGTCTGAGCAGACCGTTGAAGTGCTGTATGAGCGTGGATTTGCCTGAGCCGGTATGACCCATGACACCTATCATCTCGCCCTCGTTTATCTCGAGGCTGACGTGATCCACGGCGGTTTTTTCAAAGGGAGTGCCCACGCTGTAGGTGTAGGTGAGCTCCTCCGTTTTCAGAATCGACAATTTATGATCTCCTTGCTGTTTACTGGATAGACAGGATAGTTTTCGGGTGTGTCCCGGACGTCTAAGACCTGACGCCTAAGAGCCGTACCAGCGCCTCCACGCATTCCTCCTCGGAGATTATCTCAGGGGAGATGTCGCAGCCGGCTTTTTTCAGCTCCCATGCGAGCTCCGTGACCTGCGGGACGTCGAGACGAATCTTTTTCAGCGTATCGACCTGCGAGAACACCCTCTCGGGCTTGTCATCGAGGACCACGCGCCCCTTGTCCATGACCACGACGCGCCCGCACTGTGCGGCTTCATCCATGTAGTGCGTGATGAGGATTATGGTAATGCCGTGCTCGCGGTTGAGCATATGGACAGCTGCGAGGACTTCCTTGCGTCCCTGCGGGTCGAGCATGGCGGTGGGCTCGTCGAGGATTATGCACTTCGGTCTCATCGCGATTATGCCCGCGATAGCCACGCGCTGCTTCTGTCCGCCGGAGAGCTGGCTCGGCGAGTGCAGGCGGTATTCGTACATATTCACGGCTCGGAGCGCGTCATCGACCCTCTGCCGCATTTCCTCATACTGCACCCCGAGGTTCTCCAGTCCGAAGGCGACGTCCTCCTCGACTATCGAGGAGACTATCTGGTTGTCCGGGTTCTGGAAGACCATTCCCGCACGCTGGCGCAGCTCAAAGAGCCTGCCCTCGTCGGCGGTGTCGATGCCGTCCACGAGCACTTTCCCGCTCGTGGGGATGAGTATGGCGTTGATATGCTTGGCGAGGGTGGATTTTCCCGAGCCGTTGTGTCCGAGCACTGCGACGAATTCGCCCTCGGCTATGTCAAGATCAATGCCCTTCAGTACCTCCGCGGGCTTTTCGCTCTCGGTGTCGTAGCTGAAGTGCAGATCCCTGATTTCGATAATGTTACTCATTATTTATCCTTTTAGCTTTTCTATTTCATCTTCGGACATGATGACGGGCTGTCCGTCGTGCCCGAGGAGAGGGGTCATGCCTCCGCAGTCGCCCCGTTCGGAGCAGTAGATGTAGTTCACTCCGGTGACCCTGTCCGCCCATATCTCGACGTGGTGAGTGCTCTCCTGCGAGAATGTGTCGCCCTGTGTGTAGACTCTGATGAAACGGTCATTTTTTGCCATTTTCTGCTCCTTCCTGTATGTTGTTTACCGTGCGCCGCTTCCATACGGCATTTCTTATTTTTGATATTATGAGGGCTATCATCAGCAGCGGTATGCCGATGACGACCGCCCAGAACGCGATGTTCGCTGCGGGAGACGTCCCGAAAATTCGGAAGGTCAGTTTATCGCCGTCCGTTATGAATGCATATGGCTCATGAAAGTCATAGTCTGTTTCAGCTTTTTTCGTTACGCCGAGGACATTGCCGTCCTTGCCGACGTATGCCGCCCGTATTGCGCCGTATTTGTCGGAAATGCCAATAAAATCGGGATAGCCATGCTCATGGGGTATGGAGAGCTTAGCAAACATATCATAGTTATGGAACTTGTCACGGTTGTACTCACTGTCATATATCGTCATGCCTGCGCCGCTGTAGTGGCAGAGGAGGCTGACGTAGCCGTCTGTGTTGTATTTCGCTATCCCGCTGTCGGAGGTTATGCCGGGCAGGTCGGTGTAGTCAAAATGGGTATTTCCGCCGGCGTTATACCTCCTTACAAAGCATTGCGGCGGCGCGTTGAAATCCGTATAATGCTCGTCGGAGGAGTCCATTTTCACCAGCAGATCGACGTAATATGTCCCCTCCGGCGCTCCGCTGAAGCTGATCTCGACCGTGTACGGGTCGAAATCGAGCGCATACGCTCCGAGCGGGACAATGCACAGCAAGGTGAGAAGCGCCGTGAATATTGCGAAAAAACGTTTTTTCATTGCTGCTCCTTTGGACTATCGGTAAATCGGGGTGCGGACCGCCGGAGGCGGCCCCTGCAAGAAATAACAGCGCGAGCCGAATGCGGCGTTTGGGTGATATTTCTTACGTGTTACGCCCGCGGGGGCTCCCTGCCCATATGGCGGTAGAGCCGCAGGGGAGGGTCATTCCGGTTGACTGCACCGGCAGACCAATCTCGTCGAAGGTCACCTCGCCGCCGAACCTCTCAGTCAGCACGCTGCCGAGGATATAACCCATGACAGACGGTGAAAGTCCCGTAGTATAGCTGTTTATCAGGAAGAACAGCGGGTCGTCCGAGAGCACTCCCGCGCACAGCTTCACGAGGTCGTAAACGCAGTTCTCGAGCTTCCAGATCTCGCCGCCCGGACCGCGCCCGTAGCTCGGAGGATCCATGATGACGGCGTCGTACCGGCGTCCGCGGCGTATCTCTCGCGCGATGAACTTCTCGCAGTCGTCCACTATCCAGCGCACAGGCTTGTCGGAAAGCCCTGAAGCAGCGGCGTTCTCGCGCGCCCACTGCACCATTCCCTTTGAGGCGTCAACGTGGCAGACCTCCGCCCCGGCAGCCGCGCACGCAAGGGTCGCTCCGCCGGTGTACGCGAACAGGTTCAGGACGCTTATCTTACGTCCCGCGCCGCGTATCTTCTCCGCCATGAAGTCCCAGTTCACCGCCTGTTCGGGGAAAAGTCCCGTGTGCTTGAAGCCGGTCGGACGTATATTGAAGGTCAGCCCGCCGTAGCTGATATTCCATGACTGCGGCAGCTTTCTGCGGAATTCCCACTGTCCTCCGCCCTTGTCGGAGCGGTGGTAGTGACCGTCGGCAGTCTTCCAGAGGGGATCGGTACGCTCGGTCTTCCAGATTATCTGCGGGTCGGGTCTCACGAGGCTGATATCGCCCCATGTTTCGAGCTTTTCGCCGTCGGACGTGTCGAGTATCACATAGTCTTTCCAGTTGTTGGCTGTTCTCAAAGCAATGCTCCTTAATCTTTTTTGATGACGTACACCGCTATCGGCTTGCCCCTGCCGAGCTCCTTTGCGGACCTCACAGTGCGCACCTCGGGGACGTCGTTGTAGCGGTTGTAGACCTCTATCCCGCGGGCTGTGCGCACGCAGAACACCGTATGCAGGGAGGACATGAACCGCCGTCCCGTCCAGTAGGAGATGATGAACGCCTTTGCGTCGCCAGCCTCCTCAGAACGCTCAAAAGCTGCTCCGTAATGCCCGAGCACCTTGCCGAGCTTATACGGGTCGCAGCCGAAAACTCCGAACAGCAGCCTGTATCGCTCCATGTAGAACGCTATCTCACTGAGCGGTCGGGGCTTGTTCAAATATACGAGCGCATTGTAAACGGAGATGATCTCGCAGCCGTTGAAGCTCATCGGGCAGAGACCGTACCGCAGCTTTGAGACCGCGCCGAGACCTTGTCCGTTTATCATGCAGCCCTCGGCGGGAGCCTCTGTGCGCTCTGTGTTGTGGCGCAGGTTGTATTTTTTAGTACCTTTTATAAGCATAGTCGTTGTGGTCGGACTGCATGGGACGTCCCAGCGGTCATATGCAGGGGCGGCGTTTCGCCGCCCGCGTTCTTTTCATAGCAATGTGCAGAGCTAAAACTTCATCTGACCTTCGTCGCTGCCGGAGCTCTGCTCAGGCAGACTGTACCCGAGGTGCTCATACGCGAGCTTCGTCGCAACTCTTCCCCTCGGCGTCCTGCCAAGGAACCCGAGCTGCATGAGG
>JAFRXR010000151.1 GCA_017443395.1 Ruminococcus sp. | reverse complement strand
CTCGTGTATGCGGCATTCGTCGGGAAGGATACCGGCGAGAGCATGGCTTATGCCACCGCACCGAGCGTGACGGGTCCGTGGACGTACCGCGGTCAGATACAGAACGGGTCAAACTGCTACACGATACACGGCGGTATCATTGATTACAAGGATCATTCGTATTATTTCTACCACATGAACGGTATCCCCGGGGGCGGCGTTTTCAACCGCAGCGCTGCCTGCGAGGAGTTCACGTTCAACTCTGACGGCAGCATACCGTCACTGCCCTCCACAAAGGAAGGACCCGAGCAGATAGAGCTTCTTGATCCGTTCGTCCGCACCGAGGCAGAGACGATCTGCTGGAGCGAGGGCATAAAGACCGAGAAATGCTCCGAGGGCGGCGTGAATATCGCCAACATCGAGAACGGCGACTACATCAAGGTCAGCGGCGTTGACTTCAGCCTCGGTGCTGACACCTTCACCGCGAGCGTCGCCTCTGCCGGCAGCGGCGGTAAGATCGAGCTTCACATCGACAGTCTGAACGGCGACATCATCGGCACCTGTGACGTCCCTGTGACGGACGGCTGGCAGAGCTGGACTGAAGTCAGCTGCCCTGTTGAGGTCAGCGGTGAGCACGACCTTTACCTGAAATTCACGGGCGGCAGCGGCTATTTGTTCAACGTTGACTGGTGGAAGTTCTCCGGTCCGGGGAGCGCGGGCTCCGCTGCCGACGACGGCTTCCTCTTCCACAGCACATATGAGACCGGCACCAACAGCTGGAGCGGGCGCGGCTCGGCTAAGGTAGCGGCGTCAACGGACGCAAGCTATGCGGGCAGCAAGTCCCTCAGGGTCACCGGCAGAGAGGCTTCGTGGAACGGCGCTGTGCGCACGCTCGGGTCGAAATTCAAGGCGGGGCAGAGCTACAGCTTCAGTGCTGACGTCATGTACGACAGCGGAGAGACTTCGCAGAAGTTCTACCTGACCCTCCAGTACAAGGACTCGGAAGGAGAGGTGTGCTACGATAAGGTTGCGACAGGCACGGCGGTCAGCGGCGAGTGGCTCCAGCTCGCGGATACATCCTACACACTGCCCGAGGGTGCGAGCGACTTCTATCTTTACGTCGAGACGGCGGAGGGCGAGTGTGACTTCTACATCGACGAAGCGATAGGCGCTGAGGACGGCACTGTCATCGAGGGCCCCGGCGGGGGGATAGTCTTCACGCTGGGAGATATCGACGATAACGGCGTCATCAATGCTCTGGACATCGCCCTTGCTCGTCAGGTGCTCGCGGGCAGTCTGACCGACACCGCAGCTAAGCTTGCGGCGGACGTCAGCAACGACGGCGAGGTCAAGGCGAATGATGTCGTGCTCATACAGAGATTTGTTCTCGGTGAGATAACCTCTTTCAACGTTGTTGAAGTTATGACATGAAAAAACGGCAGACCCTTCCGGGGTCTGCCGTTTCTGTTCATTCGTGCCAGTAGCCGTTCAAGAAGTCCACGCGCGCGGTGAACCACTCCGAGAGGTACTCAGCTGCCTCTGCCTGTGTCTTGCAGGCGGCTGCGCCGTCAGAGAGCTCACCCGCGTAGGCGTTGTTGTTGATGAGGTTGTTCCACTTCTTGTAGTTGTTCGCGAAGGACTTTGAGTGTGCTTCGGTGTCGGAGACTATCATCTCTGCCGCACGCTCGAATACTCCCGAATCATAGGCGTTCGTCCACTCTTCACGGATAATGTCCTGGAACCAGTCCTCGTACATCAGAACTGCAAGCCATGGGTTGATGGTCTCGTACCCGCCGACGTCGGGTCCGCCGTTTACGTCGGGGATTATGTTCGCGGCGTAGAAGCCGGTGCCGTCTGCACACCTGTTCTTGTTGCCCATGCTGGAATCGAAGTCCCACGGAGCCTGAAATGTGAGCTTGCCATTTCCGTCCGCGCCGAAGTCCGCAGTCATGAAGAAGCTCGTTAGGTAGATGTCCGCGTCGCAGGTCAGTTCGCTTATGATGTACATATCCGCGAGGGAGTAGACGTCCACGACGTTCTCGACTGCCTGACGCGAAGTGATGTCGTCAGTCTCGGTGATGTCCGAGCAGTCGGCGTTCATGACGTATGCCTTGTCCTCGTAGGCGGCGTAATACATTATTTTGTAGGCGTTGTTCACGAAGCCAGCGATGTAGTCGTGCTGTTCCTGCGAATTCAGGTCGTTCTTTATTGTGAAGCCGAGGTCGGTCTTGTAGTCTCTGTAGCCTGTGCTGAGGCAGGTCATCGTCCTGCTGCTGCCGTCATTGCCGTCGAAGGGGACGAGCGGGGCGTTTTCGGCGTAATCGACGTGAAAGCTCTGGAGTTCCGGCTCGTTGACGTAATAGCCGTCGAACTCGAGGAAGTAGCCGATGTCCGTGCCCTCGCAGTCCTTCTCGGCATCGGTGATGTCAACTCTGCCCTCGTTTATCTGCTGCTGCTCAGCAAGGAGATACACTCCCCAGTACTCGCCGTTTATCTCGACCTCCGCGAACTCGGCATCGGAGGCGTAGAGACTGCGGGCTCCGAGTATTTCCCGTGCGACCTGTAGTGCGGTCTTGTCGCGGAGGAGGGAGCCGTCCTTGTAGCACGCGAGCAGCACCCAATTGCGGTACTCGCTTCCGCCGTTCAGTCCGAGCATGGACTGCTTCTTGCCGAACTTTATTCTCAGGGGCTTTTTGTCGTAGGTCGTGGTCCAGTTGCCGCGCACTTTTACTTCAGCGTCAGCAGCGTCCACGAGGAGGGTGCCGTCAGTATCGGTGACTGTCACACTGCACTTCTCGTAGTAGGGCTCGGGAGGGATCCTGTAGCCGGGAGTCCACGATGCGATTGCCGCGGAGACATGTCCCGCGACGGGCTCGGTCACGAAGTCGAGCACGGCTGCGCTCTGATCCTCGGTGACTATCGAGATGACCGGCATATCAGTCGGCTCGCGGAGGTCGTAGGACGTGACAGCCTGACTGCTCCCGTTGTCCTTTTCATTGTCTTTATTGCCTATACCCTCGGCAGTGGAGGAAGCTGTTGAAGTATCAGCCGTAGCAGCCGTGGAAGTGTCATTCCTGTCTGCACAGGCAGTGAGGCTCAGCGCGAGGACTGCCGCGGCGGTCAAAAGTGTCTTTTTCATATACACGCTCCGTTCGGTATCGTTATAGCTTTTTTTCATTATACCACATGGCGGCTCAGATTGCAACCGCAAAAAACAAAGGCTGTATGCAGCGCGTGACGCTGTGTACAGCCTTTATCCTATTACTTCAGAGAGCGTGTCCCTCAGCAGGGAGGTGTCGCCCTGTGCCGCCCTTACTGCGGCTATCGTCAGCAGATCCGTATCGCACCGCGCGAAGTCGATGTCACGACCGGTATTGCGCACGAGCAGTGTCACGAACAGCCTGAGCGTCCGGCCGTTGCCCTCGCGGAAAGGGTGCAGCATATTCATCTCGTGGTAGAACTCGGTCAGCTCGTCAAGGAACTTACTGTCCGGCATACCGCAGAGGAAGTCCAGCTCACGCAGCCTCGCGAATTTGAGCGTCCCGAGGTGTTCGAGCTCGGTGTGCTTGCAGAATACCGTGCCCTTCTTCGAGATGTTTATCGTCCGCAGCTTGCCTGCCCAGTCGTAGAGGTCGCCGAAGAGCGTTCCGTGCAGCGACTTGTAGAACTCGAAGTCAACATCGCGGAACTCCGTTTCCTGTTCAGCCTGTGTGCCGCGCAGGAGGGTTATCTGCTTCTCTACGCTGTCGAGCTCGCGCTGGTCGGTTATGCCGAGCTTGTTTATGAGGACGGTAGTGCCGGTGTAGCAGTTCCACTGACAGCCCTCAATGCGATATACCGCCATTTACTTGCTCCGTACCTCTTTGACTATCTTGTCGGTGAACTGTCTGAATGTGAGCTCGCCGCTGAGACATTTCCTCACGTTGCTTATCTCGTGCTCGGAGAAGCGGAAGCCCTCCATTCTCACGGAAGCGAGCTGGTTGCGCAGTGCCTTTTCTGTATTTACGTTCTGCATTCTGTTCATCTCCTTACTCAGCTATTATAACGGATATAAAGCCGTTTGTCAAGCCTTTCGGGAGTTATTTATCTGAGCTTTCTCTTATTCTGCTGTTCTGTTCCACTCGGACGGGTAGACCACTGCACTGCCGCCGTAGATCTGGACGTTCATCAGGTAGTTGATACCCTCTGCGACGTAGTCCGGGAGGACTGCCTGTGTGTCTATGCCGGCACGCCGTGCCCATTTTTCCGACAGACTGACGTAGTATACCGTGCCGTCGGGCGCACCTATCGTGTATTCTGGCAGACAGTCGCAGGTGGGCAGGGAGTAATCAAGACCAGCAAGCGCAGTGTAAAGCTCTTCGGCGGTCATATCACTGTTCACGGTGGTGGAAGCGTCCGGGGCAGGGGAGATAGGGTTACCGTTGGGGTCAGAGGCGGTCCATTCGACCATTTCCGGCGGATTGGTGACGGGTTCACCGCTCGGGGTGGTAGTGAATGCGACACCGGGGGAGTGGTTCCCGGAGGCAGCTTCGGTGGGATCTTCCTCCGGTTCACCTTGGTCAGGGGAGGTCTCAGCCTCACTGACAGCCGCCGGCTCCTCCGGAAGCTGTGCTCCTGAGGCAGACTGTACGCTGTCCGCAGTGCCGGCTGAGGCGCTGCCCTCCTCCATTACTGCTGATGAGTCGTATGCACTGACCGCGCAGCTCTCGTGCGGCTCTGGCGCTGTCTCCAGACCCTCGGGAGCGAGCGGAGGTCTTGCCTTCAGTACCGCTGCTCCGCCGAAGCCGATCCCTGCCGCGATAGCTGCGACGGCTGCTATCGACAGTGCTGTGCGCCACCACGGGCGGTCTATAACGTCAACTCCGGAGACGGTCATTGTGTCCCTTTCGTCTGCGGGAGCGTCAAGCTGTGCAGAAGCCTCATTCACCAAGTCATCGTCTATGAGACTCATTGCTTCAAACAATTTATGTTTATTCATAGTAGTGTCCCTCCTTCTTCAGAAATGCTTTAAGTTTTTTTCGTGTGCGGAAAAGATATGTCGCGACTGTGCGTTCGTTCATGCCGTAAAGCTCTGCTATCGCTGCGAGCGGGTCGCCGTACCAGTAGCGCCGGACGAACACCTTGCGGTGGGCTTCGTCCTGTGTGCGCAGGAAGCGGCTTATCGCTGCCGCGAGCTCCTTTGCGGGTGCGTCGTCCCAGCTGTTGTCGGGTATGCATTCCGCGAGCTCGTCGATAGAGACTGCCAGCTCCGGGGAGCGCTTTGCGGCTTTGTTGTATTTCAGCCTGTCGAGTGCCTTGTTCCTGACGATTCGGCAGAGATATGCCTTCAGGTCGTCGGGCTCGTCGGGCGGGATATTGCTCCACAGGTCGTAATAGGCGGAATTCACGCATTCCTCGGCGTCCTCACGCTGGGAGAGGATATTCAGTGCGATGTGCACACACAGCCGCTCGTAGCGCTTTTTCAGCTCCGCGAGGGCATGCTCGTCTCTTCTCCGCAGAAGTTCAATTATTTCGGCGTCGTCCATGGTGCGAGCCTCCTTTCTGAGGTCCTCTGTCTATATAGTCGAAAAAAATGCGGGGAGATTTCACTTCTGCTAAAAAAACGATACCGCCGTCCGGAGGGACCGGAACGGCGGTGAGGAGAGGGTCTTATTCTGCGGGGACAGGGAGGACTGTGATTATGCCAGCCTCGTATTTCTGTATCGCGAGCGCGTCTTCGTTAGTGACGCCGTCGTTTCCTACGACATCAGCGTTCTTCTTTCCGTCTGCTGTGAGGGCAAAGTCGTCGGGGTCTGCCTGAGAGCGCATGATCGCTACTGCGTCAGCCATATTGACATCACCGTCCTCGTTAGCGTCGCCTGCGAGATAGGTGCTCTCGCCGGTCGAGGGCTCAACGTCGTCCTCAGCGTCGTAGTAGAGGGTAACAGTATCGTATGTCACGCTGACGTCAGCGCCCTTGCTGTCCTTTTCGGAGTACTTCCACCAATCCTGGAGCTCGATGAAGGTATCCTCGGAGACGCCGTTTATGGTCTCCTGTTCTTCGTCGGCGTTGACTATAGTGAACTTGCCGTCCATTTCGACGGTCATCTCGGTCGTGGCGTTGTCATACGAGAAGCTCTTGCTTGCCCAGTGGGAAACACCCTCCTCGTCGAGGACCTTGTTGAAGCAGAGTCCGCCGCCGCCGCCGTAGTAGGAGGAGCCGGCATTAGTGGAGTGTGTGCAGGTGAGGACGATCCTCTTGAGCTTGGACATATCCTCAACGGGGATCTTCGGGAAGCCGTTCTGGCTCTCCTCAAGCTCGGAGATCTGGTATGTCACGGACTTTTCCTTGACCTCGGGGACTACTGTTATCTCCTTGTCGGAGGTCTTGTCGGAGAGGACGATCTGTGCAACGGACAGAGGCGGGAGCTCAACTGTCACGGTGTTGCCAGAGAGACCGTTCTGCACGTCGATGATGCGGATATCGCTGTGATCCTCTGTGATAGCGTATACGACTGCGCTCTTGTAGTCGGAGGAGCCGCCTGTTACGCTGATAGTTGCCTTTTCTGCCTTGTTCATGTCCTTATTTGAGAGAACTACCTTGACCTCTGCGTCGCTGCCGGCGTTGATAGAAGCGTAAGCCTGTGCGAGCGCGATATCGTCTGTGGAAGCCTTTACGAGCGTGTCGCCGAAGGACGAGCCCTCGCCGTCGTAGTTGGTGTAGAGGTCGATAGCGGAAAGCTGATAGTCTATGCTGCTGCTGAGCGGCCAGAGCGTCGCGAGGTATACGCCCTGCGAAGCAAATGCGCCCAGTGCGTCAGCCTCTGCGATAGCGCCGGAAACGTGGTTTCCGCCGCCGAAGTTATACTCGGTCAGGGCAAGCTTAGTGCCGGGGTAGTACTGGTCGATAGAAGCCTGTACTGCGGGGAGTATCGGCATGAGCTGCGGGAGGGAGTCGGTCAGCCAGCTCTTCTCCTTGTAGCCCTGCTCATAGAGCGAGCGGGGAGCCTGAACTCTTGCAGCGATGTCGTTGTCGGTAGTCGCGGAGTTCTCGGTTACACGGTTGTCGCCCTTTGCCTCGGAATAGTAGTGGACGTCGATAGCGTCGATGAGGCGCTTGCCTGCGGTCTGCTCGGCGTCCTTCATCTTGTCGAGATAATAGGAGAGGAACCAGTCGTAGCTGCTGTCCTTGTCGGGAGCATCGGCGAGGTTGTAATATGCGTAAACACCGAACAGTGCCAGTCCGAACACCTCAGCATTGGGGTCTACAGCCTTGATAGCGGAGGCGTATTCAGTAGACTTCTCCACCATTTCCGCGTATGTGGTGTGGTCAGGGTGCATGAGCTTGTGTGTGGAGCTCCAGAGACCGGGCTCGTTGTCGAGATTATAGCCGTTGATACCGGTCTTTGTGGTGGAATCGCCGAGCTTGTTCACGAGGTAGTTGACGTACTCGTCCATGTAGACGTAATCATCAGTAGTGTCTGGCTCGAGGGAGAGCTCGGAGCCCTTTGCAGCCTTGACCTGCTTCCAGCGGGCGGACGGAGCTGCTTCAGCGGCGGTTATTTCGCCGTCTGCGTCGGCGGAAACATAGCCTGCCATCTGGATAGTAGCCATTTTGTAGCCTACGCCGTTCTTTTCAGCGTCAGCGGAGAGGTGCAGTGCGCACGCGCCGGGAGTCTTTGCCTCAGCTGCGGAGTAGCCGTTGGTGAGGTAGGTATCGGAGCTGTTTTTCCAGTCGGCACCGGCGTTGGAGTAGTTGTTCTCCCAGTTGTAGCCGCTGTAGCGGTTACCGCCCTGACGTACTGCTGTTGCTGTCACCTTGTCAAGGTAGCCGGCGTCGTTGATACCGTAGATGTAGGGGCTGATAGACTTCGTCTCTGCGGAGAGGTCTATGGATACGCCCATGTTATAGCTCTCGGGTGCGGTCTCCGCGGAGACTGCTGCTCCCGGGAAAGAAGCTGCTGTTGCGAGTGTCATGATTCCGGCGAGGAAGCCGGCGATCTTTCTGCTGTGCATTGTTATTCCTCCTGTGTTTCCTGTGATACATTATTGTTTCTGAATGGCGGACGTTCCCATACGTCGATGTCCGGCTCACGGCACGCGATGTAGTTCACGAGCGATTCGCCGAGGGTGAGGATACCGACGAGGGGGATATTGTGGACATAACCGAATATCGGGAAGGGTTCGCCGCCGGTGTTGGCGGTCAGCTTCCACATGATACCGAGCCTGTCGAAGCGGTCCACGATGTCCGAGACCCTGTCGTAGGGGATATCGAGCTCACGTGCTATGCAGTCCTTGGTGAGTATGTAGTTACGCCCGAGCGTCTCCGCGTAGCCGATGATACGCACGGCGTCCTCCTCGGAGAGCAGTCTGAACAGCTCAAGTGAGCGCTCCTGTACGCGGACGTAGCTGTTTATGCCGTCTTCAGGTATGCGGAAGAAGCAGCAGTACTGCATATCGGGGTTGAGCCGCGCGATCGCGAGCTCGTGGTCGGTGCGCAGGTGGGCGAAGGTCTCACGCTTGAAGGACTCAGGCAGGACTGCCGATTCCGGCGAGGTATTTGGGTTGTACGCGCATATCGCTGCGTAGAATAGCTCCATTGCGAGCTTTCCCTTCTCGCCGTCAGGGAGCTGGCGGAGACCGTCGAGCAGCGCATGGGTGAGGTCAGCCTTGGGATCCTCGTCGCGCAGCCCGAACAGAACGTCGAGTGAGACGCCGAGTATCCGCGATATTTCGGGCAGAAGCTCGCTGTCGGGGTAGCTGCCCTTCTCCCATTTCGAGACTGCCTGCGGCGTTACGGACAACTGTGAGGCGAGCTGGCTCTGGGTCAGACCCTTCTCCCTGCGGGCTCGGGAGAGATTTTCACTGAATTTCAACTTCATTTTGAGAGCGTCCTCCCTGATGAAAATGACGGGTTGATTTTTTGAGGGACGGCTCCGGATAATTGTCCCTCACATTTACAAATACATTATAACACATCTTAAAGTTGAGTTCAAGCAATTATTTCTTTAGAAAAATCAACCTGTAGTTGAATGTGGGCGCGGCAAAATACCCGTCCGATGCACTTCGGACGGGCTTTATGAGAGAGGGGAGGGTAAATCTCTTTGAACAGGAGGCTTTTTCGCCTTCCATGACTATATCATAACACCCTTTTCTTAAAATCGTCTGAAAAAAACTTCTGCAAATATGATTTTTCTGATAACTTTCTGTTGCAAACGAGCGGCAAATGTAGTATAATAAATCAGAAGAAATAATAGGAGGCAGCATTCTTATGTGTGGAATAGTCGGTTTTACCAATCATATCAGCGGCGCCGATGCCGTCATCGGGAAGATGATGGACAGGATCCGCCACAGAGGTCCCGACGCTTCGGGAAAGTACGTTGACGACGACATCGCGCTCGGACATCGCAGGCTCAGCATAATCGACGTCTCCTCGCAGGGCGACCAGCCTATTTTCAGCGAGGACGGCTCGCTCGTCATTGTTTTCAACGGAGAGATCTACAACTATCAGGATATCCGCGAGCGGCTCATCGCGGCGGGGTATAATTTCCGCACCAAGACCGATACCGAGGTCCTTATCCACGGCTATGCTGAGTACGGCGAGAAGCTGCTCAATATGCTCCGCGGAATGTTCGCGTTCGTCATTTGGGACAAGAACAAGCGCGAGCTCTTCGGTGCGCGCGACTTCTTCGGCATCAAGCCCATGTACTATGCGCAGATGGGCGAGACCTTCATGTTCGGCTCCGAGATAAAGGCTTTTCTCGAGCACCCGGACTTCAAAAAGGAGCTCAATACCGCTGCCCTCGAGAACTACCTGACCTTCCAGTACTCGCCCGCTAACGAGACCTTCTTTAAGGGCGTCTTCAAGCTCCCGCCGGCGCACTATTTCCGCGTGAAGGGCGGCAAGCTCGAGATGAAGCGCTACTGGGACGTTCACTTTGACGCAGACGGCAAACCCTCACTTGACGAGTGGGTGAGCCGTATCTCCGATACCTTCCACAACTCAGTTGAGGCGCACAAGATCGCGGACGTGGAGGTGGGCTCGTTCCTGTCGAGCGGCGTGGATTCAAGCTACGTTGCGGCTATCGCGGACGTTGACAAGACGTTTACCGTCGGGTTCGGCTCCGATGAGCGTTACAACGAGATAGGCTGGGCGAAGAACTTCTCCAAGGCTATCGGCAAGGAAAACACAAGCAAGGTCATCACCCCGGAGGAATACTGGAGCAGCCTTTCCATGATACAGTACCATATGGACGAACCCCTCGCGGATCCCTCGGCTGTCGCGCTTTATTTCGTCTGCAATATCGCGTCAGAGAAGCTCAAGGTCGTGCTCTCCGGCGAGGGCGCTGATGAGATATTCGGCGGGTACAACGTCTACAGCGACCCTGACGGCACCCTCTACGACAAGCTCCCGCGTGCAATAAAGCGCGGTATCGGGGCTGTTGCAGCGAAGCTCCCGGCAAAGCGCGGCGTAAACTTCTTCGTGCGCAAGGGCCGAGACGTTGAGGAGCGCTTCATTGGCAATGCATATATGTTCACTCCCGAGCAGCGCAAGTCGCTCCTCAAGATCAAGACCGACGCTCCCGACCCGACTGTCATCACCAAGCCCTTCTTCGACAAGGTGAAGGGTCAGGACGATGTCACGAAAATGCAGTACCTCGACCTGCACCTCTGGATGGCGGGGGATATCCTCCTCAAGGCCGACAAGATGAGCATGGCGAATTCCCTCGAGCTGCGCGTGCCCTTCCTCGACAGGGAGGTCATGGCGCTCGCCGAGAAGATACCCACGAAGTACCGCGTCACACACGACAAGGGCACTGACGAGACCAAGTACATCACT
>JAFRXR010000150.1 GCA_017443395.1 Ruminococcus sp. | reverse complement strand
TCCTTGGAGCAGTAGAAGCCTGTGCACTCGAGAACAACGTCAACGCCGATCTCGCCCCAGGGGAGCTCAGCGGCGTTAGCCTTAGCGTAGATCTGGAGAGTCTTGCCGTCTACTGTGAGAGTACCAGCCTCGTCATCAGCGGAAACAGTGTGAAGGTTCTCACCGATCTTGCCGGCATAACCGCCCTGTGCTGTATCGTACTTCAGAAGGTGAGCGAGCATGGAAGGCTTTGTAAGGTCGTTGATAGCAACTACCTCGTAACCCTCAGCACCGAACATCTGTCTGAAAGCGAGACGACCGATACGGCCGAAACCATTAATAGCAACTTTAACTGACATTGGAAATTACCTCCTAAATAATTTATATTTATATTATACAGCAGAGTGCTGGAATTTTCAAGAGGAATAGAGAAAAATGCCGCATTTTCTAACAAACTCATAGATTCAACAAACACTTTTGTGCACTTCCTCCAAAATCAACATCGAAATCTTGTGTGAGAAAAAAGTATACAGCTATTCCATTTTACGAAAAAAAGGTGTATAATATATAGGTGATTTAGAAGCCGGAGGCGAGTGTACCATGAGCAGAAAAGACGAACTGAGGGAGCTTTTCAGCAATCCCTTCATGTCAGACTATATGGCGCACTGCGATGAGACAGTGCGCCGTGCTGTCACAGGCATTTCCGCGGCGTGCGACCTCATCGGCGGCTCGCCTGAGGAGTGCGGACAGTCCAGAAGGATCATTCTCGATATGTGCCGGAGCATCATGCGAACTGCCGAGCTCAGCGGCGCCCTCGCGGACGCGGCTGACGGCGAGGTGAAGCGCGAGCTCACGGACATTGACTCCTTCCTGAGCGAGCTCGTGCTCGGCTGCAACGGCGTACTCGGGGAGAGGGCGGATATAAGCGTCAGGGAGCGCTGCGGGGCAGCCGTTCTGACAGACCGGACGCTGCTGACCTTTTTTATGCTGAGCGTACTGCGCAGAGCGGTCATCGCGTCGCCGGGAAAGCCGGTCATCGAGCTGTACTCTGCGGCGGAGGGCGGCAGGGTGACGGTCAGCGTCACTGCGTCTGAGAACGGAGGGACGCCCGCGGAGGGCGGCTTCTTCGGAGAGGTCTCGCAGGAGATGAATGAGCTCCTTGCGGAAAAGCTCGGGGCGGAGATAAAGGTCGGAGGCGGAGAGCTCATGCTCTGCTTCAGGGCAGAAACTGACGGGGCGATGTCGGTGCTCGCGTCTGACCTCGTGAAGCTCGGGGACGGCGTATTCTCGCCGTTCGGAGTTATGCTCGGAGACCTCGCGGAATAGCTTGTCCTGAATATCGCACAAAAACCGATGTTTCAACAGCTGAAATTTTTTGGCAGTTTTACACAGAAAATTTACAAAGTTTTTGTTGACAATCATCAAAGGAAGTTATATAATAATAAGTGGCTGTTACGGCGCTCTGTGCCCGGACGCTTAATTTCCGATGTGATACGGTGGATAGATATGATTAAAGGATATGAGATCGAAAGAAAATTCCTCGTCGGTATGCCCGACATCAGCTTGCTCGACGTCAGGCGCAGGATCGCGATCACCCAGACCTACCTCGTCAGCGGCGAGAACAACGCCCAGCGCCGCGTCAGGCGTATAATCGACGGAGATAAGGTCATATACACCTTTACCGAAAAGCTGTTTCTCACTCCCGTCACCCGCCAGGAGATGGAGTATGAGATAGATGAGAAGGAGTACGGAAGGCTCGTTCTTCAGGCGCGCGATGACTGTGCGCCCATTGAGAAGGTCAGGTACTGCTTCAGCTACAGGGATCAGCTCTTTGAGCTCGATACTTACCCCTTCTCGGACACGCTCGCCATTCTTGAGCGCGAGCTCGACCGTCCTGAGCAGGATATCGACTTCCCCGACTGCTTTACGGTCGTGAAGGAGGTCACCGGAGACGACAGGTACTCCAATGCCGCTATGGCGACTGCCGGGACTTTCCCGGAGCCGGATATCCTGAATGTCACGGAGAATGGAGTTAATTGATGTCAGAAGCATTCATACCCGTCGATAACGGCGAGCAGCTCTCGGCGCTGTTCGGTCAGCTCGACGGGAACATTGAACGTATCCAGAACGAATACGGCGTCACTGCGGTCAGCCGTGACGGAGGCGTAAAGCTCATCGGCGATGAGGATAAGCTCCCGCTCGCTGAGAACGCCGTGAAGGCGCTCCTGCGGATAAGCGGAAGAGGCCAGCCCCTGAGCGAGCATACCGTCAGGTACGTCACCTCAATGGCGGCGGACGGCGCTCTCGAGCAGCTCGAGGAGCTCGGCGGAGACGGTATCTGCATGACAGCCTCGGGGAAGATACTCCGCGCAAGGACCGTCGGGCAGAAACGCTACGTTTACGCTATCAGGGACAACACTATCGTCCTCGGTATCGGTCCCGCAGGCACCGGAAAGACCTACCTCGCCGTGGCTATGGCGGTGAAGGCTTTCAGGGAGCATAAGATCAGGAAGATAATCCTCACGCGCCCTGCTGTCGAGGCAGGCGAGAAGCTGGGCTTCCTGCCGGGAGATATGCAGGACAAGGTCGACCCCTATCTGCGTCCGCTCTACGACGCGCTGTTCGACCTGTTCGGTGCGGAGAGCTTTGCAAGATATATGGAAAAGGGCATAATCGAGGTCGCACCGCTCGCATATATGCGCGGACGCACGCTCGATGAGGCTTTTATAATCCTCGATGAGGCACAGAATACCACCTCCGAGCAGATAAAGATGTTCCTCACGCGTCTCGGGAACGAGAGCAGAATGGTCATCACCGGCGATATCACCCAGATAGACCTGCCGGATACAAAGCGCTCGGGACTCGTGGAAGCTGTCAAGATACTCCGCGGTATCGACGACATCGAGATACACAGATTCACTGAAAAGGACGTCGTGCGCCACAGGCTGGTGCAGGACATCATAAAGGCATATGAGAAATACAACGAGGGGAGAATGAGAAATCATGGCTAAGTTAAAGGTCTACGTCAAGAACAATCAGACAGAGGTGAAGGTGCCCGTCGGTATAAGGCTCCTCATCAGGAGATGCTGCCAGGCTGTCCTCACCACCGAGAAGTTCGGCAAGGACGCTGAGGTGAGCGTTTCCTTCGTAAGCAACAACGAGATAAAGAACCTCAACAAGATATACAGGAACAAGGACAGCGTCACTGACGTCCTCTCGTTCCCGCTCACGGACAGTGACGGTACATACGAGATCAATCAGGAGACGGGAGCTGTGCTCCTCGGCGACGTCGTTATCTCGCTCGAGACTGCCGTCAAGCAGGCTCAGAACTACGGTCACTCGCTCGAGCGCGAGATAGGCTTCCTCACGGTACACTCCATGCTCCACCTGCTTGGCTACGACCACGAGACCAGCCCCATAGATCAGCGTATCATGCGCGAGAAGGAGGAGTCTGTCCTCGAGAAGCTCGGTATCTCCCGTGACGTCACATTCGTCGTACAGGAAGAGGAGAACTGATGTCCAGAACAGCATTCGTTACCATTGCCGGACGCACCAATGCCGGCAAATCCTCGCTGCTTAATGCTATCGTCGGCGAGAAGATAGCCTCAGTCAGCAGCAAGCCGCAGACTACCCGCACCCGTATCACAGGTATCCGCTGTATCGGCGACGTGCAGCTCGTGTTCTTCGATACGCCGGGTCTCCACCGTCCCGTCAACAAGCTCAGCGAGCATATGCTCAATACCGTGCGGGAATCCGTCAGCGACATCGACGCCGTCATCTTTATGGCTGACTGCACCCGCAGGATTAATCAGCAGGAGCTCGACCTCATAAGGTCGCTCAATGACTCGAAAATGCCCGTGATACTCGTGCTCAACAAGATAGACCTCCTCAAGAGCATGGACGAGCTCGCGCCCGTTATCGCTGACCTCACCTCCAAGGCGAAATTTCAGGCGGTGATACCTGTCAGCGTGCTCAACGGCGACGGCGTAGACATCGTCATCGACGAGATCATCAAGCTCTCGCAGGAGTCAGTGCATTATTTCCCGGAGGACATGATAACCGATCAGCCCGAGAAGGTGCTCGCGGCTGAGATGATACGCGAGAAGCTGCTCCAGCTCCTCTCCGACGAGGTGCCGCACGGCATTGCGGTCGGCGTGGAGGAGATGAAGGAGCGCGACGACAAGGATATCCTCGATATCTCCGCAGTTATCTACTACGAGAGGGAGTCCCACAAGGGCATCGTCATCGGAAAGGGCGGAGCTATGCTGAAAAAGGCCTCCACCGCCGCGAGGATAGAGCTCGAGGAGTTTTTCCAGATAAAGGTCAACCTCAAGTGCTGGGTCAAGGTCAAGGAGGACTGGCGCAACAGGGAGAACCTTATCCGCAGCTTCGGTCTCTCGGAGAAATAATTACCGCTCATAACTCCGCCCGGCGTGCAGAGAATAGCTACAGAAACTTTTCTGCATGAGGTGAGCGCTATGAGCGAAGAAATACTTTGGAAGATTTTCGCGCTGTCGGGCAGGGTGGACGATTACCTGCGGTACAGAGCGGCAAAGGATAGTACAGATGATAACAGCGGAAGGGATAGTGCTGAGGGAACGCCCGGTCGGCGAACAGGATAAATTCATTGATATTCTCACGAAGGAGAGCGGAGTTCTCGAGGCGTGCGTCAAGGGCGCGCGCAAGATCAACGGCAAAGCCGGGAGCTCCACTCAGCTTTTTGCATACTCGCGGTTCTGCCTCAACAGCCGCGGCGACAGGCTCTATCTCAACAGCGCCGAGCCCATACATATTTTCTACGGGCTGCGGGAGGAGCTCTCACGCATCGCTCTTGCTTCGTATTTTGCGGAGGTGCTGGGCTTCTGCATACGTCCGCAGACACAGAACGGCGACATCATGCGCCTTACCCTCAATACGCTGCATTACCTCGAAAAGGGTCTCCGCGGGGAGGCTCTGCTCAAGGCGGTGTTCGAGCTGCGTCTGATGTCGGAGATAGGATATATGCCGGACGTCGTTGCCTGCAAGGGCTGCGGCTCGTTCGAGCCGGAGGAGGTATACTTCTCTGTCGGGGACGGCGGGTTCTTCTGCAAGGACTGCTTCAGCGAAGGCTCCGGCGGCAATTTCTATAATTTCAAGCTCCCTGTCCTCAGCGCAGTGCGCCACATCGTGCTCGCTGATTTCGACAGGCTTTTCAATTTCAGGACCTCCGACGCGGCGCTGAGCAGGCTCTCGGCTTTCGCGGAGGACTACCTCACCACACACCTCGAGCGTAGCTTCCGCACGCTCGATTTCTACAGATCTGTTTCAGGAGACGGCAATGGAGATACGCAGGGCTGACCCCGCCGACAGTGCGGAGGTCTCGGCGCTCATCGCGCTGACGATGATGACATCGAACATAAACGATTACCCCGGGGAGCTGCTCCGGCAGGCGACAGACTGCCTGACACCTGAGTGCATCACACAGCGGCTGAGCTGGATGCACTCCTACGTCGTTTGCGACGGCGGGGAGATAGTGGGGTGCGGGTCGATAGGTCCGTACTGGGGAAAGGAGAACGAGAGCAGCCTGTTCTCGATATTCGTCCGCCCGGACTTTCAGGGGAATGGCGCGGGCAGGCTCATCATGGAGACGCTTGAGCGGGACGAGTTCTTCCTGCGTGCTGAGCGTATAGAGATACCGGCGTCGATAACGGCGCTCGGCTTTTATCAGAGATTCGGTTATGATTTCAAGGGCGGAGTACGCGAGCTTGATGAGGAACACCACTATAAGCTCGAAAAATTCCGCTGACAGAAAGGGAAATATGGATAAATACTTAAAAACACTTGAACTTGACAAGGTGCTCGAGATGCTCGCGGAGCTGACCTCGAACGCTGAAACACGGGCTATGGCTCTCGCGCTGCGCCCGGACTGCGACCTCGAGCGCACGCGCTTTGAGTGTCTGAAGACCTCACAGGCGCTCAGTCTTTCCGTGCAGTTCGGCACGCCGCCCTTCACGAATTTCAAGGACATCAGCGGCGTCGCGGCAAGGGCGAGGTCGGGGGCGGTCATCTCCCTGCGCGACCTGATGGACATCGCCGCCATGCTGCGGCAGATAAAGTCCCTCGCGGACTGGTACGCCCACTGTGAGAACGTCGAGACGGAGCTCAGCTACCTCTTCTCGCGGCTCATGCCCAACGACTGGCTGCTCGAAAAGCTCGAGCGTTCGATAATTTCCGACACCGAGATAGCTGACGCGGCAAGTCCGGAGCTTGCTGCGATACGACGCAAGATAAACCGCGCGGGTATGCAGCTCCGCGAGACCCTCGACAAAATGGTAAAGAGCCAGTCCGTGCAGAAATATTTGCAGGAGAGCAGCGTCACTATCAGGGACGGGCGCTTCGTTCTGCCCGTAAGATCGGAGTACAGGGGACAGGTCGCGGGACTGATACACGACACCTCCGCGAGCGGTCAGACCATTTTCATCGAGCCTATGGCGATAGTCGAGGCGAACAACGATATCCGTATCCTCGAAGCCAAGGAGCAGGAGGAGATCGAGCGCATAATCCGTGAACTCTGCCGTGACTGCGGCGACTACGCGGACGTGCTCTGCGAGAACTACAAGGTCTGCGCGGAGCTGAACCTCTACTTCGCGAAGTCCAACCTCGCGGCGAAGCTGAAATGCTCTCTCCCGGAGATAACCGGCGACGGGAAGATGTACCTCAAAAAGGCGCGTCACCCGCTCCTCGACCAGAAAAAAGCCGTGCCTGTGGAGCTCTCGCTCGGCGAGGACTATCAGGCGCTCATCATAACGGGTCCGAACACCGGCGGTAAGACAGTCGCGCTGAAAACTGCGGGTCTGCTCGCGGCGATGACGATGTGCGGGCTGCTCATTCCGGTCGCGGACGGCAGCCGTATATCGGTCTACAGCCATATCCTCGCGGACATCGGCGACAGCCAGAGCATCGAGCAGAACCTCTCCACCTTCTCCGCACACACCAACAAGGTCATCGAGATAATCGAGACCGCCGACGATGAGTCCCTCGTGCTGCTCGACGAGCTCGGCTCCGGCACTGACCCGGTCGAGGGTGCGGCGCTCGCGGTGTCGATAATACGCCGGCTCATGGACAACGGCGCCAAGGTCATGGTCACGACTCACTATCAGGAACTCAAGGTCTTCGCGATAGACAGCCCAAATGTCGAGAATGCTTCGTGCGAGTTCGATATTGAGACGCTCCGCCCGACCTACCGCCTTATCGTCGGCTCGCCGGGACGCTCGAATGCGTTCGCGATCTCCGAGAGCCTCGGTATGCCTGCGGACATCATCGCGGAGGCGAAGGGGCGCGTGAGCGAGGCGAACACAAGGCTCGAGGAGGTCATCGCGAAGCTCGAGGAGAGCCGCAGCGAGCTCGAGCGGCAGAAGGACGAGATCTCACGTCTGAGGCGCGAGACCGCCGAGCACGAGGAGGCTATCCGGCGTGAGCGCGAGGAGCTCGAGCGCACAAAGGCTGACGAGCTCGAAAAGGCGAGACTGCGTGCAATGACCATTATAGAGCAGACCAAGGCAGAGTCCAACGAGCTGCTCGATGAACTCGAAAAGCTCCGCCGCGAAAAGGACAAAAAGGACTTCAGCGAGAATGTTTCCGGCATGAAGTCGAAGTCCAAGCAGAGCTTCAACAAGATGTACGACGCGGCTAATCCCGTCGAGAGGCGCGACCCCAACGAGGGGTACGTCCTGCCGAGAAAGCTCAGGCGCGGGGACACGGTCTACGTCGTTGACCTGCAGCGCAAGGGCATAATCTCCGGGGAGCCAGACGGAAGTGACTTCGTTTATGTGCAGATGGGCGTCATGAAGACCAAAATGAACATCTCCCGGCTGCGCCTTGAGGAGCCTGAGAAGGTAAGCGTGGGCGGGAAGTCCATGAAGCCGGGACGCAGGATGAACAAGGTCGGCGTGAAGGCTGAGCGCCGCGGCAGCATGGAGCTCGATATCCGCGGGTGCGCCTGCGACGACGGTGTTTACCAGCTCGACGCCTTCCTCGACAGGGCTGTGATGTCCAATATCTCGACCGTCACTATTATCCACGGCAAGGGCACGGGGCTCCTCCGCAAGGCTGTGCATGAGCGCCTGAGACGTCACCCCTCCGTGAAGAATTTCCGGCTCGGACTGTTCGGTGAGGGCGAGGACGGCGTCACAGTCGTTGAGCTGAAATAATTTATAAAAAAGTACAATTTGCATATTGCTTTTCGCAGAAAAGTGTAGTATAATTACGGTAACTACTGAACGTGAATGCGGGGTGCTTGATATGGCTGAACGGCGCAGGGCGATCGCCGTTATAGCGGTTGAGATATTCAACGACTATATCAATCGTATATTTGTAGGCATTTCCGAGCAGTGCAGGGCGCTCGGATACGATTCTTATGTATTCACAATGGGCTTCAATACTGATACCAACACACTGATACAGGTCGGAGAGGAGAACATTTTCTCGCTCCTGCACAGGGAGGCTGTGGACGGTATCATTCTTATCGCGGGCAATATAGTCAGTGATTCGCTGAAGGAACAGTTCGTGAAGGAGCTTCCGAAGCTCGGTGTGCCGATATTGTCGGTAGACCTTGAGCTCGGTGGATTTGAGCCTATCTATGCCGATGACTCCGAGCTCTTCGGCATGATGGTGGATCATCTCATCGAGGCCCACGGGTGCAGGACCATTACCTGCCTGACAGGATATGAGGGACTTGCTCCCTCCATGACCAGACTGAGCGGCTATATGAAGTCCATGGAAAGACACGGGCTCACTGTGCGTGACGAGGACGTGATCTTCGGCGATTTCTGGGTGAACAGAGCGACTGAGCTCGCAGAGGAATACCTCTCGGGCAGACGTGAGCTCCCGGACGCGATAGTCTGCGCCAACGATCTTATGGCGATAAGGCTCTGCAATGAGCTGCAAAAGGGCGGGATAAGCGTCCCCGGCGATGTGAAGATAACGGGATACGACGGCTCGCGCGAGGCTCTCGAGAACGACCCGCCGATATCCTCGATATATCCGGAGAACGGCTGTCTCGGCGCGAGAGCGGTATGCAGGCTCGCTCAGATGATGACCGGAGAGTCTGTCCCGATGGTGGATATGAAGAAGGGCTCGCTGCTGCTCGACCGCTCATGCGGGTGCGGCTTCAGCTCAGACACCGAGACGAAGGTGCGCTCGGACAGCTATGCCAAGGACGATCTCTACGAGAAATACTACAACAACTGCGGCGTGCTCGAATACATGATGATGACCGACAACCTTGATTCCATGCTCAGAAAGCTCGCGGATACGCTGTATGTCATTCACGGACTGGATACGTTCATGCTGTGTATCGGCAAGGACTGGGACGACTTTGAGAGCGGCGAGGACGATTACCGCCGCAGCGGCTATCAGAACGAGATGTCGGTGCGTCTGCTGTGGCACGCTCCTGATACCACGAGGATCGGCGATATGCCGTTCGATCCGGCTTCCATTATCCCGCACTATATGAAAGAGTACTCCGACGAGCCGTCGATGTACTTCCTGCTCCCGGTCCACTTTCTCGACCGCTGCTTCGGCTATTCGGTCTTCAAGTTCGACGACGTCAAGCACGCGCTCAGCATGGTGTATGCGCTCTGGAACCGGAATATCAGCGCGGCACTCGAGTTCCTCCGCGTGAGGACAAAGCTGATCTCGATAAACAACCGTATAACGATGAATTCTATCCGTGACGCGCTCACAGGTATCTACAACCGCAAGGGCTTCGACCGTTTCGCTGAGGGTATGTTCAGGCGGGCTCAGTCCGAGAGGAGAAAGCTCCTAATCATCATGGCAGACCTCGATCTGCTCAAGCATATCAACGACAACTACGGTCACGCAGAGGGCGACAGGGCGATCAGCACTGCCGCGACCGTGCTGAACACGACCTGCGAGAACAACGAGATATGCGCGCGCATCGGCGGAGATGAGTACGTCATTGTCGGCTGCTTCGACTATACCGACGAGATAATCGAGGGGTATATCGCCTACATAAACGATTACTTTGACCGCTTCAATTCAATGTCGGGGAAGCCCTACAAGGTCGGCGCGAGTATCGGGTATTACTGCGGCGTCCCGGACGAAGGCACCGAGCTCTCTCACTACGTTGAGATAGCAGATAAGCGTATGTACGCTAACAAGCTTGAGCGGAAAAAGATCCGCACAGATTAACGCAAACAAAAGCTGTCGCGCCGGCGGCAGCTTTTTTTGAGGGGAGTGGACAGAATGCGGCGTTTCGCTGAGCTCTACAGAAAGAAAACTGACCTTTTCAGCATATGTGTGATATCGGCGGCGTTCTGGCTCATCGTCGGGTTTATCATGTTCGTCATGCGGGACGGTATCGTCTGGGGCGCGATGACCGACTGGAGCGACCAGCACTTCATTATCCCGGAGTACCTACGCAGCCGCTTCTACGCGACCCATGACCCCTTCCCGGACTTCGCCTTCCAGCTCGGCGCGGGACAGAATATCTACAATCTCGCGTACTACGGTATCGCGAACCCGCTGTTCCTGCCGGCTTACCTCATGCCAGGCGTCCCGATGAGCACCTACGTTCAGGTGCTGGGACTGGGGTGCGTGTGGGTGTCGGCGGTGCTGGGGTATTTCCTCTTCAAGAGGCATTTCAGCGGAGCCATGCCGCTCGTGCTGGCGCTGATGTTCCTGTGCAGCGGAGCCCTGATCTTCCACAGCCACAGGCACATCATGTTCATCGAGTACCTGCCCTTTGAGCTGGGACTGCTCCTGCTGTTCGGCAGGAGGGACAAGCCTGCGGGACTGCTCCTGATATCGCTGATGACGTGCTGCGTCATGCTCACGAGCTTCTATTACAGCGTAGGTGCATTCGCGGCGGCGGGAGTGTATCTCGTGTTCCTGCACCTCGGCGGGAAGGGCAGGGGACTGCTCAGCTTCCTGCGCGAAACATGGAGGAAGATAGTTTTTGCGGCTCTGGGCTGCGTGAGTGCGTCAGTGCTCTGGCTGCCGGCGCTGGCGGCGATACTCTCCGGACGCGAGGAGACGGCAGCGGACGTCCCGCTGAGCAGGCTCCTTGTCCCGACGGTGGACTTCAGTATCATGCTGTACAGTCCGTATTCCGCGGGAGTGACGTCAATTGTCATCATCGCGGCGCTGTATATGCTGAAAAACGGCACGGCGCAGTTCCGTCTGCTGAGCGTGATGACGCTCTGCTTCACCATGCTGCGCGGGTTCAATTACCTCCTCAACGGCATGATGTACATCGACGGCAAGGCGTTCATACCGTTCGTGCCGCTGCTGCTGCTCCTCGTGGGGAGCTTCGTATCGCTGAAAAGCTGGCGCAGACCGGACATCTTCGCGGCGCTCGCAGTGACCGCGGTGCTCGCTGCGGTCTCGCTGTTCATCATAACCTACACGCGCCTGACGTTCTGGGTGCTGATCGTGGAGACGGCTGTAACTGCCTCCGCCTTGTTGATACTCGTGCTGTGCGGGAAGGAGCGCTTCGCCGCCGCAGTGCTTCTCGTGACGTCGTTTGAGGTCTGCCTCATCGAGAACAACCTCGAGAACTTCGTGACCCGTGAGAAAATGGACGCCTTCAACAGCAGCTCCCTCACAGAGCTTGTCGGGGATACTCTCGACAGCGACGACGATTTCTACCGCTTCGCCGACAGCACCACCGACCGCATGAATGTCAACCGCGTCGTGCGCATGGACTATCTCCTGACGAATATCTACTCGTCGGTCAGCAATGCCGGATACCGGGATTTCCGCTTCGATACGTCGTTCAGCGAGAACCGTATCCGCAATAACGCCTTCCAGACCCAGCCGCTGAGCGTGGTGTTCAGCTCGCTCATGGGGTGCAGGTACAGAGTGGGCGAGACGCCGGAGGCTATGCTCGGCGAGGAGCTCATCGCGTCTGCCGGCGGATATTACGTTTTCAGCAGCAGCTGTGCGCTCCCGATCGGCTATGCCTCGTCGAATACCATGAACGAGGCGGACTTTGCCGCGCTCCCTGCCTATGAAAAGCCTGAGGCGCTCCTCGAGAACATAATCGTGCCGGAGGGCGGGGAGAGCTGGTCTGCGGACGACACCCTGCCCCTCGATATCGACCTCTCGCCGCTCGCTGAGTGCGAGGCTGTCTCCCTCGAAAACGGTGTTTATACCGTGGATTCGGACTCCGATTTTACGCTGACTGTGCCGCTGCCGGAGCCTGTTGACGGGGATATTATCCTGCTGAGCTTCGGCGCGGACAACCGTATCGGCGACATCTCTGAGCAGAAGGACGTCATCATCGAGGTCAACGGCGTGCGCAACAAGCTCACCGACCCGAAGTGGAAATACAACAACAGGAACTACGACTTCACTTACGTTCTCTCCTCCAACGAGCCCGTGACGGAGCTGACATTCAGCTTCACGGCGGGGAATTACACGCTCGCTGACCTTGACGCGCATATCCTGCGGGGAGAGGTCCTGACCGGCGTCATGCGCGGCAAGGACGCTCTCAAGACTGGTTCGTCAAGGACTGCGGGAGACTCGCTCTTCGGGACGCTCAGGGCTGAGGAGGGAGGTTGGTTTACGCTGTCCATACCGTACGACAAGGGCTTCCGCATACTCGTTGACGGCAAGGAAACGCCCTATCAGCGCACGAATACAGCTTTCGTCGGCTTCCCTGTGTCTCCCGGGGTACACCAGATAGAGGTCGAGTACGAGGCTCCCCTGAAAAAGGCAGGAATGGCTGCCTCGGCGGCTGGAGCTGCTGCGGCGCTGCTCCTTGCGGGGACGGTGCTGCTGTCAGAAAAACGCAGAAGACCCGCTGAAACCATTTGACAAATCCTTCGGATTGAGTTATAATGTTGTATTGGAGGTTTTGTAAATGGATAAGGATAAATATGGACAGTATGAGATAATTGACGCGCATTCGCACATTTTCCCGGAAAAGATCGCGGAGATCGCGACAGTCAGCATAGGCAATTTCTACGAGATGCCGATGTCGGGCTGCGGACTCAGCGCGAAGCTCGTCGAGAGCGGCGAGAAGATCGGCGTTTCGATGTATCTTGTGTGCTCGACGGCGACTACTCCTCACCAGACTGCGGCGATAAACCGCTTCATCGCGAATGAGTGCAGCCTGCACCCGGAGTTTTACGGCTTCGGTACGACGCACCCCGATTCCGAGGATCTTGCGGCGGATATCGACATGATAGAGGAGCTGGGTCTGCACGGAGTCAAGCTCCACCCTGACTTCCAGAAGTTCAACGCGGATTCGCCCGATGCGTTCCGCATCTACGAGCAGATCGAGGGAAGGCTCCCGCTGCTCATTCACTGCGGCGACAACCGCTACGACTACTCCGCCCCGAAGCGGATACTCAACATACATAAGAATTTCCCCAAGCTCCAGCTCATGGCGGCTCACCTCGGCGGCTACCAGCGCTGGGACGACGCTGTGGACATTCTTGCAGGACTGGATAACGTGAGGTTCGACGTGAGCAGCTCAATGGCGTTCATGTCCCCGGAGAAGGCTGCGGGGATAGTCAGGAGGTACGGTGCGGAGAACTGCTTCTTCGGCTCGGATTTCCCGATGTGGACACACGAGGAGGAGCTTGAGCGCTTCTTCGCTCTCGGACTGACCGAGGAGGAGAACCGTCTTGTGCTCGCGGACAGCTTTAAGGCGTTCCTCGGGCTGTGACGGCATCGCGCTCAGCGTCAGGAACGGCTGCCGCGGATCCGCGGGGAGCTTATGTTCGTGAATATGCAAAAGAGCGGTTCCCGCTGATGACCGGGAGCCGCTTAATGATAGACCTGGAGTTTTACGGGTAATATTAATGATCCGGAGGTCATATAATGAAAGAAAAGATCATTTCCGCGGCGGCTGCGGCAGCTCTTGCGCTCACGCAGTCAGTGCCCGCGCCTGCGGCTGTTTCAGCCGTGGACGACACAGAGAGCGTCGCAGTGAAGGTGATGTGTATAGGCGACTCTATCACCGACGGCTACGGCGTGAACGGCTCATACAGGAAGTTCCTGTACCACGGGCTCACGGAGGCTGGCTACAGCATCGACATGGTCGGCTCGAAGACGGGCTGGTCAACTGAGTACACAGACGAGGAAACAGGGGAGACCTTCTCCTACGACGACGACAACACCGGCTACAGCGGCTATGCTATCCAGAGCTACAGCGGCAGGAACGGCATTTACGAGACGCTTCAGGAGACGGGCTGCCTTTCGGCGGCGCCTGATATCGTGATCGTGCAGATCGGCACAAACGATGTCATCGACTGCCACGACATCGACACGTCCGGGGAGCGGCTCTCCGCGCTCATCACTTATATCCTCGGCAATATCCCCGAGGATTCGGCGCTGTTCGTGACGACTATCCCCGACCTCGACCCGAACCGCTCGGAGGTTTATGACTGGTTCGGCAATTACCGCCACTCCGCGGACTGGCAGACCCAGTACAGCGACGATGAGGCTGAGGCTAACGTCCACGCGGCGGTCGATAAGTACAATAGCATCGTGCAGTCTACGGTCGGGCAGCTTAGCCAGACCCACCCGAATCTGCACCTCGGGGACGTCCACAGCGTCATCACCGACGTTGAGACCCAGCTCGGGGACGGCGTCCACCCGAACAATACCGGCTACAAGCTCATGGGCGAGTACTGGACGGGGGTCATCTCTGAGTACCTCAGCGGCGGCAGCACGGTCACTGTGACCTCCGCGCAGACCACGACGACCGTGACGACCACTGTCACGGAGCCTGTGACGACTGTCCCAGCAAGGACCTACGGCAGCGAGGATATCCGCGCTGTGCAGGATTACGTCCTCGGCAAGCCGGACAGCGGGATAACTGCGCAGAACTGCGGCGATTACGACCTCGACGGGAATGACTCTATTGATATTTTTGACCTGATACTGGTCAGACAAAGGGTCGGTGAATCAATGAATGAACAGGGATAGGATAATCATACGCACAAGCGTCATAGGTATCTTCGCGAACGTTCTGCTCGCGGGCTTCAAGGCAGCGGTCGGGCTCATCTCGGGGTCTATCGCTATCATACTCGACGCTGTGAACAACCTCAGCGACGCGCTTTCGTCGGTGATAACCATTATCGGCACGAAGCTCGCCGGCAAGAAGCCCGACCGTGAGCTCCCCTATGGTCAAGGCAGGGTGGAGTACATCCGTGCGGTCGTTATCGCGGTCATCGTTCTGTACGCAGGTATC
>JAFRXR010000149.1 GCA_017443395.1 Ruminococcus sp. | reverse complement strand
TCAGAACAAACCCGTATATGGTCAAGGAAAATATCAAAAAGAAGTTCCAGAACGATAAGATCGAGCTGGTGGATAAGGTCATCGAGCTGGACAAGCAGTTCCGTGAGACAAAGGTTACCTGCGATGATCTCCGTAACCAGCGAAACGTCAAGAGTAAGGAGATAGGCGGCTATATGCAGCGCGGCGAAAAGGCTGAGGCTTTGCGCGTCAAGGAGGAGGTCGCTCAGATCGGCAAAAAGCTCGCTGAACTCGAGGAGCTGGAGGTCAAGCTCGAGGCGGATATCCGTGAGATCATGCTCGTTATCCCGAACATCATCGACGAGAGCGTACCGATCGGCAAGGACGACAGCGAGAACGTTGAAGTCGAGCGCTTCGGTGATCCGTTCGTACCGGAGTTTGAGGTGCCGTATCACGTTGACATCATGGAGAAGCTCAATGGTATAGACCTCGACAGCGCCCGCAAGACCAGCGGAAACGGCTTTTACTACCTCTGCGGCGACATCGCGCAGCTCCAGTCCTGCATTCTTTCCTACGCGCGCGACTTCATGATAGATAAGGGCTTCACCTACTATATCCCGCCGTTTATGATCCGCAGCGACGTCGTTACCGGTGTTATGAGCTTTGCGGAAATGGAGGGAATGATGTACAAGATCGAGGGCGAGGATCTCTACCTCATCGGCACAAGTGAGCACTCCATGATAGGCAAGTTCATCGACACTATTGTCCCCGAGGAGGAGCTCCCCAAGACCCTCACAAGCTATTCGCCCTGCTTCCGCAAGGAGGTCGGTGCGCATGGTATCGAGGAGCGCGGCGTTTACCGTATCCACCAGTTCGAGAAGCAGGAAATGATCGTTGTCTGCAAGCCCGAGGACAGCATGGACTGGTTCCATAAGCTGTACAGCTACACAGTCGAATTCTTCCGCACGCTCGATATACCGGTAAGAACGCTCGAATGCTGCTCCGGTGACCTCGCTGATCTGAAGGTCAAGAGCATCGACGTTGAGGCGTGGTCGCCGAGACAGAAGAAGTACTTTGAGGTCGGCAGCTGCTCGAACCTCGGTGACGCACAGGCTCGCCGTCTTGGTATCAGAGTCAAGGGCGCGGAGGGCAAGTACTTCGCCCACACGCTCAACAATACCGTTGTAGCGCCCCCGAGAATGCTCATCGCTTTCCTCGAGAACAATCTCAACGAGGACGGAAGCATACGTATTCCCGCGGCACTCCAGCCGTATATGCGCAAGGACATCATCAAGGTACCTGAGAAGAAGTAATATAAATGACCCGGTTTGCACGTCAGACCGGGTCTGTTATTATCCTAAGCCAAAAGAAAAAGCGACTGTCGGGCTGGCAGTCGCTTTTTATTATAGGGAAAGGTATAGAACAAACGGATATCTCTTGGTCAGTTTTTTCTGATCTCACAGTGTGAGTCTGCGTCTTTAGCAGCAACACACAGGCACATGGTAAACACTGCTGTCGTACCTCCGATCATTGCGCCTAAGATAGTGCCGATCATGGTTATCACCTCTTTTTTTCACTTTTTTGTTCTTTGCAATTCACGTTCATCATTCATCTGACTATAGTATAAAACAGCAATCTTAAAATAGTCTTAAAAATACTACATTTTTCAAAATTTTTTGGTGATATTACTCATAGTTGATTTTTTTGAAAAGAGGTCTGTACTCACTTGTCGTCAGAGTCTCCCCATTTGGCAGCAGTACACAGGCACATTGCCGTAACACCGACGGTTCCTCCGAACATCGACCCGAGAATGAATCCCAGCATCCATAACACCTCCTGTATTATTATTGTCCGGAAGTGCCGCAAATAAACGCTGAGATAAAAAAGCACATATCAGCGTGTCTGCCGATATGTGCTTTGCATCATTTCATAAGCTCCTGAGCCATAGCGTCGAGCTGGGAGATGTTTTCAGACTTGAGCCCGGATTTTATTGTCACGGTCGTATCGAGCCATGTGATGTTCTTGGACTTCTCGAACATACCCTTGATGACCTTTGCAGCCATTGGCGCCCACGAGCCGTTCTCGATGATACCGATCGTGCGGTTCTGGTAATTACGCTCGGTGAGGTCGCCGATGAAGTGTTTCATGAAGGGGAAGATGTCCGCGTTGTAGGTCGTGGTCGCAAGGACGAGCTTTCCGTAGCGGAATGCGTCCTCGACAGCCTCTGCCATATCCTCACGGGCGAGGTCGCTTATCGCGACCTTGGGACAGCCGAGTGCGGTCAGCTTTTCAGCGAGCAGCTCTGCAGCCTTTTTTGTATTTCCGTAAACGGACGTATACGCGATGAACACACCCTCGGATTCCACGCCGTAGCTTGACCATGTGTTGTACAGACCGAGATAGTAGCCCAGATCCTCCTTCAGCACGGGACCATGCAGGGGACAGATGATCTGGATATCAAGCGCAGCAGCTTTTTTCAGCACAGCCTGCACCTGCATACCGTACTTGCCGACGATACCGAAGTAGTAGCGCCTTGCCTCGCACGCCCAGTCCTCGTCCGCGTCGAGTGCGCCGAACTTTCCGAATGCGTCCGCGGAGAAGAGCACCTTGTCGGTCTTGTCGTAGGTGAGCATGACCTCGGGCCAGTGTACCATCGGTGCGAAGACGAACGTGAGCTCATGCTGTCCGAGGGAGAGAGTGTCACCGTCCTTGACCTCGAGCTTTCTGTCACCGAGATCGAGCCCCTCGAAGAAGCCGGACATCATCGCGAAGGTCTTAGCGTTGCCGACGATGACTGTGTCGGGAAATTCACTGATGAAGCTCATGATGTTGGCTGAGTGGTCGGGCTCCATGTGCTGGACGATGAGGTAGTCTGGCTTCCTGCTGCCGAGCGCTTCGCGGAGGTTCGTGAGCCACTCATCGGTAAAGCTTTTGTCAACAGTGTCGAACACAGCGATCTTCTCATCGAGGACGACGTAGGAATTGTAAGCCATGCCGTTGGGGACGATGTACTGACCCTCGAAGAGGTCGAGATCGTGGTCGTTGACGCCTATGTAAAGAATGTCGTTTGTTACGTTTATCATTTGCGGATACCTCTTTCTACAGTGTGATATAAGTATATTGTACCACAAAAGCTGTAAAAATAAAAGTGGCAATTGCAACAAATCAGGAAGTTTATATTTTATGTATCTGATACGGCGAATACCAAAGGGACAACCTACCGGAGGAGGGGCTGTGAATCATCGTGGGCGGGCGGACACACGGGTCCGCCCCTACAAATACGTTTTGTATATTTGCTGCCGTTCTCATCCCGACAGCGCCACGTCCAGCGACATCATAAGCACAAACCCCGCAGCAAATGACATCATTCCCGTCCACGCACCCGATGTTTCCGGTATCAGCTCCTCGCAGACCACATATATCATCGCGCCCGCCGCAAAGCTCAGCAGGTACGGCAGTGCGGGGACTATCAATCCTGCGGCGGCAAGAGTTATTGCCCCGGCAATTGGCTCGACTGCTCCCGAGAGCGCTCCCGCAGCAAAGGCTCTGCCCTTTGTTTTTCCCCGTGCACGCAGCGGCATGGAGATTATCGCTCCCTCTGGGAGGTTCTGCACGGCTATCCCGAACGACAGCGCGAGCGCGCCTGCCGCAGTCACTCCCTCCGTGCCGTAGAGCAGCCCTGCATACACCGCGCCCACCGCCATTCCCTCGGGAATATTGTGCAGCGTCACCGCAAATATCATCAGTGACCCGCCCTGTTCGTCTCCGCGCACAGGCGGTATCAGCTTATCCAGCACCACCATGAATACCATCCCCGCCGTGAATCCTGCGGCAGCCGGTACGAACGCCAGACGTCCCATTCCGCGCGACTGTTCAACTGCCGGGTCAAGCAGGCTCCATATGCTCGCGGCGGTCATCACGCCTGCTGCTGCGCCCTCGAGGACGCGCTCCAGTGCCGCACTGAAAACGTTCCGCATGAGGAACACGCACGCCGCGCCGATGACCGTTCCCGCGAGCGGCAGGAACAGTCCGTTCAGTATATCTTTCATAGCTTACCTCGTGTGAAAATTGTCGGACGCTCTCACGCAGAAAACGCCCTGTTAACATTATAGCTGCGGCGCGGAAAAATGTTCATGCGCATGAATATCCCGCGCGATATTGCAGAACATAGTCCCATAAAGAACAGGAGGCAGACTATGGCAGGATTTATCGCGCGGGGAGTTTTCAGGACATTACATCAGCCGCTCGTACAGAGCTTTGCGGCAGTTGTCGGGAAGAAGGAGGGTGAGGGTCCCCTCGGGGACTGCTTCGACAAGATCGTTGAGGACGCGCATTTCGGAATGGAGACATGGGAGAAGGCAGAGAGCCGATTCCAGCTCGAGGCTGTGCGGCTCGCGGTGAGCAAGTGCGGGCTCAGGAAGGAGGACATCGGCGTGATATGCGCAGGGGACCTCGTCAACCAATGCGTGAGCTCGACCTACGGATTGCGCCACCTTGAGATACCATACCTCGGTATCTACGGCGCGTGCTCGACAATGGCTGAGGGGCTGCTCACGGCGGCGTGCTTCTGCGAGAACGGCATCGCGGAGCGCGCTCTTGCGGTGACCTCCTCCCACTACTCGACGGCGGAGCGGCAGTTCCGTTTCCCGCTGTCATACGGCGGTCAGAGGACTCCAACCTCACAGTGGACGTGTACAGCCTCGGGAGCGGTGCTGCTGTCCATGACGGAGGGTGCAGTCGAGGTCGCGGGAGGGTGCATAGGCAAGATAACCGACCTCGGCGTGAGCGACATAAACAACATGGGGAGCGCTATGGCGCCGGCTGCCGCGGAGACTATCCGCCGCTACCTGACCGCTACGGAGACCTCTCCCGCGGACTACGACTATATCGTCACCGGTGACCTCGGTATCGTCGGGAGCAAGCTGCTGAACGAGCTGCTTTACAATGAGGGGATAGATATTTTCAAGAAGCACCGGGACTGCGGCGTGATGATTTTCGATCCGGAGAGGCAGGACACACACTGCGGAGGGTCGGGGTGCGGGTGCAGCGCGAGCGTGCTGTGCGGGCATTTTCTGCCGCTCATGGAGAGGGGAGACGCGCACGATATCCTGTTTGCCGCGACCGGTGCGCTGATGAATCCGGTGACGCTTCAGCAGGGGGAGACTATCCCCGCGATATCACATCTTATACATTTCAGGAGGAGAGCATGATAACAGACATTCTGAGGGCTTTTTTTGTCGGCGGAGCGTTATGCGCTGTCGGACAGATACTCATTGACCGCACGAAGCTCACACCGGCGCGTATCCTGACGGGATATGTCGTTGCGGGAGTGATACTGTCTGCGGTGGGGATATACGGTCCGCTCGCGGAATATGCGGGCGCTGGAGCGACTGTCCCGCTGACCGGCTTCGGACATTTGCTTGCGGAGGGCGTGAAAAAAGCCGTCGCGGAGGACGGCTTGATCGGTGTATTCACGGGCGGACTGACTGCCGCTGCGGGAGGTATAACTGCGGCGCTGGTGTTCGGTCTTGCGGCGTCGGCGGTGTTCAGGCAGAAGGATAAGGGGTGAGCTCCGCACTCAGTCGTCCGACAGCACGCGGTTGAATGCAGTCTTTCCCTCGCGGGAGAAGCCTGCACGCTCGTAAAAGCGCAGCGTGGATCCCTCCTTCGAGCCGGTCATCAGCATTGCTTTGTAGCAGCCCTCTCGCTCCGCGAGCTTGCAGGCGTAGTCCAGACAGGCTGTCCCGAGACCCGTATTCCTGTAGTCACGGTGGGTCACAACGTTCTCGATGAGCGCGTATGGGTGGACGTTGTGGGTGAGGTTCGGGACTATCAGGCAGGTACATGAGGAGACGATCTTCCCGTCCTTTTCCGCGACGATGATGTGGTAGCTGCGGTCGGTGAGGATACTGTCCCAGACGGACGCGAGGCGGTCATCATGGTCGGGAATGCTGCGCTCGTGGAGGTGGGTGTACAGACTGAGCAGACCGTCGAGATCGCCGGGGAGAGCTTCGCGGATAACGCTCTCGCTCTCGGGGACATAGAGCCCCGCCATTCCCTCAAGTCTGAAGGCGGTGACAAAGCGTCTGAACGTGGCTGCAATATCCGCGGAGGTGCAGCCGCTGCGCTCGAGGGCGTCGTCGTCGATGTCGCTGAGCTCCGAGAAGACCGCGAGCCCCAGCTTGAGGTTATCAAGGGTATTCTCGCCGGAGAGCGCGTCCAGCGAGTCAAGTGCGGAGCGTATGTCGCCGCCGTCTATGCTGGTCGCTATCCCTTTTGCGTTCTCTCTCGTTCTTTCGTCTTTCAGGAATTCTGTGAGCGGCGATTCGGTGTCCGCGTGAAAAACGACTTTCGCTATCATCCGCGTGAAGTCCTTTATCAGACGCATTATGTAATCTTCTTCAAACATGGCTGCCTCCTGTGGGGTATAAGGTATCAATATGTGATAGCAGGGTCTTACGAATTGAAATTTTTGAATTATCCGAAGTACTCTTCCTCGCCGAATTCTCCTATCGGCGCAAGTCTTTTCCCTTTTTCATCGCAGAGTACTATCTTGGATTACACAATTATAACACCGGAAGGACAGTATGTCAAGGCGGGAAAATAGTTTATATTAGCCAACAAATCTCCCGGAGCCTGCCTGATAATTGGAATATGTCACAAAGTTTGGACGCGGTGGACATTTCACTTGACTTTTCAGCGGGATTGGTGTATAATAATTAAGCTGTAATATTTTTCAGCGTAATCATGGCGGCATAGCTCAGTTGGCTAGAGTACTCGGTTCATACCCGATTGGTCGTTGGTTCAAATCCTACTGCCGCTACCAAGCAAAGCGTTATCAGAAATGGTAACGCTTTTAACGGCCCGTTGGTCAAGAGGTTAAGACATCGCCCTTTCAC
>JAFRXR010000148.1 GCA_017443395.1 Ruminococcus sp. | reverse complement strand
GCTGCTGCTTGCGGAGTACTGCTCCGGAGCGGCGTAGCCCTTGAAGAGCTCGTGCTCGAGCCCTGCGTCAGCCGTTCTGACGGCGGAAACGCAGAAGCCGGAGAGCTTCAGCTCGCCCTTGTCGGTGATGTAGACCGTTTCTGGGCTGATAGCGCGGTGGATTATCCCTGCGTTGTGGAGTATACCGATAGTGGTGAACAGCGGCGGGAAGAGCTTGGAGATCTGCTCCCAGCTGAGCTCACCTGCATTCTCCTTGAGGTAGTCGAGCATCTTCACGCCCTCAATGTACTCGAATACCGTGTATGTGGTGTTGTTCTCCGCGAACATATCGAGGACGGGGTTGATGTTGGGGTTGTTCCTGAGTCTTGCGAGCGACTTGTTGAGCTCGGTATATTCAGCCATGAACGCCTTATACTTGGCGAGATTATTGTAGTTTACGCTGATGACAGCCTTGTTCTTTACTCTTGTGCAGAGGTTTATGGGCATATATTCCCTGAGAAGGACCTTGCACCCGGTAGATATATCATATCCGACGTAGGTAGCTCCCTCACCGTTGTTAACGAGAAGAATGCCGACGAGATATCTGTCGTGGAGTATCGTTCCGGGGGCTATGTACATAGGGTCGTGCGGCGTGTTCTCGTCGTATCCGCAGTGCGGGCAGACGTACTGATCAGCGTCGTACTTTTCCATGCATTTGTAACAGTATTTACGCTCTCCCAAAGCAGCTCCTCCTTTACGATGTGATAAAAATGCACACTTGGGCATCATATTTATTCTATCAGCAATTCCCCTAAATGTCAACCGGTTAGCGCAGGCTGTATTAATTCTGTAATAATTTTATTGCATTTTGCCCGAAAAAGTGAAAAATGTCCGGTGCGTGTGGGCTCAAATGCCCGATTTCAACAGCTCCTGCGCCGCGAGCATGACTCCGAGCCTGCCGCTGGTATAGGTGATACCGCCCTGCATCCAGACCGCGTATGGCTCGCGGAGGGGTGCGTCCGCGGAGAGCTCGATCGAGGCTCCTCCGGTGAAGGCGCCAGCCGCCATGATGACCTTGTCCGCATAGCCGGGCATATCCCACGGCTCGGGCGTCACGAAGGAATCCACGGGGGCGCCCTTCTGTATGCCGCGGCAGAAGGCGCACAGCCGCTCCTCGTTGCCGAGCTTCACTGCGGTGATTATGTCCCCGCGCGGATCGTCCTTGCGGGGAGAGCACTCATACCCGAGCAGCGTGAAGAGCTCGCTCGCGAAGGCTGAGGTCTTTATCGCGCTGGCTACGACGTCCGGAGCGAAGAACAGACCGAGCAGCATCTCGCGGTTCATGCCGAGCGTGCAGCCGACTTCCTTGCCCATGCCGACGCAGGTCAGCCTGTAGGAGCAGAGCTCCACGAGGTCAGCGCGTCCGGCGATATATCCGCCTGTGCGGGCTATGCCGCCGCCGGCGTTCTTGATGAGTGAGCCTATCATTATGTCCGCGCCGACCGCCGACGGCTCGCAGTAGTCCACGAACTCGCCGTAGCAGTTGTCCACCATTACGATGACGTCAGGGTTTCCTTTTCGTGCGGCGGAGACCATTTTCTCTATGTCCGCGACCGTGAACGCCGGGCGGAGCGAATATCCCCTCGAACGCTGGATATACGCGACCTTCGCGCCCTTCACAGCCTGTTCGATCTCGCCGAGCTTCGGAGAGCCGTCTGCGTTCAGATCTACCTGCGCGTAATCCACGCCGTAATCCGCGAGGGAGCCGCTGCCTTTAGTACCGGAAAGTCCTATGACCTCCTCGAGGGTGTCGTAGGGTCTGCCCGTGAGGGAGACCATCTTGTCGCCGGTGCGGAGCACTCCGAAGAGAGCCACGGACAGCGCGTGCGTGCCGGAGACGAAGTTGAAGCGCACGAGCGCGTCCTCCGTGCCGAGTGCCTGCGCGAAGACCTTGTCGATGACCTCACGTCCCGCGTCGCCGTAGCCGTAGCCTGTCGAGCCGTAGAAGCACGGCTCGCTCACGCGGTTGTCGGTGAAAGCCTTCAGCACCTTTGCGCCGTTGTACTCAGCGATGTCGTTTATCCTGCGGAACGCCGCAGCGCAGTTCTCCTCTGCCTGTGCGGCGAGCTCCATGAGCCTTGGCTCAAAATCGTATATCTCGTTTATCCTACTGTTCATCAGCGAGCTTTCCTTTCGTAATGCTGTCCTTTTCGATATCAACGCGCTCGAGCACTATCTCGCGCCCGACCACCTTGAAGCCTATCTCCTCATAGAAGCTCACGCGGACGTCCAGCGCGAGCAGATACGCGCGCTTTCCGAGCCCGTTGAAGAACTTCGCGAGCCATTTGAGGAACTCCCTTGCATAGCCCTTGCCGCGTGCAGCGCAGGACGTCGCGACCTGCCCGATGAGCACGGTGCTGCCGATGTCGAAGACCGCGGAGGCAGTCGTGGAGTCACGGTAGGTGAACACCCGGCTGATACCGTGACGGCAGCGGTGGGAGGTATCGGTGTACCAGAGCGAGAAATCCGCGATATTCGGGAAGCCCTCGCTGAGTATGCGGTAGACGTCCGGGAGCTTGGGATTGAATTCGACGTGCTCCTCTATCGCCTCGAGCGGAGTATCGTCTGGAATGAGCTCGAAGATAGTGCGGTTGAGGGGCTGGTAGCGGTCGGAGAGGTCAACTCCCTCGAGTATCTGCTGGTCGCCCTCGATGCGGAACGGCTGGTTCATGCTGATGAAGAGGTCTATCTCCTGAGTGCATCGCAGGGAGCCGTCCCCGAGGATTATCAACGTGGAGTTGATGATGAACATGAACCCCTCGCCGGTCTCGTCGGATATCTTGTAGAAGCGGCAGAACTCATAGTTGGGACCGTAAGCTCTCATGTAGGAGAGCAGCTTCCTGCCGGAGAGCGTTTTCATCAGCAGCTCCCGGTCGAGCTCGCTCTCGTGTTCTATCAGCTTTATCATAGTTCGTGTATCCTTTCGGTCAGGAGCCTTACGAGCTTATAGGAGTTCTCCATGTCGGCGTACTCTATCACGCCTGAGGCTGAATGCAGGTATCTGCACGGCACCGAGACAGTGAGGGTGCGCACTCCGCCGCGGCTGATGTGTATCGAGCCGGCGTCGTTGCCGCCTGCGACCATGGACTTGGTCTGGCAGGGGAGGGAATTCTCGCGTGCGATATCGAAAGCGAGGCGGTAGAGCTCCTTGTCGTAGAGAGTAGTGCGGTCCATGAACGACACTACCGGCCCTCCGCCGAGCGAGCAGACCTTCTTTGCACCCTCTGCGCCGTCGATGTCGGCGGCAGTGGTGCATTCGAGGACTATGGCGAAGTCGGGGTCTACGCTGTACGCCGAAGCCTGCGAGCCGCGCAGACCTATCTCCTCCTGAACATTGAAAACGAAATATGTATCGTACTCGAGCTCCTCGTGCATGAGCTGTATCATCATCGCGCAGCCGCAGCGGTCGTCGAGAGCCTTGCTGAGTATGCGCCTTTCGCCGAGCTCCGAGAACTCGGACGTGAAAAATGCGTTGTCGCCGGGGGAGACGTACCTCTCCGCCTCCTCCTTGTCGGCGGCGCCGATGTCGATGTACAGGGAATCGGTCTTGGGCGACTTCTCCCGCTCCTCCTTGGAGAGATTGTGTACCGCCGTCGAGCCGATGACGCCGTTATAGCGCTTCCCGGAGACATAATTGCACACAACGACCTGTCTGCCGATGATGACAGAGGGATCGATGCCGCCGACAGTGCCGAAGGTCAGCGTGCCGTCGGAGCGGACAGAGGTTATGATGAAGCCTACCTCGTCCATATGCGCGCAGACCATGAGCTTCTTTGCGGGGGCTTTTCTGCCCTTTTTGAAGCAGATGAGGCTGCCGAGCGGGTCAGTGCGGTACTCGCAGACGCCGCGCACCTTTTCGATAATGAGCTCGTGGATATCCTTTTCGCCGCCGGACACGCCGTCGGTCAGGCAGAGCTCCCTGAGCAGTTCCTTCATCGTCAGACCTCCCTTCCTATGAATGCGGCGAGCAGCTCGCCGGTGAGTTCAACGTCCGCAAGGTCGATGACCTCGACGGGCGTGTGCATATTCTTGAGCGGTATCGAGACCGTGCAGACCTTCGCTCCCTCACGGTTAACGGAGTACCGGTCTGCGTTTGTGGAGGTGAGTCCCTCCATGACCTCGGTCTGATAGGGGATATCCCCGGCTGACGCGCAGGCGATGAGCTCCTGTGAGAGCTCGCGGTCGAGGCAGGGCGAAATACCTATCATCGGACCCTTGCCGAGCCTTCCGCACTTGTTTTCCTTCTCGCCTATGGCGTATGCGAAGCTGACGTCCACTGCAATGGCATAGTCAGGGTCAACGGCGAATGCGCCTATCTTCGCGCCGCGCTCGCCGAGCTCCTCCTGAGCGGAGAAGATGACCGTGACGTTGAATGCGGTCTCCTTGTCCCTGAGCAGCTCGAGGGCACAGAGTATCGCAGCGACGCCTGAGCGGTCGTCGAGGGCGCGCGCAGTCACGCGGCTGCCGAGCAGCTCACGGCAGGGAACGTCGAAGGTAATGGGGTCGCCGGGAGCTATGATCTCCTCCAGCTCGGATCTGCTCATGCCGGTGTCGACAGCAGTATCGGAAATGGGGAGGACCTCAGCGCTGCCGCTGAGCAGGTGCGGAGGCACCGAGCATACAACGCCCTTTATATCGCGCTTCCCGTGGACAGCTACCGGCTGTGCGGGGAGCAGGCGGAGGTCAAGTCCTCCGAGGTTCGAGACCTTGATGAAGCCCTCATCGGTGATGTGAGTGACTATCATGCCGACCTGATCTATGTGCGCGTCGAGGACGAGCGAGGGCTTATCCTCAGTGTGCTCACCGAAGCGTCCGATGACGTTCCCGGAGACTATCTCGGCATCGGGACAGTATTCCCGGAGCAGGTCGAGGGCAAGCTGTGCGGCGGGGGACTCACTGCCGGAGGCGCCGTCCGCGGAGCACAGTGCGAAGAGAGTTTCCTTTATGTTCATGGTGTTTGTCCTTTCAAAAACAGAATCAATCTACATTATACCATGCTGAGATGAAAAATGCAAGTATTTCCGGCGGTTTCCTGCCGGAAATCGAGCCATAGGGACAATTCCGCGCCTATCACTTGACTTTGCAGCAAAAATTGTATATAATAAATAATGTATATGCTCATGCGTTCCGGTCAGAATAATCGTGAAACTTTACGACAGGAGCGCCGATATGGACGATACGAACAAAAACGAAGGACAGTCCCCCGCAAAGAAGCTCGACGACGCTGAGCTCGCCGAGAAGCTCGGGCAGACCGTCTCGCAGAACTCAAAGCACCTTATCCACTGCCTGAACATAATCGGGCAGATAGAGGGGCACTATGTCCTCGCGGAGAACAACAAGACCACCTCCTACGAGCACATAATCCCCGCGCTCGTCGCGATAGAGCAGGACAGGTCGGTGGAGGGTCTGCTCGTCATGCTGAACACCGTCGGCGGGGACGTCGAGGCAGGGCTCGCTATCGCGGAGCTCATCTCGACCATGAAGACCCCCACGGTCTCGCTGGTCGTGGGCGGAGGGCACTCCATAGGCGTGCCGCTCGCCGTGAGCGCGAAGCACAGCATAATAGCGCCGTCTGCCTCGATGACGATCCACCCCGTCCGCATGAACGGGACCGTCCTCGGCGTACCGCAGACGCTGGCGTACTTCGATAAAATGCAGGACAGGATAGTCAGATTCGTCCTGAAAAACAGCCGTATCACCGAGGCGGACTTCCGCAGTCTGATGATGAACACGCAGGAGCTCGTCCTCGACGTGGGAACGCTCCTTGAGGGCGACAGGGCTGTGGAGCTGGGGCTCATCGACGAGGTCGGAGGTCTCGGCACCGCGATGGACAGGCTTTATGAAATGATAGAGAATTCAGAGAAAAGATACGCGGACCCCGGTCCGCAGTGTGGAACACAGGCAATGGAGGATAAAAATGGCTGAAACTAAGAAAAAAACGTCATCACAGACCCCGCGCAGGGGAGCACCCTCTGCGCAGGAGCGCACCCCCGAGCCCAGACAGACAAAGGGCAGCGACAGTCAGTTCTGGTCTGTTATACTCTTTGCGCTGGGCGTGCTCACGGCGCTCATGGTGCTGATACCGGGCTCTGCCGGCTGGCACGCGATACATAGGCTCTTCCTCGGACTGTTCGGCGCAGCGGCGTTTTTCGTGCCGGTGATACTCATTTACACCTCGGTGCAGGTCGGCATGGAGAAAAGCGCGGAGAAGGTCACGGGAAAGGTCGTGTGGGGGATAGCCCTCATGCTCCTGACGAGCGCCGCGATACAGATATTCGGCGTGGGCTGCCTTCCCGGAAAGGGCTTCAGTACGCAGATAAAGGGACTTTTCAAGGCGGGCGCAGCGCTCAAGGGCGGCGGCGTCTCGAGTATGCTCATCGCGGGACCGCTGCTGTCGTTCTTCGGCGGACTGGGCTCGAAGATAATAACGGTGACGCTGTTCTTCGTGTTCGCCATGCTGCTCAGCGGCATGAAGCTCATGGAGTTCCTCGGCTTCATCGCAAAGCCATTTAAGGCTGTCGGACGCTTCTTCGAGGGACTTTACAATATGCTCGTCAGCGGCGAGTTCGAGGACGAATACACCGACGATGTCGATGACGAAAAGGAAAAGAAGCGCTTCGCGAAGGATCTCGAGGCGATAAACATAGTGAACGAAAAGCAGAAGCGCGAAAAGGAGCGTCAGGAGCTCCCGCAGTCCGCTCCTGCACCAGCTGCGGAGAAGGAGGAGCCGGACTTCTGGTTCGATATCCCTCTCTCGACCGACAGCCAGATCCCCCCCGCGGAGCCCGCTCCCGCCAAGGAAAAGCCCGCGGAGAAGAAGCCGAAGGCAAAGGACGCCGACGACGCCCTCGAATCCCTGATAAGCCGTGCTGCCGAGGGCAAGCCCGCAGTTGAAGCGGTCACCGAGGACGAGCCGGAGGAGGAAAAAGAGATCAAGGGCGAGCAGCTCCCGCTGTATATCCTCCCCACGCTCGACCTCCTCGAAATGCCGCAGGTGCGCTCGAACAGCGCCGAGGCGGCAGCCGAGATGCGCGAAAAGGCGGACGTTATCCAGAACACCATGCGCAGCTTCGGCGTTGAGGTAAGGATACGCAATATCTACCGCGGACCTGCGATAACCCGCTATGAGCTCCAGCCGGGTCCGGGAGTGAAGGTCTCGAAGATACGCGGTCTGGAGGACGACATCGCGCTGAGCCTCGCGGCACAGGGCGTGCGTATCGAGGCGCCTATCCCCGGAAAGGCAGCAGTCGGCATAGAGGTGCCGAACTCCCACAAGGACATGGTAACTCTGCGCGAGATACTTGCATCTCAGGAGTTCCGCGATTCCGAGAGCAAGCTGACCTTCGCGGTCGGCAAGGACATCACCGGCAATATAATCCTCGGTGATATTGCCAAAATGCCCCACGTTATCATCGCTGGCACCACCGGCTCGGGCAAGTCGGTCTGCACGCGCTCCATAATCATGAGCATACTCTACAACGCTAAGCCGACAGAGGTAAGACTGATACTCATTGACCCGAAGATAGTCGAGTTCAAGGCATTTGACGGTCTCCCGCACCTGCTGATACCCATAGTGACCGAGGCTAAGAGAGCTGCCGGTGCGCTCAACTGGGCGGTCAACGAGATGATGCGCAGATACAATACCTTCGCGGACTACGGCGCGAACGACCTCAAGTCGTATAACGCCATAGCCGAAAGGGAGGGCATGGAGCAGCTCCCGCAGATAGTCGTTTTCATCGACGAGCTCGCTGATATGATGCTCGTTGCGGGCAAGGAGGTCGAGGACTTCATCTGCCGTCTTGCACAGATGGGACGTGCCGCAGGCATGCACCTTGTAGTCGCTACACAGAGACCTACGACCGACGTCATCACGGGTCTTATCAAAGCCAATATACCGAGCCGTATCGCACTTTCGGTAAAGTCGCAGGTAGACTCGCGCACCATCATAGACATGGGCGGCGCGGACAAGCTCCTCGGCAACGGCGATATGCTGTATATGCCGATCGGCATGATAAAGCCCGTGAGAGTACAGGGCTGTTTTGCGTCGAATAAGGATATAAGCACAACGCTTGATTTTATCAGGGCGCAGATGCCCGACAAGGAGCCGCTGTACGATCCCGACGCTATCAGGGATATCGAGGATTACGAGCCCGCCGGCAAGGGCGACCGCGACGGTGGTGCGGAGACGTCATTCGAGGCAGGCTCCGACGAGGACTACTTCGAGCGTGCCATGGAGGTCGCGGTGCAGGCTGGACAGCTCTCGACGTCCATGCTGCAAAGGAAGCTCAAGCTCGGCTACGCGCGTGCGGCGCGTATCATGGACGAGCTCGAGGAGCGCGGGGTCATCGGACCGAGCGAGGGAGCGAAGCCGAGGCGCGTGCTGATGTCGAAAATGCAGTTTGACGAGCGCAGGATGCGTATGCTCAGCGATAACGACTGACACATAATACGATAATACCAAGGAGGCGATACCATGTACGAAGGATTCCTTCCGACTACGAAAAGGGAAATGGACGAGCTCGGGATAGAGCAGTTCGACTTCATCTACATAACCGGCGACGCATACGTCGATCACCCGAGCTTCGGCGCGGCGATAGTCACGCGGCTGATAGAGTCGCTGGGCTTCACCGTGGGTATCATCTCCCAGCCGGACTGGCACACCGACCGCGATTTCCGCAGGTTCGGCGCACCGAAGTATGCATTTCTCGTGACGTCCGGCAATATAGATTCAATGGTCGCGCACTACACCGCCGCCAAGCGCAAGCGCTCCGAGGACGCATACACTGCGGGCGGAGTTGCAGGAAAGCGTCCGGACAGGGCTGTGATAGTCTACTGTCAGAAGCTGCGCGAGTACTTCGGCGATGTGCCGATAGCGGTAGGCGGACTTGAAGCCTCGCTGCGGCGCTTTGCGCACTACGATTACTGGGACGACGCTGTGCGCCCCTCGATACTCCTTGACAGCGGCGCGGATATGCTGATATTCGGTATGGGCGAGCACCAGATCGAGGAGCTCTGCACACGTCTTGCCGCAGGGGAGGATATCCGCGATATCCACGACATACGCGGTACCTGCTACCTCACCGAGCCCGTGAATACGCCGCTCGGCGCGGCACAGTGCCCCTCCTTTGAGCAGGTGCGCGACAGCAAGACCGAGTACGCCAAGGCGACGAAGATACAGTATGACTGGCAGGACGAGGTCTACGGGAAGACCGTTATACAGCGCCACGGGAAGCTCATGCTGGTGCAGAACCCGCCCGCGAAGAGCCTCGTCACGGAGGAGCTCGACCGTATCTATGCGCTGCCGTACATGAGGGCGTACCACCCCTCCTACGAGGCTCAGGGCGGCGTCCCCGGCATCGAGGAGGTAAGGTTCTCGATTACCCACAACCGCGGCTGCTTCGGCTACTGCAACTTCTGCTCGATAGCTCTTCATCAGGGACGCAGAGTGACTGTCCGCAGCGAGGAGTCAGTCCTTGCGGAGGCGGAGAGGATAACGAAAATGCCCGATTTCAAGGGCTACATACACGACGTCGGCGGTCCGACGGCGAACTTCCGGCACACCTCGTGTGAGAAGCAGCTCAGCAAGGGACTGTGCATGGGGAAGAAGTGCCTTGCGCCGACCCCGTGCCCGGCACTGAAGGCGGACCACACGGAATACCTGAAAATGCTGCGGAAGATACGCGCGGTCAAGGGCGTGAAGCGGGTGTTCATACGCTCGGGCATACGCTACGACTACCTCATGGAGGACAAGAACGACGAGTTCATGCGCGAACTGATAAAGCACCACGTCAGCGGACAGCTCAAGGTCGCCCCGGAGCACTGCTCGGCGGTCGTACTCGACAAAATGGGCAAGCCGCACATCGAAGCATACAAGGCATTCCAGAAAAAATTCTACGAGATAACGAAGGGCGTCGGCAAGGAGCAGTACCTCGTGCCGTACCTCATGTCCTCGCACCCGGGCAGCACGCTGAATGAGGCGATAGACCTCGCGCTGTTCCTGCGGGACAACCATATCCGCCCGGAGCAGGTGCAGGACTTCTATCCCACGCCGGGCACGATCTCGACATGTATGTTCTACACGGAGCTCGACCCGTACACGATGGAGAAGGTCTACGTCCCCAAGACTCCGAAGGAAAAGGCTATGCAGCGCGCGCTGCTGCAATATTTCAGACCCCAGAACAGGGAGATAGTCCTCGAGGCACTGAAAACGGCGGGCAGGCGCGACCTGATAGGCTCGTCGCCGAAGTGTCTTGTGGAGGATAATTCACCGAGAAACGGTGCAAAAGGCAGTGGAGGAGCATGGCAGGGAAAAAGCAGGGGCAGCGTCCGCGGCAGTCAGCCGCAGAGCAGGTCCGCGAGCTCAAAAGGCTCGAGAGGGAAGTCCGGCTCGAAGCCGAAGCAAAAAAGAAAAGGCTGAGGGTGATCCTCGGCATACTGATAGTCCTCGCGGCGGCAGCGCTCATAGTCCTCGCCCTCATACAGAAGCGCAGGAGCTATGATACCGGAGAAACGCTCGAGGTACACTTCATAGACGTCGGGCAGGGCGACTGCGCGTTCATCACCTGCGGCGGGGAAGCTCTCCTCATCGACTGCGGCGAGGAGGACGCTGCGGACAGCGTTATCGCCTATCTGCACCGTCTCGGCGTGCGGCGGCTCGACCACGTCATCGCCACGCACCCGCATTCCGACCACATGGGCGGTATGTACAAGGTAATGGACATCTTTGACGTCGGGGAAGCCATTATCCCGCACCTCGCGGACAAGGACGTCCCCACAGCGCGGTATTTCGAGGAATTTCTTGACTCGTGCGCTGCGGAGGGAGTGCCGCTCACCGAGGCTGAGGTCGGGCGAGTGATAACGCTCGGCGCGGCGGAGATCGAGATGATCGCCCCGAACAGCCCCGAATACGACGACCTGAACGACTACTCTGTGTCCGTTCTCATTCGTCACGGCAGGGACAGCTTTCTGCTGACCGGCGACGCGGAGGAGACCTCCGAGGCGGAAATGGTGCAGGGCGGCAGGCTCACGCACGTCACTGTCTACAAGGCGGGACATCACGGCAGCTACAGCTCGAGCTCAGACGAGCTCCTCAGCGTGATAAAGCCGGAATACGCCGTTATTTCGTGCGGCGCGGGCAACTCCTACGGTCACCCGCACGCCTCCGCGCTCAGACGCATCGAGGCTTACACCGACAGGATCTACCGCACGGACGAGTGCGGCACGATAGTATTTCAGTCCGGCGGGGACGGCGTTTCCGTGCGGACGGAGAGGTAAGGACATGACAGTACTTGACAGATTCGAGGGCAGCTTCGCGGTGCTCTCGACCGAAAACGGCACGATAAGGGTCCATGCGGAGCAGCTCCCGGAGGACGCCCGCGAGGGGGACATTCTCGTGCGGCGCGGCGGGAAGTGGTCCGCGGACAAGAAAGAGACTGAAGCGCGGCGCGCGCTGATACGCGAAAAGCTGCGCTCGCTCATGAGGGATAACGATGACTGATACTATAATAGTAGGCGGCGGCGCGGCAGGCTGCTTCGCGGCGGTCTGGGCGGCGCGGTACGGAAAAAGCGTGCTCGTCTTCGAGAAGAACGAGCGGCTCGGACGCAAGCTCCGCATAACCGGCAAGGGCAGGTGCAATGTCACCAACAACTGCCCGACCGACGAGCTTTTCCGCAATATACCGACGAATCCGCGGTTCCTTCACAGCGCCTTCGCGGCATTTTCGAGCGAGGACACGATGAGCTTCTTCGAGGAGCTCGGCGTCCCGCTCAAGACCGAGCGCGGAAACCGCGTGTTCCCGGTCAGTGACAGCGCAAACGACATCGCTGACGCCCTCGCGCGGGAGATGAAGTCCCTCGGCGTGAGCGTCGTGAACAGGCGCGTGACCAAGCTCATCACCGAGGACGGCGCGTGCAGGGGAGTGCGTGCCGGCGGCGAGGAATACCGAGCGGAGTCGGTCGTCATCGCGTGCGGAGGCAAGTCCTACCCCGCAACGGGCTCGACCGGCGACGGCTACGCCCTCGCGCAGCAGGCGGGACATACGGTCACGGAGCTGAAGCCAAGTCTTGTGCCGCTGACCTCGCCCGACAAATACTGCGCGGAGCTCATGGGACTGTCGCTGCGCAACGTGAAGCTCACGCTGCTGAACGGCGACAAACAGGTCTGGAGCGAGCAGGGCGAGATGCTGTTCACTCACTTCGGAATGAGCGGACCTCTCGTGCTGAGCGCGAGCTCGCATATCCCGGACATCGCCTCGGGCAGCTGGAGAGTGCTCATCGACCTCAAGCCCGCACTCACGCCTGAGCAGCTCGACGCACGCATACAGCGGGATTTCGCGGAAAATCTCAACCGTGACTTCATCAACGGCATACGAAAGCTCCTCCCGGCGAAGCTGATACCCGTGGCGGTGCGGCTGTCCGGTATCGAGCTGGAGCGGAAGGTCAACAGCGTGACGCGCGGGCAGCGCAGAGCGTTCGGGGAGCTGATAAAGGCGTTCCCGGTGCATATCTCGGGCTTCCGACCGATCGACGAGGCGATAATCACCTCGGGCGGCGTGTCCGTGAAGGAGATCGACCCCAAGACCATGCAGTCGAAGCTCCTCCCGGGGCTGTATTTCGCGGGCGAGGTCATCGACGTGGACGCCTACACAGGCGGATTCAACTTGCAGATAGCGTTCTCTACCGCGTACTGCGCAGCTGTGAACTCATGACGGAGGTATGATATGGGCTGCATAGGTAATACGATATGGTTCCTGACGGGAGGCTGGTTAGGCGGGCTGCTGTGGTCGCTGGCGGGGCTGCTGTGCTGCGTGACAGTGATAGGCATACCCATGGGGATACAGTGCTTCAAGTTTGCGGAGCTGGCGTTCTTCCCGTTCGGGAAAAAGGTGGAATACGGCGGCGGGACGGTCTCGCTGCTGGCAAACATAATCTGGCTGCTGCTGCCCGGACTTGAAATGGCAGTGACCTTCGCGGCAGCAGGATCTGTATTTTGTATCACGATAATAGGCATACCCTTCGGTATGCAGATGTTCAAGCAGGCAAAGCTCGCGCTGATGCCCTTCGGCGCGAGGATAACGAATGACTGACAGGAGGTACCTACGATGAGTACGGTAAATATTGCGATAGACGGACCTGCGGGCGCAGGCAAGAGCACGATAGCGAAAATGGTCTCGGCGAAGCTGGGATACATATATGTAGACACCGGTGCGCTGTACCGCACCATAGCCCTGTACATCAGCGAGAATCACATCGCTGATGAGGACATCGAGAAGTCGCTCCCCGGGGCAGACGTCTCCCTGCGCTTCATCGACGGCGCACAGAGGGTATTCCTCGGTGACAGGGACGTTTCGGAGCTTATCCGCACGCCTGAGATATCAATGGAGGCATCGCGCACGTCCGCGATACCGGCTGTCCGGGAGTACCTCTTCGGCACCCAGCAGAAGATAGCCCGCGAGAACAACGTCATCATGGACGGACGCGACATCGGCACGGTCGTCCTGCCCGACGCGGACGTGAAGATCTTCCTTACAGCCTCCCCGGAGGAGCGCGCCATGAGACGCTACAAGGAGCTTTCCGCCAAGCCGAACTGCCCCTGCTACGAGGATATCCTCTGCGATATCATCGAGCGCGACTACAACGATATGCACCGCGCGACAGCTCCCTTGAAGCAGGCTGAGGACGCCGTGCTCGTGGATACGACCCACCTCACGCTCGAGGAGTCCGCGGACGAGATGATCCGCATAATCACAGAGACAGTCGGAGAGGAGCGCAAGTGATGTACGCGATACTGAAATTCCTCGTCAGATTGTACTTCCGCATAATGTACAGCCTGCACTTCGAGGGCAGAAAGGACATACCCAAGGGAGAAACCGTGATATACGCCTCGAACCACCGCAGCTACGCCGACCCGCCGCTCGTCGGCTGCGGCGCGAGAGGAAAGCTCTGCTTCATGGCGAAGGAGGAGCTTTTCGGGAAGAAGCTGTTCGCGTGGCTGATACGCTCGCTCGGAGCGTTCCCGGTGGCGCGCGGCAAGGGCGACACAGGCGTCATCGACACCGCAGTCGCCAACCTGAACGGCGGGCGCAGCATGATGATATTCCCCGAGGGCACGCGCTCCAAGGACGGAAAGGTCGGGCGCGGACACACCGGTGCGGCGCTGATTGCGGCGCGCGCGGACAAGAGGATCGTCCCCGTGGGCGTGGTCTACGGCGAGAAGCTGAAATTCCGCACCAAGGTCACTGTGAAGTACGGCGAGCCGATCGACCCGAAGGACTACGTTGACGACATGAACGAGCCTAACCCGCGTCAGCTCGTTAAGCTCAAGAACCGCTACATGGCGGACATCAAGGCGCTCGTTGAGGGCGAGCCGGCACCGGAGGAGGAAAAGGCAGATGAGTAAGGTCACAGTCGCGAAGTCTGCGGGCTTCTGCTTCGGAGTGGACAGAGCGGTGAAAATGGTCTACGGCGAGCTCGAAAAGGGGACAAAGGTCGCCACGCTCGGCCCGATAATCCACAATCAGGACGTCGTGAACGACATGAAGGCGAAGGGCGCGAGGATAATCGAGAATGTCTCCGAGCTCGAGCCGGACGAGACCGTCGTTATCCGCTCGCACGGCGTCGGCAGGGAGGTCTACGACCAGATAGAGGCGCGCGGCGGCAGAATGCTCGACGCGACCTGTCCGTTCGTTTCGAGGATACACAGGATAGTCGCCGAAAAGACCGCGGAGGGCTGCTTCATACTCATCGCAGGAGACGCCTCCCACCCGGAGGTGCAGGGAATAGTTGGGCATTGTGAACAAAATTATTTCGTATTCAAGGATAATTTTGAGCTAAAGGACTTTTTTGAAAAAACTTATAAAAATTTGCGAAAAAAGGTTGCAATTGTCGCGCAAACGACGTATAATATAGTAGTATGGGGTGATTGTCTTAATGTGATCCCGAAGGACGATGAGAACATCGTCATTTTCGATACTATTTGCAACGCTACCGATACAAGGCAGTCCGACGCGGCAGAGCTCGCAAAGGCTTCCGATATAATGCTCGTAGTGGGAGGGCGCCACAGCTCGAATACAGTCAAGCTGTATGAGGTGTGCAGCCGCTACTGCACGACGTATCATATCGAGAACGCCGATGAGCTGCGCGAGTTGGATCTGCCCGGTGCTGAAAAGATCGGCATTACTGCCGGTGCGTCAACGCCGGCTTATATAATCAAGGAGGTACAAACAACAATGGCAGAGAATGAAAATATCACGAACATTCAGGACGAGGAGATCGATTTCGCTGAAGCGATCGACCAGTCGTTCAAAAAAATACATACAGGAGAGAAAGTCAAGGGCATAGTAGTGAGCGTTGACAACGCGGAGATCACAGTTGATCTCGGCACAAAGCACACAGGCTATGTAAAGCTCGAGGATCTTACAGACGATCCCGCCCTCAAGCCCGCTGATATCGCAAAGGTCGGCGACGAGATCGAGCTCATCGTTATCAAGGTGAACGACGCAGAGGGCACTGCTCAGCTTTCCAAGAGAAAGGTAGACGAGCAGGCTGGCTACGAGACAGTCCTCAAGGCAAAGGAAGAGGGCACAGTACTCGAGGGCGTTGTCCAGCACGTAGTAAACAAGGGCGTTACCCTTACATATCTCGGCGTAAGAGTATTTATCCCCGCTTCTCAGACAGGTCTCCCCAGAGGCGCAGAGCTCGAGCAGCTCCTCAAGCAGAAGGTAGAGTTCACTATCATCGAGGTAACTGAGGGCAGAAAGAGAGCAGTCGGCTCCATCAAGGCTGTCCAGAACGCAAAGAAGGCAGAGGCTCAGGCTAAGTTCTGGGAGAGCGCTAATGTCGGCGACACATTTGTCGGCAAGGTTAAGTCTCTCACCAGCTTCGGCGCATTCGTTGACCTCGGCGGCATCGACGGTATGGTCCACATCTCCGAGCTCTCCTGGAAGCGCATCAAGCATCCGAGCGAGGTCGTAAATGTCGGCGATACACTTGAGGTATACATCAAGGATCTCAACCGCGAGGAGAACCGCATTTCCCTCGGCTTCAAGAAGGCTGAGGACAATCCGTGGGAGATCTTCCTTGCAAACTATCAGGTAGGCGACGTTGTAAAGGCTACAGTCGTTTCTATCACGAGCTTCGGTGCATTCGCACAGATCATCGACGGTGTGGACGGACTTATCCACATCTCCCAGCTTGCTAACAAGAAGGTCGAGAACGTAAAGGATATCCTTTCCGTTGGCGACGTAGTTGACGTAAAGATCATCGACATCGACACAGAGTCCAAGCGTATCAGCATCTCCATGCGTGCTCTTCTTGAGGACGAGGCTGAAGAGGCTGACGACAATGCAGATGAGGTAGTTTACTCCACCGAGGAGGCAGCTGCTGAGACATCTGACGCTGAATGATCAGAATATTCAAGGACCGCACCTGAGGGTGCGGTCTTTTTTGTCCGTCACGCCGTACCCTCCGCCCACATACAATATAATGTACCGCAAATGCAAGCGCAGTCTGCCTGTCAGGGGTGATAATTGTGAAGGATTGCATTGCGGCAATGCCCTCGTACACGTTCGCGCTCAAGGCACAGAAGCTCCTGCGCGCCCGGGGGTATCCGACTGAGATAAGACGCAGCGACCCCGCGCCCGGCAAGAGCTGCGGATATTCGCTGCATATAACGGGAAGCTGCCGTGCCGCCGCTGAGGTGCTCAGACAGTATTCCGTGCCGTTTTCCGGCATGAGCGGAGGTGAGTGACATGGTGAATTTCGATAACGCCGCCACGACCTATCCCAAGCCGGTCTCCGTGAGGGAGGCAGCTGCGGAGGCGATACGTCTCTACGGCGGGAATGCGGGACGCGGAGGACATCAGCTCGCCATGAGAACGTCGCGTGCGGTGTATTCCGCTCGCGAGACCGCTGCTGACTTCTTCGGCGCACAGCCTGAGAATACCGTGTTCACGCTCAACTGTACCCACTCGCTCAACCTCGCGATACAGGGCGTAATGGCAGACGGAGGGCACCTCATCATCAGCAGCATGGAGCACAATTCCGCAGCACGACCGGCTTTTCAGCTCGCGGCGCAGGAAAAGATCACGCTCTCCGTCGCGCGGGTCTATCCCGACACGGAGCGCACCGTTGAGAGCTTCCGCCGACTTATGCGCCCGGACACACGGGCGGTGGTCTGCACCCTCGCGAGCAACGTCACGGGACAGCTTCTCCCGTACCGTGAGATAGCTGAGCTCTGCCGCGAGCGGGGGATATGCTTCATTGCGGACGGCGCACAGGCGTGCGGACTGATAGATGTAAAGCTCGGCGACGGGATAAATATCCTCTGCACCGCTGGGCACAAGGGACTGTACGGCATATCCGGAACCGGGCTCCTCGTCACAGACGGCGCTTTCCGGATAAAGCCCATAATGCAGGGCGGCACGGGCAGTGCCTCACAGAGCCTCGAGCAGCCGGACTTCCTGCCGGATATGCTCGAGAGCGGCACGCTCAACGTCACCGGCGCGATGACCGTCAGGGCGGGGATAGAGTTCGTGAAAAAGCACGGTGCGGAGATTATCCGCCGCCGCGAGGAGGAGATATGCCGGAGCTTCATCTCCGAGCTCGGCAGCAGCGGAGTGACGGTCTACCGCAGCCCGGAGGCTGGATACGTTCCGATAGTCTCGTTCAACATCGACGGCGTGCAGCCGGAAAGAGCGGCGGAGCTGCTCTCGGAGAAGGGCTACTGTCTGCGGGCGGGATTCCACTGCGCAGCGCTCGCCCACGCGACGCTCGGCACTGAAAACGGCACCGTCCGCTTCGCTCCGTCGGCATTCAGCCGCTCCGAGGACGCAGTAATGCTCGCCCGGACTATAAAAAAATCGCTGATCTAAGAGAGAAATTTGCAAAAAACTATTGAAATTATCCTGATTTGTGGTACAATAATAATATGACGGACTGCGCGCAGGCAGCGGGGGAGAGATCCCCCCTACATAAGACAGAGAAAAGCGCGGGTCTATGAATATGTGTAAAACAGCCTGAAAGGAAGTGTGTAAATGTCGTGGAGCAGTGTATATAATACGATAATAGATTTTCGCGACGCTTTCCTGAGCATACTGAGTACGCTCGAGCCTATCGACCTGATAGACATGGCTCTGCTCGCCTACATAATCTACCTGCTGCTGAAGCTGATACGCGAGACCCGTGCAGGTCAGCTCGTCAAGGGAATACTTCTCCTTGTCGCGGGCTACTTCATCAGCCGTGTGCTCGGACTGAAGGTAATAAAGTATATCCTCGAGAAGGCGCTCGGCGTCGGACTCATCGCCATGCTGGTGCTTTTCCAGCCGGAGCTCCGCCGCGCTCTCGAAAAATTCGGACGTACCCGTCTCGGCGTCAAGATATTCGGCATAGGCTCTATGTCGGACGACATCGCCGCGAAGTGGGACACCGCCATAGAAGCAGTCTGTGACTCCTGCGTCGAGCTCTCCGCGAGCTGCACGGGCGCACTGATAGTCTGCGAGAGGCAGGTACGCCTCGGAGAACAGATAGAAACAGGCACTATACTCAACGCAGTCCCCAGCAAGGAGGTCTTCGGCAACATCTTCTACCCAAAGACCCCGCTCCATGACGGCGCAGTCATCATGAGGGACGGCATGATACTTGCGGCAGCGTGCTTCCTTCCGAAGCCGCAGAACGACGCCGCTATAAATAAGAAGCTCGGCTCGCGCCACAGAGCCGCTATCGGCATGAGCGAGAACTCAGATGCGGTAGTGATAGTCGTCTCCGAGGAGACGGGACAGATCTCCGTGGCGATGAACGGCAGCCTCACAAGGGATTTCACCCGCGAAAAGCTCAGCGAGCTCCTGCACACCGAGATCTTCTACGAGGATCAGAACGCAGGAAAGTCGCCCCGGAAGACCTTTTCCTCACTGTTTGAAAGGAGGAAAAAGAAATGAGCGTATTCAAGAGATTCCGCTCCGCGTTCCGCAAGGGGAGCCAGTCCAACCTTTCGCTCGCGGTCTACGCGATATTTCTCGCATTCATAACATGGTTCATCGTCTCTATGACGCTGTACCCGTCGGCACCCAAGACGATCGACCACGTTGAGCTGTCGCTCGATCTCGCAGGCACCTCCGCCGCAGACAGCGGTCTGAGCGTTATCTCCTGCGACGTCGATGAGGTCAGCGTGCGCTTGCTTGGAAGCCGTACCCAGATCGGAAGCATCAACAACGGCAACCTCGTCGCGTACATCGACGCCTCAGGCGTCACCACCGCCGGAAACAAGACCCTTGAGATAAAGGTCCGCAGCACGACCGGTATCGAGTACACGGTCGAGTCGATAACCCCGGCGAGCGCGAAGGTCGTCTTCGATAAGTACGAGACCCGCACCTTCGCGGTCACCCCGAGGATACCGAATGTGTCCTTCGCGGAGAACAAGACCATAAACTACGATGAGTTCACCTGCGAGCCCAGCGAGGTCAATATCACAGGGCCCTCCGCACAGCTCAGCAAGATATCCGACGTCTACGCAGTGTCCGACAAGGAAATGACGCTCGACTCCTCGTATTCGCTCACCAGCGACGAGCTGCAGCTCTACACCAGCGACGGCACGCTCATCGACCAGTCGGGGCTCGAATTCAGCAACACCAGCTTCGTCATCGACATACCCGTCCTCACGCAGAAGACCGTCGGACTGAACGTCCAGATAGTCGCGCCGTCGTACTTCGACAAGGACAGCGTGAAGTTCAATATGTCAGCGGAGTCGATAACCATAGCCTCGAAGAACAGCTCGTCCGAGATGCCGGATACGCTCGACATCGGCAAGATCGAGCTCAGCCAGCTTTCGCTCGACTTCTCGCAGACCTTCTACCTGAGCGATATCCTCGAGCAGAACGACTGTATGAATATGTCGAACCTCGAGTCGGTGACTGTCTCGCTCGACAGCTCAGAGCTCGCGACCAAACGGATAACCCTCGACGGAAGCCGCTTCACCATAAGCAACGCTCCCGCCGGTAACTACGAGTACTCTGTCATTACGCAGAACCTGCCCGTGGACATAGTCGCACCGGCTGACATCATCGACGACATCACGGCGAACGACTTCATCGCGGACATCAACCTGCTGAACGCGGAGATCTCCGGAGAGCAGTTCACCTACCCGATAACGATAACCTCCACGAAGTACGACAACGTATGGGCAGTGAAGAACATCAACGTCACAGTCCAGCGTACCGAGAAGGAGCAGCCCACGACTACTTCAGAATAAACGATACTCCGCTGTGTGCCGTATGGCACACAGCGGAGTTTTATTTGGGAAGCCTGCACATTAAAAAGCACGGGGAGCCGGCGGGCTCCCCGTGATCTATATCATAACAGCCGTCCGGAATACGCCCTGTGCCCCGAAGCGATCCGCGGGCGTAAGCCACTCCGGGACGGCGCATAGCATTTTGCCGTTTACTTTATTTTATGCAGGAATCGTCAAAAGGCAACAAGAAATTTCCGGAAATGAGCCTTTCTTAAATTTTGCATTATTTAAGCAAGATTTAAGCTGAATTTCACTATTACGTCAAAACGAGAGACTTTGATTTGTCTGAATGACCAAAGTTTTTCTTCAATTGTAAACAATTATAGAAACTTCTTGATTTTTCCTTAAACAGAATGTATAATTAAAGTACAATATTATCTTTGGAGGGATATCATATCATGTATTCTAAGATCTTACGCAAGGCGGGTGCGGCAGCTTTAGCGGCTGCGATGGCGCTTAACACCGCGCTCGTAAGCTCTGTCACCGTAACGGCGGCAGACGCTGCCAAGTACGAGTTCGAGGACGCGACAGTCACCGGTGCGACTGCTGTCGATACCGATTCCTCGGCGAGCGGCGGCAGCATACTCTACATGAAGGACGACGGAACGATCGAAATGACCTTTACCGTAGAGTCCGCAGGCATCTACGACATCACCATCTACGCTCACGGCGTGGGCGGCTCAAAGCAGCAGGATTTCTACATCAACGGCGCATCTCAGGGAAGCCTCTCTATCCCGAAGAGCGACAGCTACGAGCCTATCAAGTCGTCCGTAAAGCTCGCTGCAGGCGAGAACACGCTCAAGATCACTTCCTCATGGGGCTGGACAATGTTCGATTACTTCACTGTTGAATCCGCCGTGCTGCCCGACATCAAGGCGGCAGAAACTACTCCCTGCGACCCTGAAGCTACCGCAGAGGCGGCAAGCCTTATGGACTACCTCGCGGAGATGTACGGAAACCACATCATCTCCGGTCAGCAGGAGATCTACAACTACGGTCCCCACGGACTCGAGCAGGAGTTCGAGTACCTCAAGGAGAACACCGGACACTACCCGGCTATCAGAGGCTTCGACTACGGCAACTTCTGCTGCCCTGCATTCGGCAGCGACGACGGCTCCACGGAGCGCGTCATCTCGTGGGTAAAGGACAAGGGCGGTATCGCAACTGCTTCCTTCCACATCAACGTCCCCAACGATATCGACAGCTACACCATCGGCGACCGTATCGACTGGGCACAGACCTCCTACACAGCCAAGGACAATAACTTCTCGCCCTCAAATGCATACACCGAAGGCACAAAGGAGTACGAGTACTACCGTCAGTCCCTCACGACTCTCGCCGCTGAGTTCAAGAAGCTCGAGGCTGAGGGCATACCGGTCATCTGGAGACCTCTCCACGAGGCAGAAGGCGGCGGCGGTGAGACCGGCTCATGGTTCTGGTGGGGCAAGGAAGGCTCCGCTGTCTACAAGCAGCTCTGGATCTACACCTACAAGACCCTGACAGAGGACTTCGACTGCCACAACCTCATCTGGGAGTGGAACAGCTATAACTTCGATACCTCCGCAAACTGGTACCCCGGCGATGAGTACGTTGACATCATCGGCTACGATAAGTACAACTGCACAGACTGGTCTACAGGCTCCGCTGTGCTCCAGCACAACGACAGCGCTATTGCCTCGACATTCTACGGCATAATGGAGCGCTACAACAGCGCCAAGATGGTCTCCATGGCAGAGAACGACTGCTTCTCCACAGTCTCCAACCTCACCGAGGACAAGGCTGGCTGGCTCTACTTCTGCACATGGTACGACGGCGGCAGCGACAATAACAACTTCCTCACGAACCCCGTATTCAATACCCTCGAGGACACTATCGAGATGTACCAGAGCGATTACTGCATCACTCTCGATGAACTCCCGGCAGACCTCTACACACGCAACGTTGACACTACTGCAACAACAAGACAGACAACTGTCACAACTACAGCAGACCCCACAACTACCACGACCACAGCAGCTTTCGTGTTCGAGGTGGTAAAGAAGAGCGTAACACTTCCCGAAGGCGACAAGACCGGCTGCACGCTCGAGTTCACTATCGAGGGAGCTCCCGGCGCATCTATCGGCGGCGCTCTCGGCTACGGAACGACCGCTGCCGACTGGACGAACGTCGAGTGGAGCGGCAACGCTGACGCAGACGGCACACTCACATACACGATCGAGCTTGACGAAGTCCCCGCAGATTTCACATCTGCCGAGCTTCAGGTATGGTGGTCGAATGTATGGGATGCTGCAAATGAAGTCGGCATCGACCAGCCCTGCGAGATCGTGGAGTGCAAGGTAAACAGCGCAGCGGCAACGACAACTGAGTCCTCCGTGACGACCACGACCACCACGACGGCAGCAGTTTCCGGCAAGTATCTCGCCGGCGACGCAAATGAGAGCGGCGAGGTCAACATGGCAGACGCCGTAGCGATCATGAGAAGTCAGGCAGACCCGGACAACTACTCACTCACAGCACAGGGCAGGATAAACGCAGACGTTATCGGCAACGACGGCGTCACCAACAATGACGCGCTCGCGATACAGCAGTACGAGGCTGGAATCTACACCGAGCTCCCCGTTGAGAGCGCAGAGCGCCCCGTTGAAACAGCGGTTTCCGCATAAAAGCCAAAAAGCTCCCCAACCGGGGAGCTTTTCCTTTGCCGGACCGTCCAGGCGAAAGCTGCGCCGCAGGTAAATTACATAAAAATCCTTGACAACCGGCGCAAAATGATGTATAGTTAATATGTATACGTATGGCGGGAGGGCCATACGAAATTTTACGAGAGGGGAAATCAATATGCTATTAAAGAAAATCACCGCAGCAGCATCGGCACTGGCTGTAACGGCGGGCATTGCAGCATATATGCCTGCGCAGAATGCGGGCGACGCTGTAACAGCGGCTGCAGCTTCCGGCTACAATTACGCTGAGGCGCTGCAAAAGTCCATGTTCTTCTACGAGGTACAGCAGGCGGGCAGGCTGCCGGACTGGAACGAGGTATCGTGGCGCGGCGACTCCATGCTCAAGGAGGACGGCACTGACGCCGACGTTATCCCGGGCGGCTGGTTCGATGCCGGCGACCACCTCAAATTCACGCTCACCAACGCCTACACCGCATCGGTACTGGCTTGGGGCGTTATCCAGTACAAGGACGCTGTAAAGGACGCCGGTCTCTACGACATCTACCTCAAGAACCTCCAGTGGGGACTTGACTACGTAGCTGCCTGCGACCTCGGCGACAAGGTCATCGGTACTATCGGCGATGACGCTTTCGACCATAAATGGTACGGCAGCCCCGAGGTCTACATCAGAAAGTACAACCTCCAGAACGGCACCGAGGACAGACCCTACGACGAGATAACCTGCTGCACGACCGTTGCTGAAATGGCTGCTGCTATGGCTGGCGGATACATCGTATTCAAGGACGAGGATCCCGAACTCGCTGCAAGCTACCTCGCCCACGCCGAGAGCCTGTTCAAGCTCGCTAACGACGTCTACGCACAGAAGGGCGCGGACGCTGACGAGGATATGGGCATTCAGGCGGGCTACTATAAGACGACCAACAACTCCGGCACCGACAACTTCATCGACGAGCTGTTCTACGCAGCAAACTGGATGTACATGGCTACCGGCGATCAGGCATACCTCGACAAGTGCGAGAGCGACTATATCCCGCTCTTCCCGCTCGAGAGCCAGTCTACCGAGAAGAAGTTCACATGGGGCTTCTGCTGGGACGACACAACGCAGGCTGCGGCTCTGCTCTATGCGATAAACACAGGCAAGCAGGAGTGGGTGACCCACGTTGCTCATCATCTTGAATTCTGGATGAACGGCTACGGCGGAAAGTCCATCGCACAGACCCCCGATGGTCTCCCGATACTCAATTCGTGGGGCTCGCTGAGATATACTTCTAATACAGCATGGATCGCCAAGGTCGCAGCAGATACGATCTTCAAGGACGACTCAGCCTCCGCTGAGAAGTACGATACATGGGCAAAGAAGATGATGGACTACGCCTTCGGTGACAACGACATCGGACTCAGCTACGTCATCGGCATGGGCAAGAACGCCGTGAATGTACACCACAGAGGTGCTTCCGGTATCCACGACGACCACTGGAACGCGCTCGGTACAGATGAGAGCGAGGGCGGACACTGGCAGACAGAGTACGCGCACGTCCTCTACGGCGCACTTGAGGGCGGCCCGAACGCAGACGGCTCGTTCGACGACAGCAACGGCTCCTACACGAACACCGAGGTAGCTATCGACTACAATGCCGGCTTCACAGCCTGCCTCTGCGCTATGGTAGACGACTACGGCGGAGAGATCCTCGCTGACTTCCCCGTTGCCGAGACCCCTAAGTGGGCTGAGTGGGAGATATCCGCGACTATCAACGGCAAGGGCGACAGCTACACCGAAGTCAAGGCGTGGGCAATGAACCACACCGCATGGCCGGCAAGAGTATCCGAGAACATTGAATACCGCTACTACTTCGACGTTTCCGAGGTCATCGCAGGCGGACTTTCCGTTGATGACATCAAGGTAACGAGCAACTCGCAGCAGTACAGCGCTGGTTCTCAGGGCTACGCGACAGTCTCCGGTCCTTATAAATATGAGGGCGACCCCACAGGCATGACCTACTATGCTCTTATCAAGTTCGAGGACGGCAGAGCTATCATGCCGACCGGTCAGAGCGAGCACCGCGACGAGGTACAGTTCCGTATCTCTATCCCGGACGCTATCGACGGACAGTCCACGAAGGGCGCATGGGATCCGACCAACGACTATTCATACGAGACCCTTGCATCGGGTATGTCCGACCTTGCGCTCCCCGAAGCCCTCAACGAGCATATGACCATGTACGTTGACGGTATCCTCGTATGGGGCACAGAGCCCGACGGCACGACTCCCGACCCGACACAGACTACCGCTCCTTCGAGCACGACCTCGACAACCACCACGACCACAACGAGCGGCTCTGATGAGAATAAGCTCTACGGCGACGCAAACTACAACGGCGAGGTGAATATGGCTGACGCAGTATTCATCATGCAGTGCATGGCTAACCCCGACGAGTTTGAATTCACACCCGAGGGCAGGGATCTTGCAGACGTATCCAGCCGCGGCGACGGTATCACAAACAACGACGCACTCAGCATTCAGCGCTTTGAAGCGGGACTTGTTACGTCACTTCCTGAAAGCTATCAAAACTAATTCATAATTTATTCAAAAAGGGGGATCCGTCTCCCTTTTTATTTTTTACATTTTTGTGAAAGTGTACAAAAGTTGAGATGAGTGATTAGGAAAATACACGAATTTCCAAAAAACTATTGCCTTTTGAATTAGGATATAATATAATTATGGAGGATAAGCGTAGGTTTGGTGCGTGCTGTGTGACAGCACTTGCGCTTGTTTTTCACATTCAAGGTATAACCGCAATGTTTGCACTGGCATTGCGTTATAAAATTATATTTTTTCAGGGAGGGTACTAAAAATGCACAAGAATTTTGCGAAAGTGGCAGGCGCTGGCGTTATGGCAGCAGCTATGCTCGCTTCCTCAACTGCTGCATTCGTTCCAATGAGCACATCTGCAGGTCTCATGGTAGGTCAGGTCGACTTTGAAGACGGCATCGGACTTCCGTGGCATACCTGCCAGACAAATCCGGCTAACCAGAAATTCGACATCTCCGGCGGTACTTACAACGTTGAGCTCGTCAACATCGGCGGCTCCGTTAACGGCGGTGAGTCCAGATGGGACCTTCAGCTCCGTCACAGAGGTCTGAAGATCAAGGCTGGCGAGACCTACAAGGTAAGCTTCGATGTTAATTCGAGCAGCGACGGCCGTATGTACACCAAGATCGGCGATCTCTCCGGAGACCTTGAGATCTGGCACAACAACATGGGCGCTACAGAGGCTCCCAGCACGACTCAGTCCGGTTCAAACATCGGCTTCAATCAGTCTTGGGATCCGATCTACATCGCTAAGGGCGACAACCACCTCGAGGCTACATTCACAGCTGATCAGGACCTCGATGTTGCTGAGTGGGCATTCCACTACGGCGGACGCGGTCAGCACCAGGAGAGCTTTGACTGCTTCCCGAAGGGAACAGTGCTCAAGTTCGATAACCTCAGCCTTGAGTGTACATCGAGCACAGCCTGTGACTGGGATACAACTAATGAAATGGGCTACGTTACTCCCAGAAGTGACGTTCGTCTCAATCAGGTAGGTTACTTCACAAACCTCAAGAAGGTAGCTTCCTACGCTACAGATGAGAAGATCAGCCCCGTATCCTTCAAGGTCGTTGACAAGTCCGGCAACACTGTTTATACCGGTACAGGCGAGCAGTTCGCCGGCCGCGGCACAAACGGCGCTGACTACGGCTCGGGCGAGTATATCCAGCTCCTCGACTTCACAGACGTTCCTGCCGGAACAGGCTACCATATCGAGGTAGATGATACCTCCAATACTTCTACAAACAGATACACCAAGGAGACATACAAGATGTATATCTCCCACGACTTCGATGTCGTTGATCCTGGTACAGATAACGTTTACGACGGCGTTCTCAAGAATGCTCTGAACTACTACTACCAGAACCGTTCCGGCGTCGAGATCCAGGCTGCATACATCACATCTGCCGGCGACGGTCAGACACCTGCTGACCTTGCACACCAGGCTGGTCACGTTAAGGATATGGCTTATATCCAGTCCAAGTGGGTAAAGGCTTACGCAAGTGACGGCTCCGACGTTGAGAAGTCCAACGGTCAGCTCGACTGCACAGGCGGTTGGTACGACGCTGGTGACCACGGTAAGTACGTTGTTAACGGCGGTATCTCCGTATGGACACTCCAGAATATGTACGAGCTCTCCAAGGCTTCCGGTACAGATTCCAAGTGGACAGGCAATGCTATGTCTATCCCGGAGAGCGGCGACAGCAATCCTGATATCCTCGATGAGACCAAGGTAGAGCTCGACTTCATGTTCAAGATGATCGTTGACTCCGGTACAAACAAGGGTCTCGTTTACCACAAGATGCACGACCACAAGTGGACCGGTCTTGCTGTTGAGCCTTGGAACTACGCTGAGGATCACGTAGACGCATCAGGCAACAAGGTAAAGGGCTGGGGCACTATCCGTATAGTTAAGCCTCCGACGTATGCTGCTACATTCAACATGATCGCTTGTGCTGCTCAGGCTGCACGTCTCTGGAAGGGTATCGACGATACATACGCTGCTACCTGCCTCCAGCACGCAGAGGACAGCTATGAGGCAATCATGGCTATGAAGAGCAAGTGGAATATTGCTGAGGGCAACTCTGATAAGGATCCGCTCTTCGCTCCTCTTGATCAGGCTATCGGCGGCGGTGCTTACGGTGATACATACGTAGGCGACGACGCTTACTGGGCAGCTTGTGAGCTCTACGCTACAACAGGCGATTCCAAGTACTACAACGACCTCAAGGAATACAAGAACCCGAACGACTCAACTGGCAATGATAAGGCATTCAGCATCACAACTAACCTCGGTGGCGGTGAGAACGCTGGCTCCTTCAGCTCCTTCAACTGGGGCTGTACAGCAGGCTGCGGTACTCTCACACTGTACCTCAACAAGGACAATGCTGCTCTGACAGACCTCACAGCTGCTAACAAGACAGCTATCGAGGACTCCATCGTTGCTGCTGCTGACGCTTACCTCGACCAGCAGTCTAAGGAGGGTATGGCTATCCCGTATAAGGAGGCTTCCTTCCAGGATGCTGTAAATATCGGTGAGGGCATCACTATCACCGGTTACGAGTGGGGCTCCAACTCCTTCGTTATCAACAACGCTATCGTTATGGCTTACGGCTATAAGATCAAGGGCGATAACAGCTATATCAGCGGCGTAGGTGCTGCTCTCGACTACATCTTCGGACGTAACGGTCAGGGTATCTCTTATGTAACTGGTACTGGCGACTACTACACAAAGAATCCTCACCACAGATTCTGGTCCTACGAGCTCGACCACAACTTCCCGAAGGCTCCCGATGGAGTTCTCTCCGGTGGTCCTGGTTCCGGACTTCAGGATCCGTACGTTGGCGGTCTCGGCTACAAGAGAGGCGAGGTAGCTCCTCAGAAGTGCTACGTTGACTCGATCGAAGCATGGTCCGTTAACGAGGTTACTATCAACTGGAACGCTCCGTTCGCATGGGTGATCTCCTTCCTCGACGATGAGATCGCAGACGCTCCCGACGTTGACGATGAGCCTAAGACACAGGGCTCCTCCAGCACATCTGGCGATACAGATATGCTCTGGGGCGACGCTAACGACGATAAGGTCGTAAACATGGGCGACGTAGTTGCTATCATGCGTAATCAGGCTGATCCCGATTCCTACAAGCTTGAGGGTATCGGCAAGCTTCAGGCTGACGTATTCAACAACGGCGACGGTCCTACAAACAACGACGCACTTTCTATCCAGAGATGGGAAGCTGGTCTTATCACAGACCTTGATCCGGCAAGCGGTCAGGCTGACAGCTTCGGCAAGTAATTCCGAAACAACAAAAGGGACTCCTTTGCGTGCTATCCTTAACGGAACATTATTAAATTCTTATGTAAACCGAGTGGTGATGAGCCACTCGGTTTCTTTTTTAGCAGGCTGCCTGAGCAAATGTCTTGTTTTCTGTTGGAATCAACATAGGTGCTGGTCTGTTGATTGAGTGGAATGTATAATGTATCAGTATCATGTTTCCACGGGTTCTTGAGTATTTCTCTGGCTTCTCATAGACCTCGACGCGCGATATGAACGCCTTAAGCAGCTCTGGAGTTACTTCCTTCATTTCGATGTTAGCCTTCGCCTTTTCAATGAAGTCAAGCACATACTTCTCCTGTAAGCTCAAGTTATTGAGTTGATCAGAGAGCTCAGCAAGCTCGGCTTTTAGTTCGGACTGCTCCTTTTCGTAGCCTGTCGCGAGACTGTCGTAACGCTCTGGAGACAATCTTCCCGACACCCTATCCTCATATAGACAGCGAATGATGTTATCAAGCTCTTTGTTACGCTTCTCCAGCTTTGACTTCTTCTGTTCCGACTCTTTTCGGAGTTTCTGAGCTTCCTTTTCGCCGTTCTGCATTGCCATTTCATAGAACTGCTGTGGATGTTCGCGTGCAAATAATGTTATCTTTTTGAGTTGGTCAAGCACTACGGAGTCAAGCTGATCAGCCTTTATGCTGTGGACAGTACAGTATCTTCCGCCCTTAGTCTGATAACCACCGCACTGATAGTAGTTGTTTTCAGGCTTGATTCCTTTGCCACGATGAAGATACATTTTCGAACCACAGTCTGCGCAGTAGATATATCCAGCATACTTGTCAGTGTCTCCCTGTCGGTCTGGACGTTTTCGTCCCTCATAGTGCTTCTGAACAAGTGCGAACAGTTCTCGGCTGATTATCGCTTCATGCGTATTCTCGAATATGAGAATGTTTTCAGGATCATTCTTGATACGTTTCTTCAGCTTATTGGACTTGCTGTATGTCTGAAAGTTCACAGTGTCACCGCAGTATATGCGATTGGAAAGCATATCTCTGACTGTGCTTTGCGTCCAAAGATATGGATGTTCAAGGTCAGGATGCTTGCTTTTTGTTCCTTTGGTGTGAAACTCATAAACTCCCGGACTTTCAATCTCATGCTCCTCTAAGTATCTGCATATCGCTCTCGTTCCCTTGCCGTCTGCACATAGCTCATATATTTGCCGTACTACGGGAGCAGTGACAGGATCAGGGATAAGCTGCTTCGGATTGTCGGGATTCTTCATGTAGCCGTATGGAATTGAAGTTCCGACACGCTCTCCACGCTCTCCCTTTGCCTTGAATACTGCACGTATCTTCTTTGACGTATCTCTGGCGTAAAAGTCATTGAAATAGTTCTTTATGCCTGACATCTCGTTGAAGCCGTTTACACTGTCAACGCCGTCTGTGACTGCAATGAAGCGCACGTCGTATGCAGGAAACACAATCTCCATGAGCTTGTCAGTCTCTAAGTGATCACGACCAAGCCTCGACTGGTCTTTCACAATGACCGTTCCAACAAGTCCATTCTCAACATCTTTCAGCATACGAACGTACTCAGGTCTGTTCTTATTAACACCGCTGAAACCG
>JAFRXR010000147.1 GCA_017443395.1 Ruminococcus sp. | reverse complement strand
GCTATCAAGCGTGAGATGAACAACGCTAAGTGGACTGCATTCGCTATCATTTATCAGTGCGGATTCGCTTACGTTATCGCACTTATGATAACACAGTTCGGCGGACTTTTCACGGGCGAGTCGAATGTCATCGGCGTTATCGCGGCAGCTGCAATCCTCGCATTCATGTGCTATATGCTCTTCGTTAAGAAGTATCATGAGGCTTCGACATTCAAGGGCAAGGTAAAGGTAAAGGCGTAAAGGAGTGGTAATATGCTCGCATGGCTTTCAGCAAATCTCGGGACTATCATCGTGTCGCTGATACTCATTGGCGTTGTGACGGTGATAATAGTCAAGATGATAAAGGACAAAAAAAGCGGCAAGGGCTCCTGCGGCTGCGGCTGCGAGCACTGTGCGATGCACGGAAAATGCCCTAAGTAAAGAAACCAAAAAACGGGGCGGTGCTGACATCGCCCCGTACAAAAGTATGTTTGTTAGTATTAGCTAATATAAAGGAGGAATCATGAGCATAGTTATCGTTGGCGGCAATGACCGCATGGCTACCCGCTATCAGGACATATGCAGATCGTTCGATCATAAATCAAAGGTATTCACTCAGCTGCCGGCGGATTTTGAAAACAAGATCGGTACTCCGGATCTTATGGTGGTCTTCACGAGGACCTGTTCCCATAAAATGCTCGGCACTGTCAAGAAAAGCTCCCAGAAAAACGGTGTGCCGGTCGAGCACGTTCACAGCTCAAGCGTGAGCGCACTGAAGCAGCTTCTCACTGATATAAAGAGGAAGAAATATGTCCGGACCTGAACGCAGAAGCATCGACAATGCGCTTGCATTTCACGGTGCGCCTACGCTGCTCGGAGTGAAATGCGCCAACCTGATCTCGTTCGACATGAACGAGTGTACGATGTCAGAATATCTGCACGAATTTGCTGATAAAATGTCCGAAAACGGACTTACGGCAATACAGCTGTGCAGGTGTCGTGAGCGCACGCTTGTCTATGTCTACAACGGGAAAATGCTCAGCGCGTGGCTCGGTATGCAGAAGGTGCGCGGATTCCTCGATGAGTGCGGATACGCAGAGTGCAAAACAACAGACGAAATGCTCGGTGTCCTCGCGGGACGGATAAGCTGCGGCAGCTTCCCGCATGAGATAGGGGCGTTTCTCGGATATCCCATTGAGGATATCCGCGGATTTATCAGCAACAGCGGCAAAAATTGTCTGCTGTGCGGCTACTGGAAGGTCTACGGAAACGCCGATACGGCGCGGCAGACGTTCGACAAATATGATCGGTGCAGGAAGGTCCTGTTCGATAGATTAAAAACCGGTCTGGACTTGTTTCAGGCTATTTCCAAGGAGGAAAATATATGAAAACAGCAGTTATTTATTGGAGCGGCACAGGCAACACCGAGGCTATGGCTAAGGCAGCTGCCGAGGGTGCAAACGCGGAGCTTTTCGCGGTATCAGAGTTCGGCGGGAATGCCGCGGACTATGACGCATTCGCATTCGGATGCCCGGCAATGGGCGCAGAGGTGCTCGAGGAGGACGAGTTCGAGCCGTTCTTCACAGGTATCGAGGGCTCGCTCAGCGGGAAGAAGGTGCTCCTGTTCGGCTCATACGGCTGGGGCGACGGCGAATGGATGCGTAACTGGTACGACCGCGCAAAGGCTGCGGGTGCAGAGCTTATCGGCGACGAGGGATTCATCGTCAACGAGGCGCCCTCCGATGACGACCTTGCAAAGCTCAAAGAGCTTGCTTCACAGCTCGCGTAAGGAGGAAATATGAAAAAGACTATTTCAATTATCAGTGCGGCAGCCTGCATGGCTGGATTTGCCGCTGTTCCGGCTAATGCCGAGGGCGGCGACAAGGTCTACGGCACTATGAATATCCCCTACTCTGATTTTTACTCGGCTGAGATCGAAGACGCTTATGAGGTAGACGCTGTTTCGTCCGCGACCGCGAACAAGTGGAAGATGAACGAAGCGGGTCAGCTCGTTGCGGGTACTTACAACGACGGTGAGGGTACTATCCTCGGTGTGACATTCCCTGTGGAGGTCGATGCTTCGGACGTGGATAAGCTCGCGAAGTACGGCTTTGCGGCGCTCGACAGCAAGCCCGCTGCATACAAGGAAGTATCGCTCTCGGGCGATTCGCTGACAGTTTCAAAGGTCATCGACACAAACGGTGAGCAGAATGTCAGCGGCTCGGCAACTGTTTCTACCTCCACGAGATACGGCGATTATCAGCTCAACGTCACCGGCTATCCCGAGGAGACCGACCTCTACGGCGTTATCGTGAACACTAAGGAGGGCGACAAATACGCGCTCCGTCACCTCGAAAACATCTGGCGCGCGGGACAGCTTGCGTGGTCGGCTGGTATCACGACTAAGGAGGCTCACGGGAATGAGCTGAAATACGACGATTACGCTGATTCTATGGGCAAGACGGTCACTTCCGTTACCTTCATCACTCTCGACGGCTATACAACTGTTGACGTCGGCGAGCAGTACCTCCCGGTCAAGTTCGCGGGAGAGGTCAAGGCGGAGGATTCGGCTGCCGGTACGGGGAAAACGTCCCTTACGCTGAGCAGCTTCCCCGATGACTACCAGAAGAATATATCGGTCGGTGATGGCTTCACGGTCACTGAGACTGAGATAAGCTACACCAACGCAATGCCCGGAAAGTACACAGTAACAGTCACCGACGAAAGCGGAAAATATGCGCCGATGTCTGGCGACTTCATCCTGTCCACGAGCGATATCCCCGTTAAATATTCGGACGGAAAGCTCGTCAGGGCTGACGGCTTCTCGGACGAGGACGCTGCGAACTTCATCAAGAATATCGCGAGCGTCGAGGTCAACGGAACTGCGTACAATGCCTCGGGCAAGCGCTCCGTTAAGATAGTCGGCGAGGACGGAACGATCGACTTCGCGGTGAAGTCCGGTGAGAACGACGTCTTCGACGGCAGCGGTAATTACAGCCTGACTGTTACCGCGGCCGGCTACAGCGATCCGCTTAAAATTGAGATAAAGAATGAGGAAGCCGTGACCTCCACCACATCCACGGCGACTGCCACCTCGCCCGCCTCAACGACGACCGCCGCGTCCTCCAAGGCTGCGGCGACGTCAAAGGGCGCAGACAGCCCGAAGACCGGCACTGCGGGTACGACTGCACCGATGACGGTGCTCGCGCTCGCGTGCGCTGCGGCGTTCGCGCTCAGGAAAAAAGACAACTGATCCTACAGCTCTCCTTCGTACATTGTAGGTATGACCCCTGCGGAATGCCGCGGGGGTCAAATACTGTTTGAGGTGTATTTTTATGCTATTTCTTATATCACTTGCAATTGCGCTTATCGTCGCATTCTTGCTCGGTAAGCCGCTGAAAAAGCGTCCTGTCGTGTTCTATATCACGGCTGCGGTGCTTACGGTTCTTTCGATCGCTATAACTCAGTCGGACATCGCTGTGAACGGCTTCGTAAGGGATTATGTGCTCGCTGTATTCACTCGCGGAGCCCTGGAAGCGGCTTTCTGGGCGGTAGTTATGTGGGCTGGCGCTCTCCCGAACGGCTCTGCTCCTATAAAAAAGCTCATGCCCATACGCGGCGAGCTCTCCATAACTGCGGCGATACTCACGCTCTCCCATATTGTGACCTACGGGGTGCGGTACATCACGGATATTATCCGCGGCAGGACAGGCTCCGGGGACGCTTTCCGCGACTTCGTGATAACGAGTATCGTGTGCCTGATAATGGTGCTCATTATGACGCCGCTGACGGTGATGTCGTTCAAGGCTGTCCGCAGGAAGATGAACGCTAAGACGTGGAAGAGGATACAGCGGCTCGCGTATGTGTTTTATGCGCTGATATATGTGCATATCATGGCGCTTTTCGTGCCGAAAGCTCAGAGAGGCGCGGAGGGGTATTTCCTCAATATTATCGTGTACAGCACGGTATTCATCAGCTATGCTGTGATGCGTATCCGCAAGGCGTATATCGCAAATAAAAAGCCTTCTTCAATGGCTGTCCACAACGTCGTCTGCACCTGTGCGATAATAGCGCCTATCTGTCTGATAGGCTTCGTTTCGAGGAATACAGGCAATACCGAGACGATCAGAGCAACTAAGGAAGCGCCGGCGACTTTTACGTTCGAGGCTCCGGAAAGTCAGACTGTGACGACATTGCCGGAAGCTGTCCCTGTCAGCATTGCGCAGGAGACAACGTCTGCCGCCGCAGAGACGGATAATGAAGCACTGAGCACTACAGAGGCATCAGAGGAGAGCCCGACTGAAGCCGAGACAACAGAGGACGCCGCTGAAGCTGAAACTGAAGCTGAAGCTGAGACGGAAGCCGTCACCGAGGCACCGGTCGAATATGCTGAGCCGGAAACTGATGAACCGACTACTGAATCTCAGCCCGTTTACCGCTACAAGAACGGTACGTTCGAGGGTACCGGTGAAGGCTATTCCGGTACTGTCCACGTTTCCATTACCATTGAAAATGACTATATCACGGATTTTTCTGCCTATGCTGATGACGACGATCCGGATTATTTCGGCGATGCGATGCAGTATGTAATCCCTCAGATACAGCGCAGTCTGAGCGCTGATGTTGACGCCTGCTCGGGAGCGACGTACAGCTCAAAGGGTATCATGGAGGCAGCAAACAACGCTCTCGAAAAGGCGCTTTCAGAATGAAAGTCTCCCCTGTGATAAACGCCCTACAGCCTTCCGTTTTCAATATGCAGGATATGCGTACAGCAGCGTTCTATCAGCTCCATATCGTGGGTGACTATAAGTACTGTGCAGTCATTTTGCAGTGAACGGAGCAGCTCCGCAGCCGCTTCCATGCTTCTGAAATCAAGTCCGCTCGTGGGCTCATCAAATACAAGCAGCTTTTTTCCTGCAAGAAGTGCAGAAGCTATCGCCGCCCGCTGTTTCTGACCGCCTGACAGAGACATCGGGTGGCGGTCTTTATATGCGAGGATATCGAGCTTTTCAAGCAGTGACAAAGCCTGAGACTCCGCGCTTTCATCTGCGCCGAGCATGACCTCTTCCAGTACAGTTTCTGCAAAAAGCTGATGATTTACGTCCTGCATTTTTGCCGCCGATGCGAATGTCACGCATTTTCATCGCTGTGTTTATTGCGGAGAATTCCTCCAGTACGGTCGGAAAGAACCGAAACATCACGGAAAGCGGTATGGTTATCTGCTGCGGAACGTGCATACGGTGCATGGCGGCGATGAACTCGCTGACCGTCGTGGACGAGAGCATATACGCTCCCATGATAAGCGACGGCATAAGGCGCACAAATATCATGCAGAACAGCCCGAGAACGCTCAATGCTATGCCGGTCAGATCAGGTATCAGCAGGAGCTCGGCGGCTTTCAAAGCGCCATAAACAGCGCCAAACACAGCCGCCTTTCTCCATTGCCTGGCTGTGCAAAGCAGAGCTATCGGCAGTACGCTGAGCACTATTGTTCCGGCGCGCACAGCAGCTGTGCCGCTGCCCGTTCCTCCAAGTGCGAACACCACAAGAGTTAGCATCACGGCAAGCTTGGTGCGCGGGTCAAGTACAAGTCCCCTGTTTTCAATATCAGCTGTGAACATTACAGTCTCCATGAAGCGGCTTCACGGCGGCTTTCGACAAATGTGCGGTAGATACCGTCCTGCAACATGAGGGAATCATGTGTCCCCTGCTGTGCTATTTTTCCATTTTCGATAACAAGGATCTGATCGGCATGGCGGACGGTCTTCAGCCTGTGAGCTATCATGATAATGGTCTTTTCCCTTGTGAGGGCTTCGATCGCCTTCATCAGCTCCGCCTCATTTTCGGGGTCAACGTTTGCGGTCGCTTCGTCAAGCACGATCACGGGAGCGTCCTTCATTATCGCTCTTGCAATGGAAATACGCTGTTTTTCTCCGCCAGACAGGCTCGCTCCGCCCTCTCCGATTACCGTATCATAGCCGTCTGGAAGTGCTGTGATGAAGTCGTGGCAGCAAGCCTTTTTCGCCGCTTCAATGACCTTTTCCATGGGAGCGTCAGGCTGTCCGAAACGGATATTATTCGCGATCGTATCCGCGAACAGATACACGCTCTGGAACACAAAGCTGAAATTCCGCATAAGCGAATCCATGCTGTATTCACGGACGTCTCTGCCGTCGAGAGTCACTTTTCCCTCGTCAACGTCCCAGAAACGGGAGAGAAGCGAGGTCAGCGTAGTCTTGCCGCCGCCCGAGGGTCCGACAAGGGCAGTCGTTGTGTGCTCGGGAATGCTCAGCGACACGCCGTCGATTATCTTTTTCTGATCATAGGCAAAGCTGATATTTTCCGCCGAAATATTGCAGTGCTCAGGTGCGATATCCTTTCCCGAAATGTCCATTTGCGGCGTGCTGAGAACGTCCTGTGCCTGACTGACACAAACATCAACTGTGCGGAGCAGCGCCGAGTATTTTCCTGCGTTGTCGAGCTGCGCGTAGATGAGATAGGAGCTGATGATCATGATGATCGTTGTCAGCAGGTCCATACTGCCGCCGATATGCAGCAGAACAGACGCGAGCACGATGATAGTCCCCACCGCTTTAAGCCAGAAGCTCTGCGCGGTCATGAACGGAATGAGCTTCAATTCCATTGCGGAATTTGCGCGTTCGTTTTCGTCGATAGCTGTGTTGAGCTCGCGGCTGCGCTGTCCCGTAAGGCGGAACGACTTGACCTCGGCAATGCCCTGTATGTACTCGATGACCTTTGCAACAAGTGCGGAATCCTTTTCTATCTTCTGCTTTGCCATAGCCGCCGATGCCTTCATCATGCCGCTGTTTACTGCGAAAAATACAGCCAGTCCGCCGCAGAGGATAAGTCCTATGCGCCAGTCATACGCAAGTATCATCGCGGTGATAACAGCCGTTGTAAGAAGTCCCGAGCACACTATCATGACTACTCTTGTCGCAACATTTTCAAGGTTCTGCATGGTGTTTGTCGTCACGGACATTATTCGTCCGAGGCTGTTCTCATTGTAGTAGCCCATGGGAAGATAGCGAAGATGCTCCGCTAATCTCATGCGCTTTTCCGCGCAGGTGTGATAGCCGCCCTCGGTCTGGAGCATGGTCGCCTTGCTCTTTGCAATGCCCGCGCCGATGACGCTCACGACCATTATGCAAAGGCAGGTCAGACAGGTATTTGCGGTCACGTCCTGCTTCAGAAGTGCATTTACCATGCAGGCGATAGCAGGTATCTTCAGTGCTTCAAATACTGCCTGAATGAAGCTGAAAACGATAGAGATATAGAATCGTTTTCTGTCCTCTGCGCTGCAAAAATCAAAGAAGTTTTTCAGTATCTTAAACATCGTCCTCACCGTCCTTTGCAGAGAGATGTGCTGTCCACATGGCGCTGTAAAGTGCGCCTTTGTCCAGTAATTCCTCGTGTGTACCCGATCCCGCTATTTCGCCGTCGTTTATCACATAGATGCAGTCCGCATTCTTGACTGTTGACAGCCTGTGCGCGATGACGATGAGCGTTTTGCCCTGCACAAGCTTCGCAACGCTGCGCTGTATCAGGGCTTCGTTTTCGGGGTCGGTGTAGGCGGTAGCTTCGTCGAGGATTATTATGTCTGCACTTTTCAGCATTGCACGCGCGATAGCTATGCGCTGGCGCTCGCCTCCCGAAAGATGTCCGCCAGATGTGCCAACGACCGTATCATAGCCGTTTTCAAGCTGCATGATGAAATCGTGACAGCCGCACTGCTTCGCAGCTTCTTCCACTTCGCTGTCAGTTGCATTCTGTCTGCCGAGGCGGATATTTTCACGGACAGACAGGTCAAACAGGAAGTTGTCCTGCGAAACATAAGATATCCTGTCGTTGTAATCGTCAAGGGGAATGTCCTTGAT
>JAFRXR010000021.1 GCA_017443395.1 Ruminococcus sp. | reverse complement strand
GACCGACTGCTTTCACAATCGGTCTCATCATATACTCTTTTATTGCACTATTTGCCGTTTACACAGAATTTGGGATTGACTCCTGTTTGATTAACACATTATAAAAAAGGAATGCCCTTAGCATTCCTTTTTCGTTTATTTGACCTTATATCCGGCTTTTTCTACAGCTTTACGGAGCGTTTTATCGTTCACACCGCCCGCCGCAACTACTTCAGCCGTTCCCTTTTCATGGTCAGCTGTTGCTGAAACTACTCAGTTTATCGCTTCAAGAGCAGACTTTACCGCCGCTTCGCAGTGGTGACACATCATACCTTCGATGTTCAGCTTTTTCGTGACTGTGTTCGCGGGATCTTTCGGCGCAGCTTGCCTGTCTTTCTTGCTGTTATAGATGTCAACAAGGTTCAGTCTGAGCGCATTCGTGACAACGAAAAAGCTCGAAAGACTCATCGCAGCTGCCCCGAACATCGGATCAAGCTGCCAGCCAAACGGCTTAATAAAGGCTCCAGCAGCAAGCGGGATACCTATTGCATTATAGAAAAACGCCCAGAAAAGATTCTGGTGGATATTCCGCAAAGTAGCCCTGCCAAGCCTTATAGCTGCCGGGACATCACGCAGCCGGTTCTTCATGAGTACGACCTCCGCCGCATCGACCGCGACATCAGCGCCTGCGCCGATAGCGATACCGATATCAGCTTCCGTCAGGGCAGGAGCGTCGTTGATGCCGTCGCCGACCATAGCAGTCCTCCCGCGTGAACGCAGATCTCTGATCGTACTACCTTTTTCATCGGGAAGTACCCCCGCAATGACTTCGTCCACACCAGCCTGTTCTCCGATAGCATTAGCTGTACGCTCGTTGTCGCCGGTCAGCATAACGACGTGTATCCCCATATTCTTCAGCTCGGAAACAGCCTGCTGACTGTCCTCCTTAATGGCGTCAGCAACAGCGATTATACCGCATAAACTGCCATTTTCGGCGAAGTATAGCGGAGTTTTCCCCGCAGCCGAAAGGCGCTCATTATCATCTATGACCTGCTGACTCATCTCACACTGTGAACTGATGAACCTGAAACTTCCGCCGTACAGTCTGTCAGTGCCGCGAAGCGCAGACAGACCGTTTCCCGCCGAAACAGCAAACTCCGTGACCTCGTCGGCAGTCACGCAGTTTTGTTCCGCATAAGAAACTATCGCCCCCGCAAGAGGGTGCTCGCTTTTCTTTTCGAGCGAATAAGCGAGCTTTACCAGCTCCTCCCGCGTGAACTTTCCCGCCGGAATGATATCAGTGACAACAGGCTTGCCGGAGGTTATAGTTCCGGTCTTGTCAAGGGCGACCGCGCTTATCCTTCCGGTCTGCTCGAGCGAAGAGGCAGTCTTGAAAAGTATCCCGTTTTTTGCACCGACCCCGCTGCCTACCATGATAGCCACAGGAGTCGCGAGCCCGAGTGCGCACGGGCAGCTTATCACGAGCACGGATATAGCCCTTGCGAGCGAGAATCCGAAAGTCTGCCCGACAGTGAGCCAGATAACGAGTGTCAGCAGCGCTATACCGATGACCAAAGGCACGAATATCCCTGACACCTTATCCGCGGTCTTCGCAATAGGAGCCTTTGTTGCGGCAGCGTCGCCGACCATTTTGATGATCTGCGAGAGCGTAGTGTCCTCACCGACGCGCGTCGCCCTGCACCGTATGAATCCCGACTGATTCATGGTCGCTGCCGAGACCTGTGCCCCGACAGCCTTGTCGACAGGAATGCTTTCACCGGTCAGGGCAGATTCGTTAACGGCGCTGCTTCCGTCCATGACGATACCGTCAACGGGAATGCTCTCCCCGGGACGAACCACAAATTCATCACCCGTCTGGACCTCTGAAACAGGTACTGTACTCTCAGCTCCGTCCCGAACTACAGTTGCAGTCTTCGGAGCGAGCTTCATCAGACCTTTCAGAGCGTCGGTGGTCTTGCCCTTGGAGCGCGCCTCAAGCATTTTCCCGACAGTAATGAGCGTGAGTATCATAGCCGCAGATTCAAAGTAGAACTCGTGTGAATAGTTTGCGACTTTCGCTGTATCGCCGTTAAGCTGAGCATTTGTCATCGCAAGCAGCGCACATACGCTGTAAACGAACGACGCACCTGAGCCGAGTGCAACAAGCGAATCCATATTCGGAGCACGCCGGACAAGCCCCTTGAAGCCGCTGATGAAGAATTTCTGGTTGATGACCATGACAATAGCAGCAAGGAGCATTTGAAGTATTCCGAGCATGACGTGATTGCTCGCGATGATACCGGGCAGCGGTGCGCCGAACATCGAGTGTCCCATTGAAAGATACATCAGCACTGCCAAGAATCCGACAGACGCAATGAGCCGGCGTCTCAGAATAGGAGTTTCGCGGTCTTTGAGTGCATCGTCAGGGTCAGCAGACTTTTTCACACCCTTCACGGACGCGCCATAGCCGGCAGAAGTCACAGCCCGAATTATCTCACTGTCAGAAGCACTGCCCTCAACGCCCATAGAGTTCGTCAGCAGGCTGACAGAGCACGCCGTCACGCCCTCGACCCTAGAAACAGCCTTTTCAACTCTCGCGCTGCACGCCGCACAGCTCATTCCCGTAACATCGTACTGTCTCATGAATGCACCTCCTTTTGTTATACAATACTAATTATATACTTATGTTATTTATTTGTCAATAGCTTTCTGCGAAAAAGCAGGAGAGTCCCCTCCCCTGCTTAGTATTGTTTATTTCAGGGCTTCCCATTCCTTTTCCTTGAATCCGACGAGCACCTTATCCCCTCTCACAGCGATAGGTCTTTTCACGAGCATACCGTCGGTCGCGAGCAGCCTGAGCTGCTCCTCCTCAGGCATCGTCGGAAGCTTATCTTTCAGCTCCATTGACTTATAGAGCAGTCCGCTCGTATTGAAGAATCGTTTGAGCGGGAGACCGCTGAGCCTGTACCATTCTGACAGCTCCTCATATGTCGGGTTTTCAACTTTTATGTCACGCAGCTCGTAGGTGATCCCCTGCTCGTCGAGCCAGTCCTGAGCCTTTTTGCAGGTCGAGCATTTCGAATAGCAGATGAATTTCATATCGTTCCCTCCTGTTTAGTGCGCTCGATGAGTTCTGCTTCATTGATAACCGCTATGCCGAGCTCCTGAGCCTTTGTGAGCTTGCTCCCGGCGTCCTCACCGGCAACAACGAAATCAGTCTTTTTCGATACCGAGCCAGAAACCTTCCCCCCGAAGCTCTCAATGAGCGCCTTAGCCTCATCACGCTTCATGGTGGGCAGAGTACCCGTAAGGACGAAGGTCAGACCGGCAAATCGGTCATCACCGCCAGATTTTTTGCTGTAGGTCATGTTGACCCCGGCGCCGCGGAGCTTTTCTATCATCTCAACGCGGTGAGGCTCGTGCATGGCAGTCACGAAGCTCTCCGCCATGATACCTCCGAAGCCGTCGATTGCGGAGATATCATCAGTCGAAGCATCAAGAAGCATATCCATTTCCGGGAATTTCTCACAGAGCAGAGCTGCCGCACGCTGCCCGATATTCCTGATACCGAGTGCGTGGATAAGGCGGTCGAGCTCATTCTTCTTGGACGCCTCGATCGCCGCGATGAGGTTTTCCGCAGACTTATCAGCGAATCTGTCAAGCCCTATCAGGTCCTCCTTGCGGAGCGAATAGAGATCAGCCGGCGAGCTGACGAGCCCCTTTTCGACGAGCAGCTTCATGTTGGCTTCGCCGAGACCGTCGATGTTCATCGCGTTCTTCGACGCAAAATGTATCATACTTTTTAATAGCTGCGCGGGACACTGCATATTCGGGCAGCGAAGGACGCTCTCGCCCTCGTCGCGTACTGACGGCGTACCGCACACCGGACATCTCTCCGGAAGCCTGAACGGCTCTGAGGCTTCAGCGTGCCGCACTGAGCGCAGTACCTCGGGGATTATCTCACCAGCCTTCCGGACGACTATCGTGTCGCCGATACGGATATCCTTCTCGTCGATGAAGTCCTGATTGTGCAGCACTGCGCGGGAAACGCTCGTTCCAGCAAGAAAGATCGGTTCAAATACCGCAACAGGCGTGATAGCGCCGGTGCGACCGACGTTTACTTCGATGTCGAGGAGCGTAGTCTCCTTTTCCTCCGGCGGATACTTGTAAGCGACCGCCCATTTTGGTGTCTTGGACGTCGAGCCCATGATGTCGCGCTGCGCAAGGTCGTTGACCTTCACGACCACACCGTCGATGTCGAATGAATAATCCGCGCGAGCCTGACCGATACTGTCTATCTCTGCCTTTATCTCCTCAGCGGTCGTACAGACCCTGTAGCTCGGGATAGTCTTGAAGCCGAGCCCTCGGAGTGCGTCGAGCGAGCCAGTATGCGTGGAAAACTCCACCCCGCGCACCTGCTGTACGTTAAAAATGAACATATCGAGCGATCGCTTCGCTGTGACCTTCGGGTCCTTCTGACGCAGCGACCCCGCAGCGGCATTTCGCGGATTCTTGAAGGGCTGCTCGTCCATCAGCTCCTGCTGCTCAACGAGCTCGAAGAAGCTGCTTCGCGGCATATAGACCTCTCCCCGTACTTCAAGGAACTCAGGTGCATTCTTGAGCCTGAGCGGTATCGAGCGTATAGTTTTTATGTTGGCGGTGACGTCCTCCCCGACAAATCCGTCTCCTCGTGTTGAGCCGCGGGTGAGTATCCCGTCCTCATATTCGAGCGATACCGATAGTCCGTCTATTTTAGGCTCCACAGAGAACTCAACTGACCCCAGCTCCATCCTGCACCGCTCAACGAACGCTTCCACCTGCTCAATGGAGAAGATGTCCTGCAAGCTCGCCATCTGTACAGCGTGCGGGACCTTCTCGAACTTGCTCAGGGCGATACCACCCACACGCTGTGTCGGAGAAGTCGGGAGCACGAGCTCCGGGAACTGAGCCTCGAGAGCTTTGAGCTCCTGCATGAGCATATCGAAGTCGTAGTCGCTGATCTCCGGGTCATCGAGAACGTAGTATCGGTAGCTGTGCCTGTCAAGCTCCTCCGACAGCTCCGCTATCCTTTTCTGTGCCTCGGTCTTGTCCATATGATCTCCTCCGTTCATAGTATAACTGAAACTATTATACCACATCTGTACAATAAATGCAAATAGGAACGTTATATTGTTCAAGCCTGCACGCATATCATCAACTATGCTTATTACGGAGGTATGCTTATGCTGCTTGAATTACTGAGGAATCTTTTCTTTTTTGCCCTTCACGTCGATAACAGCACAGTCTTCCCGAAGCCGCTGTCCAAAGCCGAGGAGGAGAAATGCTTCCGGCTGATGTCAGAGGGAGACAATTCTGCCAAAAACAAGCTGATAGAGCACAATCTAAGGCTTGTCGCGCACATCGTGAAGAAATACGCTTCCGGCGCGGCAGAGCAGGACGAACTCATCTCAGTCGGAACGATAGGACTGATAAAGGCAGTCACGACCTTTGACTACAGCAAGGGCGCTCGCTTCGCAACATACGCGAGCAGGTGCATTGAAAACGAGATATTAATGAGCTTCCGTGCTGCTAAGAAGTCCTCGGGAGATATCTATATAAACGAGCCCGTCGAGACCGACAAGGACGGCAACGCCCTCACGCTCATGGATCTAATCGACGACGGTGTGGATATCCACGAGCAGGTAGATCTGATGATAAGATCGCGGCAGCTGTACGCCTTCCTCGGCGAATGCCTTGACAGCCGCGAGCTGGATATAATCATCTGGCGCTACGGTCTCTACGGCAGAAGACCTCACACCCAGAACGAGACCGCGCAGAAGCTCGGAATCTCACGATCATACGTCTCGCGGATAGAGAAAAAGGCAGTTGAAAAGCTGCGGAAAAGATTTGACAGTGAGCCGTTCTGAGGGTTGCGGAAAAACAGAAAATGTGGTATCATTATCACAGGGAGTGATGATATGATCTATACAGAGCTCACGATTAAGGCTATGAAGCTCGCCTACACTGCCCACCACGGGCAGACTGACAAGACTGGCGTTCCCTATATTTTCCACCCATTTCACGTCGCGGAGCAGATGAACGATGAGTACTCGACCTGCGCGGCGCTCCTGCATGACATCGTAGAGGATACGGATATCACTATTGCTCGGCTTGAGGGTGAATTCCCGCCAGAGGTCACGGAAGCTGTGAAAGCCCTGACCCATGAGGAGGGCGTTGATTACATCGAATACCTTCGGCAGATCGCGGAAAACCCGATAGCGAAAGCCGTGAAGCTTGCGGACATCGCCCATAACTCCGATCAGACCCGTCTTGCAGCCGGCGGAACAGTCAGCGCAGCCGAAGCCGAAAGACTGCGTAAAAAATACGAAACTGCTAAGTCGATCCTCTCCGGTAAAAAGTAAAAGAGAAATATTTTTCATGCTCAGTTGCTTTAGCTGAAGATTTGTGCTATAATGTAACTTGCATTGAAAAACGGAGGTGTAAAAATGGAGCTTACAGTCAACAGCGGAATATGGGGAGCTATGTTCGGCGTACCGTGCATTGTTGCGGATAATTTCCTCAAGCTTGCGACCGGCGGGCAGATAAAGGTGCTGCTGTACCTTCTCCGCAGTTCCGGAAAGCCCGTGAGCGAGCACGACATTGCCGTGAACACAGGCGTGACCGAGCAGGAAGCCGCCGAGGCAGTCCTGTTCTGGCAGCAGGCAAACGTCCTCACCTCCACGGAGATAAACGCTGAAAGCCTTGCACCCGTGGCTCCGTTGCTGCAAATATCTCAGCAGAATGTTTCTGCGTCGGTACCTGCCACAAGGGAGAGCGTTCCCGCTCCGGAGCTAAGGAGAGTTCAGCTCCAGCCCTCGGAGATCGCGAAAATGATGAAGGATTCAAGAGATATTTCCGAGCTCTTCCGCATCTCAGAATCTACCCTCGGGACGCTCACACACTCCATGCAGAACTCGCTTATCCAGCTTTACGAATACTTCGGGCTGAAAAAGGAGGTCATCATCACCCTCCTCACCTACTGCGCACAGATAGAAAAGACCGACTGCCGCTATATAGAGCGGGTCGGCGCTGACTGGTCAGACAAGGGCATAAACACGCTTTCCGGAGCGCAGAAGGAAGTCCAGCGCCTTGCCAAATCCCACGACTATACAGTGAAGATAATGAAGCTCTTCGAGATGGACCGCCGCCCGACCACCAAGCAGGCAGGGTTTATCGAGAAATGGCAGCAGACCGGCTTCGACACCGAGCTGGTGAAGTACGCCTACGAAAAAGCTGTTGAGAACACCGGGAAGCTCTCCTTCCCGTACATAGACAAGGTGCTGATGACGTGGCGCGACAGCGGCTGCATGACCGTTCAGGAAGTGCAGAGTGCGGAGTTAGACTACAAGAGCCGCAGAAAGCCTGACAATTCCGGCGGAGTGCCGTCAGACATCGACAAATACAACGTAGTTATAGATAAGTTTTAACGGAGGAGAATATGGACATCGACACGCTCGAAAAGGTTCAGGAAATAATAAAAAACAGACGGAACAAAGCATACTCCGACAATGAAGCCCGCATTCGCGAGATAAACGAAAAGCTCCCGCAGATACGGGAGATAAACGATGCTCTTTACAATACGAGCCGTGATCTGATAAGCATAATTGCCGGGAAGTCAAAGGAGGAAGCGGCTGCCAAGGTAGAGCAGCTCAAGCGCAACAACCTTGAAGCACAAGCGATGACCCGTATGCTTCTCAGGTCAAACGGCTACCCCGAGGACTATCTTGACCTCCACTACACCTGCCCTGTCTGCTGCGACACAGGCTATAAAGGCGAGCGCTACTGCGACTGCTTCCGCGAGCTTTACGGCAAGCTCGCCTCGAGTGAGCTCGAGCGCAATGCTCTCCTCAGCGCCTCGACGTTCGATACGTTCAGCCTCAGGTACTATCAGGGCGCAGACCTTGAAAAAATGCAGAAAAAGCTCGAATTCTGCCGTAAATACGCCGATGAGTTCTCCACCGATTCAGAGAGCATTCTCATGTTCGGAAGGACAGGTCTCGGCAAGACACACCTCTCCTTCGCGATAGCGAACGTAGTGCTTGCAAAGGGCTACAGCGTGATATACGATTCGGTCATTAATACCCTGCGCAGCATAGAGAAGGAGCATTTCAGCCGAGAGCACAGCTCAGACGCTATAGACCGCGTAATGGACTGCGACCTGCTTATCCTCGACGACCTCGGCACCGAGTACGAGACCGCTTTTTATAATTCGACTGTGTACAACATCATCAACACACGCCTGAACTCAGGCAAGCCGACTATGATCAGTACGAATCTTGATTTCAAAGGTATCAGCCGCAGATACGACGAGCGCGTGGTATCGCGCATTATCTCGACCTACAAATGCCTTGAATTTACCGGTGAGGACGTCCGGCTGCAAAAGATCAAAGAAAAGTAAACAAGTCCGGGAACGATAGGTTCGCTCCCGGACTTGTTCTTTATAGGTGAGGCTGTAATGCTTACGAACTGATCACGAGCTTGAACGGATCGAACTTCCTGTATGCACGGGAGTTCTTCTCGACAGAAAGGCTCTTTGCCATCTCCTCGAGGAAATCCGAATACTCCTGATAATAGAGGTCCTCAACGAGCGAGGAAACATTGTCCTCCGACCAGAGATCGTCCTCTGTCATACGCTCCTTGATGTCTTCCTTGATGATGACAACGACCGTCTCATCGTCGTACTCATAAACGACAGCCTTGTGAAGCGGGAGGTCGTTGAAAACAAAATCGTTGTAGTTGATGTAGTCGACCTCTCCCTCAGAGGTTTCAGTCGTTGTGGTAGCGGCATCTGCGGAGCTTGTGTCAGCAGTTGTAGTGGTGTACTTCTGGACTATAGCCTCATTCGCGTACGGGTCAGTAGTCGTAGTCTCAGTAGAGGACTCGTCCGAGGAAGCAGTGGTAGTAGTCGTAGTTGTAGTGGTCGTCTCGCCGGAGACCGTAGTGGTCTGAGTCGAAACGTACTCGTCATACTCCTCGCTGAGCTCGTCCATCTTGTACATCTTCTCCATATTGCCGGACACAGCATTGATCTGCTCGGCATAGGAATCAGCGAGCTCACGGACCTCCTTCTTTTCAGCGTCGGTGAGAGGATTGCCGTCTGCGTCATTGTAACTCATAACGATGTACTTAACGCGGGCATTGTTCTCCTCGTAATAGGAGCGGAGCTCCTCATCGGACATACCCTTCTCACCGCCGGGACCGTAGTAATAGTCGAACATTTTCTCGAGCTTGAGTGAATTCATCAGGATAGCACTGATCGACTCCTTACCGACACCGTTGTCAGCGTAAACATCCTGAGCGAGGTAATAGTCGACTATCTCATCGAAGTTCGCGAGATCCTCGTCGGTAAACTGGATATCGAGCTTCTCGAACTCCTCCTCGACAGCGATGTAGTCGCGGCAGTACTCAGTCGCTCTGTTCTGGATCCAGTCAGTAGTATCAAGCCCGTCGATATTGCCCTTTTTGAGGTCAGCAGCCGTGCTGGTCGAAAGTGTGGATACAGCCTCGTTGTAAGCCTGTATAGTGTAATAAACAAAAATACCAGCTCTTACATCATGACCGTCTATAGTGAGCGCTGTCTGTGTACCCTTGCCGAGAGTGGGAGTACAGCCGGTCGAAGAAGCTGCGAGCGAAACAGCAGTAAGGGCTGCTGCAAATTTAGTTAATTTTTTCATTTATATGCCTCCGAAATATGAAAAATTCCAAATACCTAATTATTATACTATATTTTTTCTGAAATGTCCATAGCAAATGCAAAATTTTTTTATACCTGCGTACTGTTTTTTCTGGTTAAATCATTTTCAAAGTGATTATTTTGTGGTTATCCTTGACTTTGCAGCTCAAAAATGGTAAAATTATAATATATGTATTAATGTAGGAAGGTGCATTCTATGATAGTAAAGCTGCTCTCGCATACTCCTGAACCTGAAAAACTCGTAGCGACCGCTGCGAAGCTCTGCTACTCAAGCAGCGACATAACCTCGCTGCGGGACGGTCTTACCGAGGACAAGACCCGCGACTTCATCAATATGATCGCGTCGATAGGTCATGAGAGCGTAATGGAACACGTCAGCTTCACCTTTGGTATCGAGGGGATATCGCGTGCCTGTTCACATCAGCTCGTGCGTCACAGGATAGCCTCCTACTCCCAGAAGAGCCAGCGATATGTCAACGAAAACGGCTTCGAGTTCATAACTCCCCCGTCTATCGCCGAGGTACCCGAGGCAAAGACTGAATTCGACCGCGTGATGTCCGAGCTGACAGACAGCTACGAGAAGATAGCTGATATCCTCACTGAAAAGCATAAGTCCGCCTTGATCGCGGAAGGCGTGGACGAGAAGGCTGCCGCTTCCAAGGCACGAAAGCTCGCAAACGAGGACGCCAGATTCATTCTTCCCAATGCCTGCGAGACCAAGATCGTCGTAACTATGAACGTCCGCTCGCTGTTCAATTTCTTCCAGCATCGCTGCTGCAGCCGCGCGCAGTGGGAGATCAGAGCTGTCGCCGACGAGATGCTGAAGCTTTGTCTCGAAGTTGCACCAGAGCTGTTCAGCCACGCCGGACCGTCATGTACAGTCAGCGGAAAGTGTCCCGAGGGCAAGATGTCCTGCGGCAAAATTAACGACGTCAGGGCAAAGTATGAAGCACTCAGGGCTGCTGTGCGCACCCAAGCCTGACACGGAGGCCATATGCTCGAATTCAAAGAAATAGATATCTCAGACAGGGATATGGCAAATAAAGCTCTGCGGGAGTCCGACTTCCGCGGCTGCGAGTACAGCTTCGCCAACAACATGGCATGGAGACGTCTCGCCTGCTCAAAAATAGCCTTCTGCAAAGGTTTTTACATATCCTGCGCATTCGATACGGAGGACGCCGTCCCGCTGTTCCTGTTCCCGTCCGGCACCGGCAGCTACACCGAGGTGTTCGCCGAAATGAAGCGTTTTGCGGAGAGCCTTGGCAAGCCGCTGCGTGTGTCCGGTGTCACGAATGATACGCTCGCTCTGCTCGGAGAGCTCTTCCCGGGGCAGTTTGAGTCGGAATACAGCAGAGATTCCTCTGATTACATCTACCTCACTGAGGATCTCATCACCCTCCCCGGCAAGAAGCTCCACGCAAAGCGCAATCACCTCGCACGATTCAAGCAGAACGACTATGAGTTCCGTATACTGACCGAGCGCGACTTCGACGACTGCATCACCTTCCTCACCGAGGATTACAACAGCCGTGAGGACAGCATAGACCACTCAATGATCGCAGAGCAGTTCGCGATAAACACCTTTTTTTCCTATTTCAGTGAGCTCGGGCTCTCGGGCTCCGCGATATGGATAAACGGAAAAATAGCTGCTGCTACTATCGGTGAGCCGATATGCTCCGACACCTTCGGCGTCCACATCGAAAAGGCAAACACCGCCTACCCCGGAATATACGCTGGTATCAACAACCTCTACGCTGCGTCGGTGGCGTCAGAGTACAAATATGTCAACCGCGAGGAGGACATGGGTCTCGAGGGACTGCGCAAAGCGAAGCTCTCCTACCGTCCCGCGTTCCTGCTCGATAAATATACAGTCACATTCAAGTGAAAGGAAGATAATATGATATACGTTTTTCTCGCAAACGGATTTGAAGAGACAGAAGCAGTCGCGCCGATAGACCTTCTCCGCAGGAGCGGCAAAAAGGTCGTGACTGTCGGTGTCGGCGACAACGTGATCGTCGGCTCGCACGGTCTCCCCATAGTTGCAGATACTATCGCTCAGGAGGCTCAGCTCACAGACGAGCTCGAGGCCATCGTTCTTCCCGGCGGTATGCCCGGCACGCTCAACCTCGAAAAGTCCCAGTACGTTCAGGAAGCTATAGATTTCTGTGTAAGGAACGGCAAGGTCATCGGTGCTATCTGCGCTGCACCCTCCATTCTCGGACACAAGGGTCTGCTCAAGGGCAGGACGGCAGTCTGCTACAGCGGCTTTGAGACACAGCTTGAGGGCGCGAACATCGGTGATACGCCTGTTGCCGAGGACGGCAGCTTCATAACGGCACGAGGCGCAGGAGCCGCAGTTGATTTCGGACTGAAGCTCGTCGAGAAGCTCGTCTCCAAGGCAGAGAGCGCTAAACAGCGCGCCGCTATCCTTTGTGACTGAATGCACAGCAAAAAGGATCTCCGGAAGCATTATTCCGGCGTAAGGAAAGCCGCCAAGACAGAGGATAAGGATAAGCTCATCTGCACGCGTGTACTCGCCGAAGAACGTGTAGCGGGCGCACAGACAGTACTGCTGTTCGCGTCGTTCGGCTCAGAGCCTGATACATGGGATATCGCGGAAAAGCTGCTGATGAGTAATAAAGCCGTTGCCTTCCCGAGGTGCGGCAGCGAAGGACATATGACCTTCCACACAGTCGGGGATATATCACAGCTCCGCGGCGGCGAGCCGGGCAAATACGGTATCTTTGAGCCCGGTGAAGTTCTCCCATGCCCTGACTTTAACCGCGGCACAGTCTGCATAGTCCCGGGGCTTGCGTTCACACTGAACGGCGGACGTCTCGGCTACGGCGGAGGCTACTACGACAGGTTTCTGTCGGTACACAAAGACATCTACACCATCGCGCTGGCGTATGAGGAGCTCATTGCTCCCCAGCTCCCTCTTGAGGAGCACGACCTGCGCGTGGATCAAATAATAACAGAAGAAAGGACGGTGCTCTGCAATGCAGAATAACGATGATTTGATAAACAGTATACTGAATGATCTTGACACCAAAAAAGAGCAGCCCCAGCCGGAGACTCAGCAGGAGATCCCCGCCACAGCTCAGCAGGAGCAGCCTGTTCAGCGTTCAAGCGCTCCCCCGCTCAGACAGCTTAGACCAGTCCATGAGCGCAGACCTCAGCAGCAGGAGAGCAATACGGTCTACCAGCAGCCCCAGCCAATAAACGTGCCTCCCTACGCTCAGCCCGACTATCCCGGTCAGCCTGAGAACGGCGGTGCTCCCGTCCGCGGCATGGAGACCGCTCCCCCGCGAAAGCGCAGGAAAAAGAAGAAGCAGCGCAGCCGTCTCCCTGGTGTGCTTATCCTTACAACGTTCATTTTTGCAGTGTCGATATGTCTTTCAATGGTCATCATCGCCTTCGGCAAAGATATGCTCGGCATAGGCAAGAGCGACGCGAACAAGCTGATAAATATCCCAGAGGGCGCTACCACTGAGCAGATAGCCACGCTCCTCAAGGACGAGGGCATAATCAAGTCTCCCAAGTGCTTCCTGCTGTTTTCGAGCCTGAGAAAGTCCGATACTGCGTACATCGCCGGCGAACACTTTATCCGCCCGAACATGGCTTACGAGGAGATAATCTACGAGCTCACCAACATATCCACTGAGCAGAGCGTCTCCGTTGAGGTAACCTTCCCCGAGGGTCTGAATATCTATGAGATCGCAGATATCCTTGAGAAGAACAACGTCTGCAACGCCGACGAATTCGTGTTCTATTTCAATTCCGGCTGCTTCAGCTTCGAGTTCGAGGATAAGCTCCCGTCTGATACCACGCTGAAGCTCAACCGCATGGAGGGCTACTGCTTCCCTGATACCTACTATTTCTACGAGAACATGGAGCCCGAGAAGGTCTGCCAGAAGATCTACTACAACTTCAACTCCAAGATGACCGAGGAACGCTACAAAAAAATGGAGGACATGGGGCTTACCCTCGACCAGCTCGTAACGCTCGCTTCTATCGTCCAGAAGGAAGCTCCGAATGCAGACTCAATGAAAATGGTAGCTTCTATTTTCCTCAACAGACTTAGAAACCCCGCAGAATTCGGCGGAAAGCTCCAGTCTGACCCGACGACCAACTACGCAAACGACGTCGTTAAGCCTCACCTTGAGCTCTACAACAAAAACATGATAGACGCCTACGACACATATATCGGCACTGGTCTCCCGCCCGGAGCTATCTGCAATCCCGGTATTGAGGCGATAGACGCAGTCCTCGAGAACTTCCCGAGCGATTACTATTACTTTGCCGCAAACATCTACACCGGCGTAACGCTCTACGGCAAGACCCTTGATGAGCACAACGCTAACCTTGCCGAGATCGACAGGCAGTATGAGGAGTATTACGAGGCTTCGAGAGCCGCTGAACTGGAGGCACAGAATGAATAAGCTTGAGGTGCTTGCACCGGCAGGAGATGAGGAACGCTTCGGCGCCGCGATAAACTACGGCGCTGACGCTGTCTACCTCGGACGAAAGCAGTTCGGAATGAGAGCATCGCCGATGAACTTTGATTTTGACCAGCTCGTCAAGGCTGTCGGAGAGGCTCACAGCCGCGGAATAAAGGTCTACCTGACCTGCAACACTCTTCCCCGCAATAACGAGATCCCCTTTTTCGAGAAATACGTCGGCGAGGCAGTAGAGGCAGGAGTTGACGCGATGATCGTTGCAGACATAGGTCTGCTGTCGCTTGTGAAAAAGTACGCGCCGGACATGGAGATACATATTTCCACGCAGACCGGTATCGTGAACTACGTCACCGCCCGGGAGCTCTATAACATGGGCGCAAAGAGGATAGTCCTCGCTCGCGAGCTCTCCCTTGACGAGATAGCAGAGATACGCGCGAAGACCTCTCCCGACCTCGACATCGAAGCATTCGTACACGGTGCGATG
>JAFRXR010000146.1 GCA_017443395.1 Ruminococcus sp. | reverse complement strand
CTACGCCAAGCTGAACGGTATGTTCGTCATCACCGACGGCAAGCGCAACGATATCGGCGCGACTATGGAGGCTTACACAAATGCTCACCTCGGCACTGTTATGGTCGGTGAGAACGAGATAGAGCCGTTTGCAGCGGACGCGCTCACAGTCAACGGCTACCTCGGCACGGACGGTATCGACCCGCTCCTGAAGGTCTGCCGCGAGCGCGACAAGGGCATATTCGTACTCGTTAAGACCTCCAATCCCTCCAGCGGTGAGCTCCAGGACATGAAGCTCGCGGACGGCAGGACGATATACGAGACAATGGGAGATATGTGCGAGCAGTGGGGAGCTGATATTGTCGGACAGTACGGCTACTCGGGCGTGGGCGCGGTAGTCGGTGCGACATACCCCGAAATGCTCACAGAGCTCCGCCAGAGACTTCCGCACACGATGTTCCTCGTGCCGGGCTACGGCGCACAGGGCGGCGGTGCAGAGGGTCTGAAGGGCGGCTTCGACGCGAACGGGCTCGGAGCTATCGTGAATTCCTCCCGTGCGGTAATGTGTGCGTACAAGAAGGAGGGCTGCGACGAGCGCGACTTTGCCAAGGCAGCGCGCCGAGAGGCTATCCGCATGAGGGACGATATCTGCCAGTACATCAATCTCAAGTGACCCTGTAGGGGACGCCGCCCATGGCGTCCCGCATAATGCAATGCATAGAGCCTTTTGCACAACGGCGTGCAGAAGTGTCATATATCCACGAATAATGCGAAAGGAATGATCCAATGTCTTTATTCAACATGAGCGAAAAAGCGTATCTGCTGCTTGCCAACGGGCAGGTCTTCGAGGGCAGGAGCTTCGGCGCGAAGGGCACAGTCATCGGTGAGGTCGTCTTCACGACCGGTCTCACCGGCTATCAGGAGACCCTCACTGACCCCAGCTACTACGGTCAGATCGTCACACAGACCTTCCCGCTGATCGGCAACTACGGCGTGAACAGCGAGGACAGCGAGTCCGCAGGGTCATACGTCAGCGGCTATATCGTAAGGGAGTGGTGCAATGCTCCGTCGAATTTCCGCTGCGAGGGCAGCATCAATGACTTCCTCATCGAGCATAATATCATCGGTATCAACAACATCGACACCCGCTGTCTGACCCGTATGATACGCGAGGTCGGCGTCATGAACGGCGCTATCACCACTGAGGACGTCTATGCAAAAAAGGACGAGCTCCTCGCGCAGATAAAGGCATTCGCGGTGCGCGGCGCAGTTGACGCAGTCACCGGCACCGAGGTGCGCATATATGAGCCCGCCGAGAAGCGCTTCCGCGTGGTGCTGTTCGATTTCGGCTACAAGCGCAATATCCGTCAGGAGCTCGTGAAGCGAGGCTGCGAGGTCATCGTGGTTCCTGCGGAGACGACCGCTGAGCAGGTGAAGGAGCTCGCGCCGGACGGTATCATGTTCTCGAACGGCCCCGGAGACCCCGCGGAGAACGTGCAGATAATCGGGAATATCCGTGAGATACAGCAGCTCGGCATACCGATATTCGGCATCTGCCTCGGACATCAGCTCATGGCGCTCGCAAACGGCGCAAAGACAGAGAAGCTCAAGTACGGTCACCGCGGCGCCAACCAGCCCGTCATCGACCTCGAGAGTCACCGCCGAAAGAATCGACAAACAACGGCGTGAGTTTTACATCCCACGCATCGACCGTGAGCGCACCCTTTATGGCTCTCCCTTTGAAGTGAAGCTTCGCAACCAACTCACCCAAAAAGCCATCGCTATTGAGTG
>JAFRXR010000020.1 GCA_017443395.1 Ruminococcus sp. | reverse complement strand
GAATCAGGTCGGACTTGTTCAGCCCCATGATTTTGCGGTCAAGCGCCGGAAGTCCCGTAGACAGTCCCGGAAGATGGGTTTCGCTTTCGGACATTTCGCCGAGGCGGTGCAGGCCCGGCTGCCTATACCTTGCCCGTTGTTATATGCATTTGCCTAAACTGCATAAAACCTTCCTATTTAGTATAACAAATTTATTTGTTATTGTCAAGAAAAACGGGCAGCAGGATATAAATATAATATATTTAATCCATTCCGCATATCTGAGGAGGCACCTCCGCACATGGGCGCATTATGCAGAGGCTGTCCCTTCGGTCACCCGTGATTCGCGTCCGGATAGGCAGGCACCGGAACGGCGCTCTGCACCCTGCCGCCTGACACCTGATGCCCCATAACTGAAAAGGACGACCTCACGGTCGTCCTTTTTATCAATTATTCGTCCTGTGCGGGAGCGCCCTTCCTGCCCTTGCGGAACCTCGACTTCGAGCCGAGGTTCAGCGATATGGTGAACAGCTTGTCAGACTTGAACAGCTTCAGCGCGAAGAACATACATACAGCGAAGAACACTATCTGGTATGCAAGTCCCGCAAAGAACAGCAGTCTGTTGCCGAACATCAGATTGGACATGGACGAGAATGTGTGTGTGAAGGGTATCGCGTATACGAAAATGCGCATTCCCATGGGGAGTGAGTTGATGTCCTTGAACATGGATATCATGTAGGGCACCATTGCGAGTATCATTATCGGCATGAGCACGAACTGCGAGGACTTGGTGTCGTTCACGAGTGCGCCGAGTATCAGCGATATCGACAGGCATATAAGTATCGTGAAGAACAGCTGGAGCCCTACGAGAACGTAGTCCGCTGCGCCGAGCGTCAGCCCGAGCTTTGCCATTGCGTCATCTACCGAGAGGTACTGACCCGCCACTGAGCTGGTTATCTCCTGCGTTGCTTCCTTGGTCGAGCCCGAAATGAACGACGAGAATCCGATCATGTATACGACCGCGTTTATCAGCGCCACGATAGCTGCGGAGAGCATTTTCGCACCGATGACAGAGCCGCGGGAGACCGGTGCAGAGAGCAGCGTCTCGAGGGTCTTGTCTATCTTCTCGTTGGAGATAGCAGTTATCAGCATCTGCGAGGTGAGGATAATGAGCACGAAAACGATGATAGGAAGTATCATGTTCTGTATCATTATCTTTGAGGTGAGCGAGCCGATCGAGACGTTAGCGGAGCTATTGTCGACAACCGTATTCTCGACGATCTCCACGGGCGAAGCCATGCGGGCTACGTCGTCGTCGGTGAGACCGAAGTCATCGGAGATGCTGTCAGAGATGTACTGGCTTATCATCGCAATGGGACCGTCGTTGTCGTTGGAGATGTTGGACATCGTCGCTGCGGACTTCATGCGCGAAACGGTGACGAGCTGCGGCTTCTTTCCGTTCTGTACAGCCTCACCGAAGCCCTCGGGGATAATTGTGAGGAACTCTGTATCGTTGTCAGCGAGTATCTTTGCGTAATCCTCGCCGGAGGTGCTGAGGTTCGTGACCTTAACTCCCGCCTCCTCGAACGAGGCTATCATTTCCCTTGTGTAGTCTGAATCGTCGCGATCGGAAATGGTGATGTCGGTGTACTGCTTGGTCATCGCCTTGACCTCTTCCTCGATCGCGTCGCTCATGGTGTTTCCGAGGAACATGAATATCACCATGATAGCCGCGAGTCCGACGAGCATCTGCGCGTTTATGAGCTCGCTCAGCTCTTTTTTGAGAAGGTTAACGAATTTCATTCTCGTTCACCACCCTTTCAAAGACTTCCTCGAGGTTATTGGCACCGTAGCGCTCCTTGAGCTCAGCGGAGGTGCCTGTCACCATGAGGTGTCCCTTGGAGATTATGCCCACTCTGTCGGAGACGAACTCTATCTCGAGCATATTGTGTGACGAAAGCAGGAAGGACATTCCCTCCTCCTTCGCGAGCTTCTTTATGGTCTTGCGGATATCTATCGCATTGAGGACGTCAAGTCCGCTGGTCGGCTCATCGAGGATAGCGAGCTTAGGCTGTGTCATTACCGAGCGTGCAAGGAGCATCTTGCGTATCATGCCGCGGCTGTAGGTGCCTATCTTATCGTTGAGACGGTCGCCCAGACCGCATATGGACTTCGCTTTTTCAACGTATTCAACGACCTTCTGCGGGTCAGTTGTGAAAAGTCCCGCCATGAACTTGAGGTAGCTTATGCCCTTCATGGTCTTGTAGGCACCTGCCTCGTCGGGGAGGTAGGTTATACACTCGCGGACCTTATCGGGCTGCTTTACAACGCTGTATCCGCCGACCACCGCGTCGCCGTCGGTAGGTGTGAGAAGAGTGGATATCATGCGGATTGTGGTAGTTTTTCCGGCTCCGTTCGGACCGATGAGAGCGAATATCTCGCCCCTGCCGATCTCAAAGGAGACGTGGTCTGCCGCGAGCACTTTTGCGTACTGCTTCGACAGTCCCTTGACTTCAAGAACGTTTTCCAAGGTGTTTGCCCCTTTCCTGTGAGCTTTCTGCTCGAAATATTGTGCGGAAATCCCTAAAAAATCCGCATTTCTATTATAACAATTAATGTGGCAGATGTCAAGCGCGGGCAAGCCTGTCCCAGCTGTCGGGGAGGGCTCCCGCGCAGAGAAATACATATTATATAACAAAAATCCTTGACAAGCGCCCCGCGGTGTGGTATAATGTTATGCGGAGCGCTGCTGTGCGCCCCTTTCAGTGACCTGCTGTTTACAGACCAGCAGCCGGTCTGAGCCAAGAATTCCGGAATATAGATGTGCGGGCCCTGTGCAACAAGACACCGTGAACCATGTCAGGCGGGAGACCGAGCAGCATTAAGCGGATCGTTTTGTGTGCCGCAGCAAGCCTGCACATCTATGCTCCGGAATTTTTTTACAGAGGTATCGGATATGCTTTTCCTGTCTCTCATATACAGACGCACGGTGCGCATGATAAAATGCTTTGCACGCTCGCTCCCGAAGGCGCTCGCGGTCTCCGCGCTCGTCATCACAGGCGCCGCCGCAGTGCTGGCTGTGCTCCGGAAGGGCGAAGGGCTCTCCTATGCGGACTGCTCCATGATGTCGCTCGCGGTCGTCCTCCTGATGTGGGTCGCCGTGTCGCTCATCGACGTCCTGTCCTACGGCATGAATATCCACCATATGTACGACGACGAGCTCATCGGCAAGGCATTCACGGGTATCGGGAGGAAGTCCATGATCTTCGAGACTGCCCTCGCTGACTTCAACAGGGAGCGCTATCAGCAGGCGCTTGAGGGATTCACTGCTATAGAACAGGGAGATTTCCGCCTTACCAGCCGCGAGACCGGCGTCATAAGCTACTACCGCGGACGCTGCTACCAGATAATGAGCTTCTTCCCGAACGCTGCGGCGTGCTACGAAAAATGCCTGAAAACAGAGTTTTCCGCGCCATTCACCGAGCTGTTCCTCGCGAGGTGCTATGCCTCGGGCGGCGAGACCGCAAGGGCTGAGGACATCTACCGCTCGCTCGCCGGAGGAGGTCCGCTCGCACCGCTCGCCAGAACTGAGGCGGGCAGGATGTACCTTGAGCTCAGCGATGCGGATAATGCGCTGAAATGGTTCGGCGAGGCGATGGAACGCCGCGAGAACTACGCCGAGGCACTCGGCGGAGCTGCGATCGCGCACACGATAATGCATGACATCGACAAGGGCGAGGAGCTGTTCAAGCTCGCTCTGCTCAATCATATAAACGACCCAGACGGCTTTATGTCGTATTTCAAATCCGTTCAGGCGGCTGTGGTGCTCGACAGCACCTCCCGCAAGGAATGAACTGCGAAAGGAGGCGGGCTGATGTATAAGGCTCTCTACAGGAAATGGCGTCCGATGACCTTCGACGATGTCATCTCCCAGCAGCATATCACCGATACTCTGAAAAACCAGATAATCAGCGGAAAAACAGCCCACGCCTACCTGTTCACCGGCTCGCGCGGCACCGGTAAGACCACCTGTGCGCGTATCCTCGCGAAGGCTGTCAACTGCCAGCACATGACCGACGGCAACCCCTGCCTCGAATGCGAGCTCTGCCGCGATGCCGATTCCGGTGCGCTCACAGATATCGTCGAGATAGACGCTGCCTCCAACAACGGCGTTGACGATATCCGCGACCTCCGCGACGGTGCGGTATACACTCCCGAGCGCGGAAGCTACAAAATATACATCATCGACGAGGT
>JAFRXR010000145.1 GCA_017443395.1 Ruminococcus sp. | reverse complement strand
CTACGCGACATCTCCCCGCACTGCGGGGAGTCACCCTTTGGAATCCCATTGCTGCGACTATTTACGAAAGGAACTAAGATATGAATCTATCTATGAAATGGCTCGGCGATTACGTTAAAGCCGATATGCCTATAAAGGATCTCTGCCACTCGCTCACTATGAGCGGCTCTAAGGTGGAATGCTACGAAACTGAGGGCAGCGAGATATCTAACGTCGTTGTCGGTAAGATACTCTCCGTTGTGCCGCATGAAAATTCCGACCACCTCGTCGTTTGTCAGGTAGAGGTCGGCAAGGACGCACCTGTGCAGATCGTCACCGGCGCTTCCAATGTCAATGCCGGGGATATAGTTCCCGTGGCGCTCGACAACTCTACCCTCCCCGGCGGCGTCAAGATCAAGAAGGGCAAGCTCCGCGGCGTTGAGTCCTGCGGTATGCTCTGCTCGCTCGGTGAGCTGGGCCTCGACAAGCGCGACTTCCCCTACGCTATCGAGGACGGTATCTTCATCATGCAGGAGGACTGTGAGATCGGTCAGGATATACAGTCTGCGATCGGTCTCAATGATATGTCCGTGGAGTTCGAGATAACCTCCAACCGCCCGGACTGCCTCAGCGTTATCGGTCTCGCACGTGAGACTGCCGCTACCTACGACCTCCCGCTGAACGTGTCCGCTCCTGAGTTCAAGGGCGTTGACGGCGACATCAGCTCCATGCTGAAGGTCGATATCCTCGACCCCGAGCACTGCCCGAGATACTGCGCGGGTATTGTCAAGAACGTAAAGATCGGTCCGTCGCCGCGCTGGATGAGAGAGCGTCTGCGTGCGAGCGGCGTGCGTCCGATAAACAATTTCGTTGATATCACCAACTACGTAATGCTCGAATACGGTCAGCCCATGCACGCTTTCGACCTCCGCTACGTTGAGGGCGCGCACATAAATGTATGTCTGGCGAAGTCCGGTGAGAAGATAATGACCCTCGACGGCGTTGAGCGCGAGCTTTCGGACGATATGCTCGTTATCGCTGACGAGAAGAAGCCCGTCGCTGTTGCCGGCATTATGGGCGGCGAGTACAGCGGTATCATGGACGATACCACGACTGTAGTGTTCGAGTCTGCGTACTTCGAGCCCACTCAGGTGAGACGCACCTCCAAGGCGCTGCGTCTCAAGTCTGACGCCTCCTCACGCTACGAGAAGGGCGTTGACCCGCTCCTCTCCATGACCTGCCTCAAGCGCGCGTTCCAGCTCGTTGAGGAGCTCGGTGCGGGCGAGGTCGTTAAGACTGTCATCGACTGCGACCACACGAGCTACACGCCCTCCAAAGTGGAGTTCAGTGCGCAGTGGATCAACGACTTCCTCGGTACTGACATCTCTGAGGCTGATATGAAGGAGTACCTCGGCAGGCTCGGTTTCACCTTCGAGGGCAGCGACGTGGTTGCGCCGTCCTTCCGTATCGACATCGGCTGCAAGGCTGATATCGCGGAGGAGGTTGCGCGTATCTACGGCTACAACAATATCCCTACCACCGATTTCCGCGGCGTTGCGCGTGCTGAGCTCACCGATGAGCAGAAGTTCGTCCGCACGCTCAGAAATGCGGCCGTTTCGCTCGGCGGCTATGAGATCGCGACCTATTCGTTCGTGTCGCCGAAGTACTTCGAGAGGATAAACCTCCCCGCGGACAGCGCTCTGCGCAATGTTGTGCGTATCGTGAACCCGCTCGGCGAGGACACAAGCGTTATGCGTACCTCGACTATACCGTCCATGCTCGACGTGCTCTCGTTCAACTACAACAACCGCAACGAGAAGGCGTGCCTGTTCGAGATAGCCAAGGAGTACCTCCCCGCCAAGGAGGAGAAGCCCTTCATCAACGGCGATACCCTCGCTAACAGCGGCGAAAAGAAGCACAGGTATGAGTACTCCCTCCCGGACGAGCCCCAGCGCCTGACCGTGGGTATGTACGGCGGCGAGGCTGACTTCTACACCCTCAAGGGTATGGTGGAGCAGCTCCTTGATGAGCTCAGGATAAGCGGCGTGGAGTATATCCGTGCGACAGACAGCGATGTGTTCGATGAGAAGTGCGCTCTGCACCCGTACAGGAGCGCGGTCATCATGAGGGACGGCGCCGCTCTCGGTATCATGGGCGAGGTACACCCAGAGGTGCAGGAGAAGTACGGTCTTGGCGTGAAGACCTACGTTGCGAAGCTCAATATCCCCGAGCTCATGGCTGCGGCTTGTGAGAGGATCACCTATCAGCCGCTCCCGAAGTTCCCCGCGACCACACGCGACCTCAGCCTCATCTGCGACGACGAGACCCCCGTTGCAGAGCTCGAAAAGGCTATCCGCGGCGCTGTCGGGAAGATACTTGAGAAGGTAACGCTGTTCGATGTCTACAAGGGCAAGCAGATCGAGGACGGCAAAAAGAGCGTTTCGTACTCCATTTCCATGCGCTCACACGACGGCACGCTCACCGATGAACAGGCTGACAGTGCCATGAAGAAGGCGCTCAAGGCGCTCTCGGCTATCGGCGCGGAGCTGCGTTCGTAAGCCAAAAATGTATAATGAAAGGGACTTCGAGCGAAGTCCCTTTTTTATGCTTTCACTTCAAATGCAGCCGAAACTGCCGTGCGTATCACGTCCATGCGGTCAAGGAATCCGCGGAGCTGCGTCATGAGCCCGTCTGCGCGGGCAAGACACTGGGCAGGCGTTTTTCCCTTGAAATAGCCCTCTCCGGACGCGGCGTCGATGTAGTACCGCATCGCGAGCTCGGCTGTGACGTAAAGTATGCCGTCGCTCAGTGAGCTGATCTCCTGCGGGGCGAGGAGCCCTTGCATGCCCTCTGCATAGCCGCGGGCGATGTCAGTTATCGTCGGGATATCGGGATTTTCCGGGCACGACGAGCGGACTGTGTCACCGAAGTCGAGGGCTGCCCAGCCGCGGGACAGCGTGTCGAGGTCGAGGAGCGTGCAGCGCTCCCCTGTCAGCACGTTCGCGATCTTGGCGTCGCCGTGGACGTTGCGCCGCGGGAGCTCGTCGCTGAAGATCGCAGCAAGGCGGTGGGTGAGCTCCCCGAGGAGCGGCATATCCGGCGCGCCTCCGAGCTGCGTGAGCCGCGTGAAATAGCCGGTGATATCGTGCAGGCGGAGACCGCTGTCCGCGAGGGTGATGCCGTCCGTGATACGCATTAGCTCGCCGAATGCGCGTCCTGCCTGTCTGCGGTCGGCGGCGCCGCCGGGAACGTAGCTGTACATCCGCCAGAAGCCGTCTGCTTCGAGGTATAGCCTGCCGCCGGCTTCGAGAAAGTCCGGGACGGACGTGCTGTGTCCCTCTGTCTCAGCAAACGCTCCGCAGACCGCCGCGATGTTGTGCATAACTGCCTCCGGGTGCCGGAAAACCGCGGTATTCAGCCTTTGCAGGACGTATGTCCCGCGGGGGCTTTTCAGTTTGTATGTGTCGTTGATGTGACCCTCGGTCAGCGCGGAGACCGTGATATCTCCGCTCACGCCGAAGCGCCGCGCGACTGCGCAAAGCTCGGTCACTTGCTGTTTTTGGCGGGAGCCGCCTTCTTCTGTGCCTTTTCCTTTTTCTCAGCCTTCGCCTTCTTGTCAGACTTGGTCTCGGCGAGCAGCTTTGAGCATGAGGCTCCCGCTGCTGCCCAGAATATCGGCGAGAAAGCAACGTTCGTGCAGCCGATGAGGAACAGGAGCGCTCCTGTCAACGTCAGGGCGAAGATCACTGCTGTCTCCTGAGTGCGGTCGTTTTTCATCGAGACGTACCCCAGACATATCGCCGGGAGCAGCACTGCGAGCAGCGCTATCAGCGAGGGTATGCCGCGGGTCGCGGCGGTGTAGAGGTACTCGTTGTAGCAACGGTCGAATGTGCCGTCGTTGTAGGCGAGGATATCGCTGATGTCAGCGCTGTCGTCGAGCATACCGTAGGTGTAGATCTGCGCGAGCGAGAGCTGATCGGGTCCGGTGCCGGTGAGTCCGTAGCTGCTGATGCAGTTCATGGTCTTTTTGTTGAGGTAAAGGTAGACGTCCTTGGTGCTGTCGATGTTGAGCACCTCGCGGTTGAACGAGCCGCTCGCGGAGACCCTGACGTAGGAATCAGCCCACCAGAGCTCGTAGCCGTCGTAGAGCTTGTAGGAGGTGAGGTCGCCGATGAGCCCTGTGAATACCAGTCCGATCGCGGCTGCCGCGGAAACGAGCACTGCCGGTACGGAGAGAAGTCTGCTCTTCGGGGCTCCGCTTCTGAGGACTGCGATGACTGCGGCGATCACCGAGAGGGCAAGTCCGCAGAAGCCTATGAACGTGTATGTGAACATCATCACGAAGGAGAACAGGCACGCGCTGACAAGGCATATCACGCGGCGCTTTTTGCTCTTGTCCATTGCAAAGCCTATGAGCGCAGCGATGAGGGCGAGCGTCAGCACCATTGCGAGGAAGAGCGGCGACTGCGAAAGTCCGCTCGCGGCGTTTGCCTTGATGAGGAGATATACCATTTTGTAGTGAGAGAGCTTGCCGAAGAATATTTGCACGAGCGCTATCAAGCTGTTGAGCAGTCCCACGCCGATGATGCCGTTCAGCAGGGTCTTCAGGGCGGTGTCGCGCTTTATCGCTGCGGCTGTCACGAAGAAGCTGAAGTAGAAAACGAGCGCGAGGAAGCCCTCTCCGCGTCCGGAGAAGCCGTACAGTCCGATGCTGAAGTCGAAGCCGTTTATCATCGAGATCGCTCCCCACAGCACCATTGCTGCAAATGCGATCACGGGCAGAAGTGCTCTGCGGTCCACGAACCTGCGTATCAACGCTATCAGCGCGAGTATCATGCAGAACACGCCTCCCACTGCAAGTCCTCCCGCGGCGAGCGTGTAGCTGAACCTGCTCGTGCTTATCTCGGGGAGCAGTGTGAACAGCGGTACGGCAAAGAATGCCGTCAGCAAGCCTATCGAGGCGATCTTCGAGTAGCCTTCGTGGGTCATATTGAGGATAAAATTGGATTCCTCAGTGGTGTTGAAGATCGTTTTCGTGACCTTCTTGTCTTGACTGTTTGCCATTGTGTCGTCCTTTCTTTCCCGCTGGCGGGAAGCTGGGATTTGTGCAAAAAAACTGCGGACGCATGACCGTCCGCAGTATACCGCGTTATTTTGCGAAGTCTGTAACTCTGCTCTCGCGAATGAGATTGACCTTGATCTGACCGGGATAATCCATTTCGGTCTCGATCTGCTGGGCGATCTGTCTTGCGACGAGGACCATCTTCTCATCGTTGATGACCTCGGGGAGGACCATGATCCTGACTTCACGCCCTGCCTGTACAGCAAAGCACTTCTCGACGCCGTCGTAGGAGTTGCAGATCTCCTCGAGCTTCTGGAGACGCTTGATGTAGCTTTCGTAGTTTTCGCTTCTTGCGGCGGGTCTTGCAGCAGAGATAGCGTCGGCAGCCTGAACGATGCAGGCGATGACTGTTCTGGGCTCGACATCGTTGTGGTGAGCCTCAACAGCGTGGATTATTACGGGGCTCTCATTGTACTTCTTGCATACGTCAACGCCGATCTGGACGTGCGAGCCCTCGATCTCGGAGGTAAGAGCCTTGCCGATGTCGTGGAGGAGTCCCGCGCGGCGCGCGATATTGGCGTCAACGCCGAGCTCGGAAGCGAGCACTCCGCAGAGCTTGGCGACCTCGATACTGTGGTCGAGGACGTTCTGTCTGTAGCTGGTGCGGAACTTAAGACGTCCGAGGAGCTTGATGAGCTCGTGGTTGAGTCCGTGAACGTTGGTCTCGATGACGGCTCTCTCGCCCTCCTGCTTGATGCGGTACTCGACCTCGCGGCGAGCCTTGTCGACCATTTCCTCGATGCGGGTGGGGTGGATACGTCCGTCGGCGATGAGCTTTTCGAGCGCTATCCTTGCGACCTCACGTCTGATCTGGTCGAAGCAGGAAAGTGTTATTGCCTCGGGGGTATCGTCGATGATAAGATCGACGCCCGTGAGGGTCTCGAGCGCACGGATATTGCGTCCCTCGCGTCCGATGATACGTCCCTTCATTTCGTCATTGGGGAGCGGAACTACCGAGACTGCTGCCTCGGAGACCTGATCCGCCGCTACCTTGGCGATAGCGAGGGAGATGTAGCTCCTTGCCTTCTCATTGCACTCGTCCTTGACCTGCTGCTCGTAAGCGGCGACCTTGACGGCTTTCTCGTGGACGAGATCGTCCTCGAGCTTTGAGATTATGTATTCCTTTGCCTGATCCTTTGTGAATTCGGATATCCTTTCGAGGATATCGAGCTGGCTTTTCTTGATCGAATCTGCCTCCTTGAGCTTTTCGTCGGCGGACTTTATCTTCTGGTTGAGGATATCCTCCTTCTTCTCAAGGTTGTCGTTCTTCTTATCAAGATTTTCTTCCTTCTGCTGCATACGTCTTTCCTGACGTGACAGCTCTGCTCTGCGGTCCTTAATTTCCTTATCTGCGTCTGTGCGGAGCTTGTGGATCTCGTCCTTAGCCTCGATGAGAGCGCTTTTCTTCTTGCTGTCGGCGTCTTTCTCGGCGTCCTCGATGATACGGGCAGCCTGCTGCTCGGCAGATCCGACGATAGCCTCCGCGTCATGCTTGCGCTGCTCGACGCCTGCGGCTACGCCCTTCTTGTAGAAGATGACATATCCGAGCGCGATGCCAACGATGAGCGCGACTGCGATAAGTACGATCACAATAACTGGATCCATACAGTGCATTACCTCCTTTTCATGAATTGGTTGTCAGCTTGTACTATAAAACCTATTACCAAAGGCGGTAAATGCCGCATTATTTTATTCATTTGTTATATAGATGAAGAGCCGGAGCCTCCGGCTCGCAAAACATTGGCGGACTGCCCGCGCGGGCGGATAGTCCAATTTGTTCAGTATCATATATGAACGGCGCAGGTATATTTTTAGCCCTGTATGCCGCATTCAATGATTTAAAACAAAGCTGCCATTTACTGCCAAGTAATATTCTGCAAATAAATACAACACATATATTATACACTGATTTTTACAAATTGTCAATAGCTTTTACGCTCCCCGGACAAATATTTTTGTTTATTTTTGAGCCCGCAGCACGCCGTCGGGACGGACAGAAGAAATGTTCTGTAAGTGTTGCATTATCACTCAAAACGTGGTATAATAAGTGTGTATATTTTCATAAACGGAGAATCTGATGTCAAGAAAGCTGCGTGGGTACTCCCACTACTCTAAAGAAAAATACCTGACGGCATTTCTCCTCGGCTTCGGCGTGCTCATAGCCTCGCTGCTCCCTGTCATGCTCGCCGACCGCGGGTACTTCATCTACTACGGCGACTACAACGCCCAGCAGATGCCGTTCTATAATCTCGTCAATGACGCTGTGCGCTCCGGTCAGTTCGGCTGGAACTGGTACACCGACCTCGGCTCCGACCTGCTCACGTCCTACTCGTTCTACCTCATCGGGAGCCCCTTCTTCTGGCTGTCCGTGCTGCTGCCGAGAGGTCTCGTAACGCTGTCAATGCCGTTCCTGCTCGCACTCAAGCACGGGCTCGCTTCGATGACCGCCTATGCGTACATCAGGCGCTTCGTCCGCAGCAAGAACGCCGCTCTCACTGGCGCGCTGCTCTATGCGTTCTCGGGGTTCCAGGTCTACAATATCTTCTTCAACCACTTCCAGGACGTCACCGCGCTCTTCCCGCTCATGCTCATCGCGCTCGAGGAGCTCGTAAACAACCGCCGCCGGGGCTGGTTCGCACTGACGGTCGCGCTCATGGCGTTCATCAACTACTACTTCTTCACGGGGCAGGCGGTGTTCCTCGTCCTGTATTTCATCATCAGAGCGCGCTGCGAGGACTTCCGCGCGTCGTGGAGGAGCTTCGCTTCGGTCGCGGCGGAGGCTGTCATCGGGACGCTCATGGCGTGTGCGGTGCTGCTGCCGTCCGCGGTCGCGATACTCGGCAACTACCGCGTGAATGAGCACATCTACGGGCAGTCGATGATCATGTACAGCGACAAGACCCGCATCCCGCGCATAATCCAGTCGTTCTTCATGCCGGTGGACGCTCCCGCGAGACCGAACCTGTTCCAGTCAGACTACGGCAAGTGGTCGTCGATAGGAGGCTATTTCCCGCTGTTCTCGATGATCGGCGTGATTACCTTCATGCGCGAGCACAGGCGCCACTGGGCGGCAAGACTATCGCTCATCGCGATCATCTGCGCGTTCATTCCCGTGCTGAACAGCTCGTTCTACACGTTCAATGCGTCGTACTACGCGCGCTGGTTCTATATGCCGATACTCATTTTCGCCATGATGACCGCCCGCACACTCGACGACGCACGCTCGGACGTGCGTCCTGCAATAAAGATATGCGCGGGAATGCTCGCTGCTTTTGCGGTCATCTCCGTGCTGCCGGACAAGGTCGGCGGCAGACTGAAATTCTTCGCCTTCGCGGACGACCTCCCCTACTTCTATATCACACTCGGGGTCGCTGTGCTGCTGCTCATCGCTGCGGCAGTCGTGTTCCGCAGGCGTGACAAGGGACTTGCCTTCCGCAGGCTGTCCGTCTGGGCGGCCGCGCTCGCTTCGGTGGTGTGCGTGCTGACGACCGTACTGTACGGCGCGAACAGTCCCAAGACTGCCAAGAAATACATTGATTCAGCCATCAACGGCAGCGGACAGGTCTACGAAGCCGTAAGCGGGGATAATTTCTTCCGCGCGGATACCTCGCCTGACCGCGATAACTACCCGATGTTCTGGGGTCTGCCGTGCATGAGGGCATTCCAGAGCGTCGTGGAGACCTCTATCATGGACTTCTATGCGTCGATAGGCGTGCAGCGAGACGTCGCCTCACGCGCCGATACTACGCACTATACCCTGCGGGGACTGTTCTCGGTCAAGTACTTCTACAGGTACTGCGACGACGAGGAGACTAAGGTCGAGGAGGATCTCCCCGGCTTCGAGCTCGTCAGCGAGGGTGAGTATTTCGACGTCTACGAGAACACACTGTTCGTGCCGATGGGCTTCGCGTATGACACCTGTGTGTCTGAAAAGACCGCTGACGCTAAAGGTCCGCAGGTACGCGAGCGTATGCTGATGAAGTGTCTCGTGCTCACCGATGAGCAGATAGAGCGGTATTCCGACATAATCACCGTCAAGGACCCGACGGCGGCAAGCACGCTCTCGCAGCTCAGCTACCGCGAGTTCTGCGAGGAAAAACGGGAGTGCTGTGCGAGTTCATTCAAGTACGACTCGCACGGCTTCACTTCGGAGATAAGCCTCGATTCGCCGCGGCTGGTGTTCTTCAGCGTCCCGTACAGCTCAGGCTGGAGCGCTGAGGTCAACGGCAAGCCCGCGGACGTCGAAAAGGTAAGCTACGGGCTCATGGCTGTACGCGCGGAAAGCGGCGATAATACGATAGTTTTCCGCTACCGCACCCCCGGGCTCACTGCCGGGCTGATACTAAGCGGGGTGGGTCTTCTTGCGCTGGTGCTCTGGCTGCTGCTCAGCCGGGTGACCCGCAGAAAGGGCGGCGCTCCAGCGCTCTCACACTATTACGATTATGATTCATACCATAAAATAAGCGCTTCGCAGGCGTACACCGATACCCTGACAAGGCGCTGAGGAGGTTCTTATGCATTTACAGGAAAAAACGGTCAGGAGCGACGTGGTATATGAGGGCGTTATCTTCACGATAACCCACGACGTCGCTGAGCTCGAGAACGGCGCGACTGCCGTCCGTGACGTGCTGCACCACCACGGCGGTGTGTGCGTCATCCCGGTCACTGACAACAATGAGATCTACCTCGTGAAACAGTTCCGGTATCCGTTCGGGACGGTGACGAGGGAGGTCCCTGCGGGGAAGCTCGAAAAGGGTGAGGATCACGCGGAGTGCGGCAGACGTGAGCTGCTCGAGGAGACGGGCTGCGTGTGCAGCGAGTACATCTACCTCGGGGAGATGCTCCCCACGCCGGCTTACAACAGTGAGGTGACGTATATGTACCTCGCGCGCGGGCTGAGCTTCAAGGATCAGAGCCTCGACGAGGACGAGTTCCTCGACGTCGAGAGGATACCGCTCGCGGAGGCTGTTCAGCTCGTCATGGACGGCAAGCTCCCCGACGGCAAGACCCAGATCGCTATACTCAAGGCGTCGCGTATCCTCGGGATATAAATAATAATGCCCGCCGAACAGGCAGGCATTAGTCTGAGATCGTTTTTCAGAGATCGGCTTCGCTGTCCGACCCGGCGGCTTCCTCCGCTGCGGCGGCTGCGAGCTGACGCTCGTATGCGTCAAGGATCATCTCCTCGAGGAGCTTTCTCGCTTCAGGTGTGATAGGGTGAACGATATCACGGAATACGCCGTTCTCGTCCTTGCGGCTCGGCATTGCCACGAAGAGCCGTTCATCGCCCTGTACGACCTTGATGTCATGCACGGCGAGCATATCCTCTATCGTGATCGACACTACGGCTCTGAGTCTTCCGTCCGTCATGAGCTTCCTGATCTTTACGTCTGTGATCTGCACTGTTTCGACCTCCTTTGGCACGGTGTAAACCGGAAATATCTTATGTCGCGGTCGCATTGCGTGCAGCTCAGCACCTCTCAGAGACCGAATCCCGAATCGTCTGTGTAATATTATATCATAATTTTATGCAGAATGCAACACTTTCACAAAAATATCACAAAAGTCAAATAAAGAAAGGTGAGCAAAATGGACATCAATATCCTAAACGGAAAGAAACACATCCACTTCATCGGTATCGGCGGATCGGGTATGTATCCCCTCGCGCAGATTCTCCACTCGCAGGGGTACTATCTCACAGGCTCCGACAACAATGAGACCGAGACCCTCGACGCGGTGCGCAAAATGGGCATTCCCGTCTTCATCGGGCAGCGCGCGGAGAACGTGGAGGGCGCCGACCTCATCGTACACACGGCTGCCATTATGGAGGATAATCCTGAGCTCATGGCGGCAAGAGCGAGCGGGGTGCCTGTGCTCGAGCGCGCGGAGCTGCTCGGTATCGTGACGAGCTGGTTCGAGCGGGCGGTGTGTGTCTCCGGTACGCACGGCAAGACCACCGCGACCTCGATGATAACGCAGATACTCTACACCGCCGGGGTCGATCTTTCGGCGTATATCGGCGGAAAGCTCCCCTGTATAGGCGGCAGCGGCATTGCCGGCAAGAGCGATATCCTCGTCTGCGAATCTTGCGAGTTCGAGGACCACTACCTCAGACTTTTCCCTGATATTTCGGTCATTCTAAATATCGACGCCGATCACCTCGACTACTTCGGCACGCTCGAGAACGTCATCGCGTCGTTCCGCAAGTTTGCGCAGAATACCAGCAAGATGCTCATCGTGAACAAGTCCGACGAGAACACCATGAAGGCTGTCGAGGGCCTCGGCAAGCCCATGCTCACCTTCGGCAGGGACAGCTCCTGCGATTTCTACCCCGAGAACGTGAAGCACGAGAACGGTCTGCTAACGACCTACGATGCGATGTTCCGCGGGGAAAGGCTCGGGCGGATCACGCTCCACGTCGCAGGCATACACAACGTCCTCAACTCGCTCGCGGCGGTCGCTGCGGCGCATTACCTCGGTGTGGAATTCGCGGCGGTGCAGAAGGGTCTCGAGGACTTCCGCGGCGCTAAGAGGCGCTTTGAGAAGCTCGGCTCCGAGAAGGGCGTGACCGTCGTCGATGACTACGCTCACCACCCCACCGAGCTCGAGGCTACGCTCCGTGCTGCCATGGAGATGGATTTCCGGAAGGTGTGGGCGATATTCCAGCCGTTCACGTTCTCACGCACCAAGCTGCTGCTCGATGACTTCGCGAGAGTCTTGCAGATACCCGACTATGCTGTGCTGACCGACATCATGGGCAGCCGTGAGAAGAACACCTACGGGATATTCACACGGCACCTCGCCGAGAAGATACCCGGCTGCATATGGTTCCCGCAGGACGAGGACAGGGAGTGGGACGATGAGCGCAAATACGCGAATTTCAGCCAGATATGCGACTACGTCTGCGAGAACGTGCAGGAGGGCGACCTCGTTATCACACTCGGCTGCGGCGACGCTTACAAGATAGCAAAAATGATACTCAAAAAGCTCTCAGAGGAGGTATGAGCCATGTTAAAGGATAAGGAGATCGAAGTTTTCAACTACATCAAGAGCCGCCTGAGCGACGGTCTTTCGCCGTCTGTACGCGAGATAATGGACGCGATGGGCTTTAAGTCCACGTCCACTGCGCACCGCTACATCGAGGCGCTAGTAGCGGAGGGGCTCATCGAAAAGACAGGCAACCTCAACCGCACGCTGCGTCTGCCGGGCAGCTCGACCGCTTCTGTGCCGATACTCGGTACCGTGACCGCCGGTCAGCCGATAACCGCTGTGCAGGACATCACGGGGTACGTCGGCTTCGAGGCTCCCGGCAAGGACCCCGCTGAGCTGTTCGCTCTCAAGATCCGCGGCGAGAGCATGATAAACGCCGGTATCCTCGACGGGGACATCGTTATCGTCGAGCGCGTGAGCTACGCCGATAACGGGGACATCGTGGTCGCCTTCATCGACGGCGAGGACGCTACCGTCAAGCGCTTCTACAAGGAGCGCGGGCACTTCCGCCTTCAGCCCGAGAACGACACCATGGAGCCTATCATCGTGGACGAGGTAGAGGTCCTGGGCAGGGTCATAGGTCTGAAAAGGTACTATTGACGGATATTTTTGAAAATTTTTCAAAAACCTCTTCCATATCAGGAAAAAATGTTGTATAATGTAGAGTGGAGAAAAGTCCCGACGGAAAGGAAGATACCAGAATGCTGAACGAAGTCAAAGTGGTGATATGCGGAAAGGACTACAAGATAAAGACCGCAGAATCGCCGAATTATGTGTTTGCTCTCGCGAGGGCGCTCGAAGCTAAGATCAACGAGATCACCAACGCCGGCAGCGGCTCGCCGTATACAGCCTCCATTATGGTCGCTCTGAGCCTCCTCGACGACCTCAATAAGGCTAATCAGCGCCTTGACAATATCCGAACACAGACAAAGGAGTATGTCGATGAAGCCGGCAGAACACGTATCGAGCGCGACGCCGCCCAGAAGGAGATCGAGGTGCTCCGCTCCAAGATAGAACAGCTTGAGAATATGGTCAAGCTCAGACAGCTCAAGGACAGCCTCTGATGAAACAGCCGGAGATACTCGCTCCCGCCGGCAGCATGGAGACCCTCTCCGCTGCGCTGCGCTCGGGCGCCGATGCAGTCTACCTCGGCGGCAAGCGCTTTTCGGCGAGGAGCAGCG
>JAFRXR010000144.1 GCA_017443395.1 Ruminococcus sp. | reverse complement strand
TCCCCTTGCTGCCGCTGCACGCAAAGACGCCTGCGATTGGAAACGGTCGGCGCGGAGCCCGCGCCGGCGGACACGCTACCGCTCGCAAGCTCACTCACTCCTAACAACACCCATACCCGTACATCGCATACGCAACAGGTGTCAGGTTTCAGGTTTTAGGTGTCAGGTGTAGGGGCGCATTCCGTGCGCCCTCCCTAATCGTACAAGCGTCCCCCGTCTCCCACGCACAAACCACCTGACCCCACCGTAGGGGCGGACCCATGTGTCCGTCCGCGGATCACACAATTTCCCGCCAGCGACACCGGAGGTGTTCGCGGAGGAAGAAAACGGCGGCAGGGGTGAAGTAAGGGGAAAAGGATCTCCAAAGGGAAAACCGCACAGGGGCGGGGACAGCCGGCATAATATCAACGTCCCCGCCCCTGTTGAGGTTGTCCCTTTGGCGGAGACTAACAACGCAAAAATACTGGTGGCGCCGGAACGGCGCCCCTACAAAACCTCCCTGACCGCGCCCCTACGCTCTCACCAACCTCTCCAACAATTCCGCACTCCCCACACAATAATTCCGCATTCCGCATTCCGAATTCCAACACACACCCCACCTGTTGACATTCCCGCGTTAATGTGGTAAAATACTTACTGACATAAATAACGATTTGAAAGGGAGCGACGATATGAAAAACACATTTGGCACGAGCGTCGCGGTGACGCTGTTCGGCGAGAGCCACGGCGGAGCGATAGGCGCAGTGCTGGACGGAATGGCGCCCGGCGTCCCGGTAGACGAAGACTTCATAGCGCACCAGATGCAGCTTCGCAAGTCTGTGGGCGCGCTGTCCACCACACGCAGTGAAGCAGACGCCGTCGAGATAGTGAGCGGCGTTTTCAACGGCAGAACAACGGGCACGCCGATCACGTTCATCATCAGGAATCAGGATCAGCACAGCCGGGATTACGGCGAGCTCGCGTACAAGGCTCGTCCCGGACACGCCGATTATACGGCGTTTATGAAGTATCACGGCTTTCAGGACTACCGCGGCGGCGGTCATTTTTCCGGACGCATAACCGCGGGGCTCGTCGCTGCGGGAGCGGTCGCGATAGGTGCACTGAAAATGAATAATATCCACATAGGGACGCATATTCTCTCCTGCGGCGATGTCTGGGACAGACCCTTCGGCGACCTCGCTGCGGACATCGACCTCCTCAATTCGAGCGAGTTCGCGGTGCTCGACAGCGAAAAAGCGGAGCAGATGAAGGCGGTCATCGCGGAGGCGAGGTCGGACGGGGACAGCGTCGGGGGACGTCTCGAAACTGTCGTGACAGGACTTCCGGCAGGTGTCGGCGAGCCGTGGTTCGATACCCTCGAGAGCGTGCTTTCCCACGCGCTTTTCAGTATTCCCGCAGTCAAGGGAGTGGAGTTCGGCGACGGCTTTGCAATAGCCGATATGCGCGGCAGTCAGGCGAATGACCCGTATCTGCTCGATTCCGGCGAGGTGCGCACTGCGAAGAATTCCTGCGGCGGAATCCTCGGCGGCATAACCAACGGTATGCCTGTTATCTTCCGAGCGGCGGTCAAGCCCACACCCTCGATTTACAAGCAGCAGGACACGGTTGATCTCAGCAAGATGTCTGAGACCACGCTCACCATAAACGGTCGGCATGACCCGGCGATCGTTCACCGTGCCCGCGTCGTGGCAGACAGCATAACTGCCCTCACCCTCTGCGACCAGCTCGCACTCAGGTACGGTACTGACTGGCTTGCAAATGGATAATTATGCATATATAATGAATATTTAAAGGAGTTTTTTCAATGGCAATGAACATCATCAGGGAGCTTCCGCATCCCACAGAAATAAAGAACGCTCATCCGCTCTCCGCCGAGCTCACAGCCCTCAAAGCCGCGCGCGACGAGGAGGTAAAGAGGATATTCACGGGCGAGTCCGGCAAATTCCTGCTGATAATCGGTCCGTGCTCGGCGGACAACGAGGACAGCGTGCTCGACTACATCACACGTCTGCGTGCGGTGCAGGAAAAGGTGCAGGACAAGATCTTCATCATCCCGCGTATATACACCGGAAAGCCCCGCACCACCGGCGACGGCTACAAGGGTATGCTCCACCAGCCGAACCCCACTGCTATGCCCGACCTGAAAAGCGGTATCATCGCGGTGCGCAGTCTGCATATGCGTGCGCTCGCGGAGACCGGCTTCACCAGTGCGGACGAAATGCTCTACCCTGAGAACTACAGCTACCTCGACGATCTGCTCTCGTACATCGCGATCGGCGCGCGCTCGGTCGAGAACCAGCAGCACCGTCTGGTGTCGAGCGGAGTGACTATCCCGGTCGGCATGAAAAACCCCACGGGCGGCGATATCTCGGTCATGATGAACTCTATCACCGCCGCTCAGCACGCCCATGCTTTCATCTACCGCGGCTGCGAGGTCAAGAGCGACGGCAACCCTTATGCTCATGCTATCCTGCGCGGATATGTCAACGACCGCGGGCAGTCCTTCCCGAACTATCACTACGAGGACCTTATCCGTCTGTCCGACACCTACGCGCAGAAGGACCTGAAGAACCCGGCGCTGATCGTGGATACCAACCACTCGAACTCCGGCAAGCAGTATAACGAGCAGATACGCATATCGAAGGAAATACTGCACAGTATGCGTCACAGCGAGGATATCCGCAAGCTCGTCAAGGGGCTGATGATCGAGAGCTACATTGAGGACGGCTGCCAGAAGATCGGCGAGAACATCTACGGAAAGTCGATAACCGACCCCTGTCTCGGCTGGGAAAAGTCGGAGCGGCTCATCTTCGAGCTGGCTGACCAGTTATAATGAAAAAACGACCCTCAGGGGTCGTTTTTTTGCGGGGAACGAGTTCTCCAACAACGGGCTTCCAAAGGGTACCTGACCTAACCGGTCCGTCCCCTCGGTCCTTCGGACATCTCCCCACCCGGTGGGGAGTCACCCTTTGGCAGAGTCCAGAGGCAGAGCCTCTGGTCGCTTCGCTTTAGTTTTAAATGCGAAGCGAAATTATCTGAAAGGCGCTCTGCAAGGGGTGAATAAAAACAGTCCGGTGGACTGTTTTTTTTAGAGGGGACGCTCTGTAAGATAAGCAGTTTCGCAAATCTTTGATTGCAGAAAATGCTATATGCATAGCTGAGAGCGTCCCCTTGTTGCCTTTACAGACAAATCTGCCTGCGACCGGTGATGGTCGCACGGCGGCGTGACGCTGCACCCGGACACGTTCTCGCTTGCTTCGCGCGCTCACTCTCAACAAAACCCCTACTCGTACATCGCATACGGAACAATTATGTAGGGGTCGATGCCCACATCGACCCCTATAATATGTGTCCGCCCGACCTTACGTCCGCCACCCCTACAATTCCGCCAACTCACACCGTAGTCTTATAGAACCTCATCTCAAAGACCGCCCCGTGCGGGAGAGCGCTGCGCGCCTGGATACTGCCGTTGTGCATGGCGACGACCCTCTGCGCGAACGCGAGACCGATACCGTAGCCGTTGCGCGCGAATTCGGAGGAGCGGTAGAACCTCTCGAAAATATGCGGGAGGTCCTCACTGCTGATACCCTCACCGCTGTCGGTCACAGTCAGACACGTGTACAGAGGGTTGTCCTCGGCAGCTGCGCAGATCGAACCGCCCTCGGGGGTATGCTCGATACAGTTCTTGAAGACGTTCCCCAGCGCCTCGCAGAGGTACTGAAAGTCCCCATGCACCTTGATATCGGAGGAACACTCCCCCGCGAACGAGATATTCTTGAGCTCAGCGGCGACCTCGAACGGCTCGAACGACCTGCGTACAAGCTCCCGCACGCTGACCGTCTCCGTCCTGAACGTGACAGCCCCCGCGTCAAGACGCGATAGCTCGAGGAGTGTCTCGATGAGCCACTGCATACGCGAGATGAGGCTGAGCAGCTCCTGAAGGTATTCCGCCTGCTGACGCCGGTCGAGGTCGGGACTGCGCAGCATGCCGATGACGAGCATCATCGAGGTGAGCGGCGTGCGGAGCTGATGTGAGATATCCTCGAGCGAGGTCTTCATGAAGCCGTGCTCACGCCGCAGATCGGCGTTCTGCTCACGCAGCCGGACGGTCATCTTCTGCACCTCCGCGGAGAGGATACTCAGCGCACCCTCGCGGTAATCGTCGAAAACGATGTCCTCGCTGCCGCGGAGTATGAGGTCGATCTTGTCGCAGACCGCCGATATCTCAGCGACCTCACGCTTACGCACCCACAGGTCGGCGATAAACACAGCGAACGACACCGCCGCGACAGCCAGTGCCGTCACCGGCTCCAGCAGCAGACATACCCCGATCCCTGCGAGCGTCACGGCTAACTGAATAAGCAGACGGACCCTGTCCGCGCCCGAACCGAAAGCCCTCATTCGTCCACCGCCTTGTAGCCGAGCCCGCGGACGGTCCTGATTATGGCTGGCTGCTGCGGGTCGTCCTCGATCTTCTCGCGCAGGCGTTTTATGTAGACATTCAGCGTATTATCGGACACGAACTCCCCCGAGAACGACCACAGCTCATCTGCGAGGCGGTCGCGTGAGAGGAGCTGCTCCTTGTTGGTGAAAAACACGAGCAGCAGACGGTATTCGAGGGCGGAGAGGAATATCTCCGCACAGTTTTTTGTGACCACGCCCCGTGCAGGGTCGATAACGACGTCCCGGCAGCGCAGGAGCGGAGCGGACTTGACCCGGCGCATGGCATTTTTCATACGCGCAATGAGCTCACGCGGACGGAAGGGCTTGCTGATGTAATCGTCGCCGCCGACCTCGAAGCCCGCAACAGTACAGGCTTCGTCGGCGGAAGCAGTAAGGAAAATGACCGGGGTCTCGGAGCGTGATTTTATAGCAGAGCAGACCGAGAAGCCGCTGCCGTCTCCGAGTGAGATATCAACGAGAGCGCAGTCGAAGCGTTCGGGAGCGAACGTATCGAGCGCCTGTGACTGACCGGAGCAGTGAGTAACGGAAAAACCCTCAGCGGAGAGGAATTTGGTAAGATTTCTTGCGAGCTGAGGGTCGTCCTCAACGAGCAGTATCCTGAGCATAGCGCCGCCTCCTTTTAGACTATTATAGCATTCTTTTAAAGATTTATCAAGCCTTACGATGATCCCCGCCCGTTGGAGCGCCCATTAACAACGGGATCCCAAAGGGTCGACTGACCCTTTGGTCGGGGTCAAGGGGCAGACAGCCCCTTGCAGGGTCCGGGGCAGCGCCCCGGGAATCCGCCAAGAGCTCCGCAAGGGGTGAATTTCCAAACAGTCCGGTGGACTGTTTGGAAAGAGGGGACGCCCTGCGATAGAGGGCGTCCCCTTCTACCGTATTGCAATATCTCCCCTGCGACCGGTAACGGTCGCACGCACGGTACTCCATACGCCCCTGAGGGTTCCCCTCCCTTCCCAAAAACTCCCCACAAAAAAGCAACAAAATTATTGCATTTTCATCAGTAACGTGGTATAATTAAGTAAGTATACACGGAATGCGGGGTGAGAAAAATGGAGCGCAGGATCATCGGCGTATGCCTGTCAACGATACAGAAAGAGGACAGGTTCTATTTTATCGAAGCACTGAACAAACACGCAGTTGAAGCGGGCTTCCGGCTGATGGTCTTCAACTCATGCAGCGACCTGTACGAGAGGGTGAACAGCAATAACGCCGGCGAAGCGCAGGTCTTCCGGCTGATACCGTATAAAAAGCTCGCCGCGATGATAGTCTTCCCGTGCCTTATCTGGCAGAAGGAGTACATCAGCCTCATCGTGCGCGGCTGCCGGGAGCACGGCGTCCCGCTCATCTCGATAGACGAGGACATCGGCGGAAGAGCGGTCTTTTCGTTCGGCTACGCCAACTCCTTTGAGGAGATGTGCCAGCACGTTATCCGTGACCACGGCGCCCGCCGGGTCAAGTTCATGGCAGGAGTGAAGGACAACCGCTTCTCCGAGGAGCGCGCGGACGCCTTCAGGCGTGCGTTAGCGTCAAACGGTATCCCCTTCGCTCAGGACATGATAGGCTACGGCGACTTCTGGGCAGGGCCGGCCACCGAGGTGCTGATACGCTGGTTCGAGACAGAGAAGCAGCCCCTCCCTCAGGCGATAATATGCGCGAACGACACAATGGCGATCACGGTCAGCAACTACCTCCAGGACAAGGGCTGGTCGGTGCCGGAGGACTGCATAGTGACCGGCTTCGACGGTATCATGCAGGCTGACTTCCATATCCCGCAGCTCACGACCTGCCGTCAGGACTACGACACCATGGGCAGCAGGATAATGGAAGCGATAGAGACTATCCTCGCAGGCGGCGAGCCCGAAAAGGAGACCGTAGTGGAATTCACCCTGCGTCCTGCCGCCTCATGCGGGTGCGTACCCATGAGCGCGCGCAGGATAAACCACGCAGTCAACGCGATGTACGACCGCCTCTACCGCTCGCAGGAGCGCCAGACGCTGATGTGCGGCGTGCAGTCGTCGATATCGAAGATGTCTGACGTCTCCGAGCTGCCCTCGGTCATCATCGACAAATTCATGTTCGCGACCAACATCTTCGCAGTCAACAGCGACATCTTTGAAGCGCCGGATTTCGGCGCATACCACAAGCACGAGAACTCGTTCAGCGACGAAATGGATATCCTCTACCAGCGCTACAATTGGGTGGAATACCCGACCTGCAAATGCAGCCGCAGCGACTTTATCCCCCGCCTTGACCTCCTGCTCGAAAGGGAGGACCCCATAGTCGTCTGCGCGGTGCATTTCTTCGACCTCGTATTCGGCTGCTGCGTATTCCAGCCGGCGATAGACTTCGACGAATACGAGAAAATGCACACCAGCATGACCGCCATAAACTCCTCCCTCGGAGTATTCCACGGACAGCTCCAGATACGCTCGATAAACCGCCAGCTCACGACCGTCAATGACAAGCTCGAGGAGCTCTACGTCCACGACGAGATGACCGGTCTGCTGAACCGCCGCGGCTTCTACCTCCTCCTGAGACATCATCAGGACGAGCTCCTCGGCGAGCCGATGAGCGTCGCGTTCATCTCCGCCGACCTCGACGGACTGAAATACATCAACGACACCTTCGGACACATCGAGGGCGACAACGCCATAACCACCGTCGCGAAGGCACTGACGGCGTGTACCCGCGCGAGCGACATCTGTGCTCGCTTCGGCGGCGACGAATTCGCAGTGTGCGCGCTGATACCCTCCGGCACCGAGGACAGCTACTTCGAGCGCTTCCAGACGGCCTTCCATGAGTACCTCGAAAAATACAACGCAGCCTCCGGACTGCCCTATCAGGTCGAATCGAGTATCGGCTGCTATTCGGTCCCGCTGAGTGCGGAGCTCGACCTCGACAGCGTGATAAAACGCGCCGACGACCTTATGTACGCAGACAAAACAGCAAGAAAAAAGCGGAGATCATAGCTCCGCTTTTTCGCACCGTAAAGGAGAAAGCATGGCATTCGACTTCAAAAAGGAATACAAGGAGTACTACCTCCCCGCCGCCGCACCTTCGATAGTGACCGTCCCCGCGATGAGCTTCATCGCAGTTAGCGGCACGGGCGACCCCAACGATGAGGACGGCGTCTACAAGCGAGCCGTGGGAATGCTCTACGCCGTCGCGTACACGATAAAGATGAGCAAAAAGACCGACCGCCGAATCGACGGCTACTTCGACTTCGTCGTGCCGCCGCTCGAGGGCTTCTGGCAGCAGACCGGCACTGCGGACATCGACTATTCTCGCAAATCCGACTTTATGTGGACGTCCGTGATACGCCTGCCCGACTTCGTCACCGCGGAGGACTTCCGCTGGGCGGTCGCCGAAGCAGAACGGAAGAAGAAGCTTGACCTCTCCCCCGTTGAGTTCCTCACGATCGAGGAGGGGCTCTGCGTGCAGTGTATGCACCTCGGCAGCTACGACACCGAGCCCGCGACGGTCGCCCTCATGCACAAGTTTGCGGCACAGCAGGGGTTCGAGCCTGACCTCACCGACCTCCGCCGCCACCACGAGATATACCTGAGCGACCCTCGGAAGACCGCCCCGGAGAAGCTGAAGACCGTCATACGCCACCCGATCAGACGAAAGGAAG
>JAFRXR010000143.1 GCA_017443395.1 Ruminococcus sp. | reverse complement strand
CTTCTTCCACATTACCTTGTTTATATTTTGCAGTAACTGTCATATTTCCCTGTGCATCATAAACAATATTGACTGTATTGGGATCATACTCAATCTCCTGCATAACTTTATTCATTTGGACTTGCAAATCTGAGCGGGATGGTGTATAATATTCCTATAACGTCCGGGAGGTTTGCAGTATGAACGTCAGCAGTCAGGAAGAATTCAATAATATGATCAAGGGCGTACTCATCAGTGAGGACGAGATACGCGCTGAGATAGCTAAGGCCGGAAAGCTCATAGATTCGTTCTACGACGGCTCTCCTGTCCTGCTCGTGAGCGTGCTCAAGGGCGCGTTCGTCTTCCTTGCCGACCTCGTCCGTGCAGTTAGCGTTCCGTGTGAGGTCGATTTCATGGAGGCGAAAAGCTACTTCGACGCCACGCAGTCCTCGGGCAGCGTTGCGGTGACCCGCGACCTCAGACAGAACATCACCGGTAGGGACGTCGTCATAGTCGAGGACATCATCGACACCGGTCGGACGCTCAGCGAGATAGTCAAGCTGCTCCGGGCACGCTCTCCGAGGTCGCTGCGTATCGTCACCCTTCTCGACAAGCCGAGCCGCCGCGTCACCGAGCTGAACGCCGACTATTCGCTGTTCACTATCCCCGATAAGTTCGTCATCGGGTACGGGCTCGACTACGGCGAGCTCTTCCGCAATCTGCCGTATATCGGGGAATTCAATGAGGACTTCTGCAAATAAAAGGCGCCGCGCCCTGCTTTGAAAGTGGGGTGCGGCGGTTTTTTTATTTGTGAGCGAGGAGCTTTTGCATAAGCCGGAGGGTGTGCAGGAGTCGATGCCTGCATCGACCCGCGGCATTTTCCGTGATCCGAGGACGCTCAAAGGGCGCCCACTCTTTAAAGAATAATGAATAGTGAATAATACAGAAACGCCATAAACAAAATTTTGTTTTATTCATTATTCACTATTCATTATAGTTTGAGCCCGTCACGTCAGGGACGGGCGTTTCTGTGTATATGTTACAATTCAGATGCGGTATGGAACGCGGAAAAAAATAACGCCTCACTTAAAGTGAGACGCGACTCGCCTGCGGGGGCTCCCCGCTGGTGGAGGCGGCGGGAATTGAACCCGCGTCCGAAAGACCATTCACGCAACTTTCTACGAGCGTATCTTACCTACTATGCTTCCCTCGCCTTACCGCCGGTAAACGGGCTGTATGGCAAGGTAGTCCGTATCCGACCGCCGGGCACGGACACTCCCGACGGACGTTCACCGCTCATCAACGCCCAAGCAGCAGCCGCGGTACTCTGCCGGTGGACGGAAGCTGACTTAAGCAGCTACCAGTTCGCTATTTCTAGAAACTGTAATGTTATTTCTTGCGTTTATATTTAAACGTGGCGCAGGTTATGGAGATCACGCCATTCTCCGCTCGCTTATCACGCTTCAGGTCCCCCGTCGAAACCTTTACGCCCCCATTTTTACAGTTGGCTCAGCAGCGTCACTGCTGCCTCGTCTTCATGCTCCTGTCGATCTCGCGCTTCGCGTCACGCTTTGCGGCGTCGTCGCGCTTATCGTAGAGCTTCTTGCCCTTGCAGAGACCAAGCTGCACCTTCACCTTTGAGTCCTTGAAATAAAGGCTCAGCGGTATCAGCGACAGTCCCTCCTGCTTCAGCGTGCCGTACAGCTTGTTTATCTCACGCTTGTGCATGAGCAGCCTGCGCAGCCGGAGCGGGTCGCGGTTGAAGATATTGCCCTTTTCGTAAGGCGAGATGTGCATTCCACGGACGTACAGCTCACCGTGGTCTATCGAGCACCAGCTGTCCTTCAGGTTCACTCCGCCCAGACGTATCGACTTTACCTCCGTGCCGACAAGCTCTATCCCTGCCTCGTAGGTCTCGAGGACGAAATAATCGTGCCGTGCCTTGCGGTTCTCCGCTATGGTCTTTGTGCCCTTTGAACGCATATCTTCACCTCCTCTGCAAAGTGTCCGAATATGATTATACAGCATTTGCGGCACGTTGTCAACCGCGAAATAATGAATAATTGATTACATTTGCGTAAAGCGTGAGAGATAAAAAGCCCCGGAAGAGCTCTCTTCCGGGGGCTGTGTTCAAATCGTGCGTTTTACCCACTCGCCGATAGTGAGCGTTCCGTTGCCGACCTTGTAGGCATTGTACGCGAGTATCAGCGAGGCGTCTATGCCGTCTACAAGTCCGTCGCCGTTGACGTCGGCTGCACGCTTCTGTTTATCGTCCAGAACTGCGTCCACTCCGTTCGCATTCGCGTAGAGTATCAGAGAAGCGTCCGCGGGATCGACAAGTTCGTCGCCGTTGACGTCACCGAGCTCGCCCGGGTCAGCAGTGGTGGTCGTTGGGGAGGTAGTGGAAGATGTAGTGGAGGAAGTCGTGGCAGTAGTTGTCGTAGTGGTGGCAGTTGAAGTAGTGGTGGTGGTCGAAGCAGAGGGGTCGATGAGGTTTATCGTGAACGTGGTCCCGGCGGTGACGACCTTGTTCAGCGCGCTGTTGTAGGTCGAGACGGAGACCGATATCTCCTGCTCGCCGAGGCGGCTCTGGTCGATCTGTCCGATGCTGTACCAGTAGCCCTGCGGGAGCGCTGTGAGCGGCTGACCTTCAAGGATCTGCTGTCTGCCGCCGTCGAAGCCGACTGAATACAGATCAAAGGTCAGACCCGTGGTATCCAGCGACGAGCTGTACTGAACGTAGTCCGTGACATTCGGCGGCGCCGCGACTGTCAGCTCAAGTGTGAAGCCGCCGTCGTATACCTTGGTGGTAGTCACTGTCGTTGCAGTGGTCTGCGTCGTGGTCAAGGTGGTCGTAGATGAAGTGGTGGAAGTAGTGGTGGAAGTGGTGGTCGAAGATATCGTTGAGGTGGTTGTGGTCTGAGATGTTGTTGAAGTCGTTGTGGGTTCTGAAGTCGATGTTGTGGTCGTTGTGGTAGTGGAGGTGGTGGTAGTGGTAGTGGAGGTGATGGTAGTGGTAGTGGTGGTGGTCGTCTTTGCAGTGGTAACGTCACCGCTCGGTGCGGGTCCCAGCGATACGAATGCATAGCCGTATTTCTTCGCGTATGCCTCCGCCGTCGAATCGTCATAGCCGTAGATCGTGCCGTAGTATGTTATCAGTCCGGATTCGTCGTCGATGCTGCATATCGTCTGGGCGGACGAATATATCTCGCATTCCGGATTGAGGAAGGTCACTGAGGTAAGCCCCTTGCACCAGCACAGAACGCCCTCTCCCGTGGTCGAAACGGAGGCGGGTATCGTCACTGAGGCGAGGCTCGAGCAGTTCGCGAATACGAACTTGCCCATTGTCGTCACTGAGTCGGGTATGGTCACTTTCGTGAGCAGCTCGCAGTCGTAGAATGCGCCGAACTCTATGCTCGTTACGGAGTCCGGGATATCCAGCTGCTCAAGTCCCGAGCAGCCGCGGAAAAGATACTTTCCTATCTTCGTGAGATTGTCGGGCAGGTCTATCGTTTTCAGGCTCACGCACTTGTTGAAGGCGTCCTCACCGATACTCATAACGCTGTCAGATATCTGCACCGAAGCAAGCTTCTCACAGCCGTAAAACGCCATTCCGCCTATGCTCGTCACGGAATCCGGTATCGTGACGGAAACGAGGTTCGTGCAGCTCTCAAAGGTGTTCCAGCCGATGCTCGTGACCGTGTCGGGGACTGTGTATGAGCTGGTCGGCTTTCCCGTAGGATAGCAGACTATCGAGGTCATGTCCTTGTTCAGGAGCACGCCGTCCTGTTCGGTAAAGTATGGGTTGCTGCTGTCAACTTTTATCGCCGCAAGGCTCGTGCAGCCTGCAAATGCGGCAGTCCCGACGGACGAGACCGATCCGGAGAGCGTCACTGAGGCAAGGCTCGTGCAGTTCTCGAACGCGTAGACGCCGATACTCGTGACCGAATCCGGTATCACTACCGACGTAACGCTGACGCAGTCAAGGAAGGCTCCGCCAAGCTGGTCGCCTCTGATACCCGTTACCGTCACACCGTTTATCTCCTCCGGTATGACTATCTCTCCCGAGGCTGACGTCAGACAGGCTGCAAGCTCGGCGTGGTCGGAGTAGACGTTGAAGATGAGCTTTCCGCTCACTGCTTTTGTATAATCCGCAGCGACTGCGGTGGATATGGGTGCTCCCGAGGGTATTGTCCCGCCGGTGACGGCGGCGGCAAGCACTGCCGCTATTATCTTTCTGAGCTTCATTTACAAGCCCTCCTTTATTGATGTCCTATACCCCAATTATAACCCCGGTCTGCCTAAAAGTCAATCCTTCTTCGTCTTCTTGCCGGTCTTCTTTTTTCCGTCGAGGTTCGTGTCGTATGAGATGCCAGTTCCGGGCAGGCTCGCGGTCAGCTTCTTCTTGTTGTTCAGCGTCAGGCGGAACTTCTTCCCACCAACAGACACGCTCCCGCCCTTCTTGGTCTTGTTGAATCTGAAAAGATTGCCTATCTTGAAGCTCTTCCTGAAATTAAGTCCCATTGTTTTTCCTCCGTTTTTCGTTTTTTATCAGTAATATGCAGGGAAAAAGCTGTCGAAGTCGTTCTTCAGCCCTGCGTACTCCTCGTTGTCCGGGAACTCCTCCGCGAGTCTGTCCGCTATCGCGCGTGCCTCGCTCATCAGCTCCTCCTGCCGCTCGTCGGGGTCTGCCATCGCAAGCTCGAAGCACGCCGCCGCGAACCAGAATTCGTCGTCGGGGATATGCTCCGGGCGCTCCATGAGTGAACGGCTCAGCCTTATGGATTCCATGTGATCCTCCGCTGCCTCCTCAGGGCGGTCGTCGCCGGTGTGGACTATCCCGAGCGTCTGCCACACCCTCGCCAGTGTCCGCACGACGTCGAGGTAGTACACCTCGTCCGGCGCGATGACGCCGTGCTCGATAAAGGCGCTGCATTCCTCAGTAAGGTAGATCAGCAGCCGCTCCGCTTCCTCCGTCAGGCTCTCGCCGACAAGGACATCGGCGGTCTTCTGGAGCAGGGCGAGGTGGTAGTCGAAGCCCTTGTCGTGGAGCTCGTTTTTGTGGGCACGGTAGACCTCGTCCGATGCCTCCGCACAGCTCACTGCGCTCTCGGGGTCTGAGGCGTCCATGTATGCGTCGAACAGGAAAAAGTACAGCGTGAGTATCTCGTCGCAGACCGCGCCGCGCAGGCGCTCCTGAATGATGTCCGCCATTCGGGTCAGACGCGATATCCCCTCCCGGAGACGCTGCTCATCGGTGGTGACGACGGCGTCCTCGGACGTATAGCCGCTGAACATCTGTCCGAACGAGATGATGAGCCGCCAGCCCAGCACAAGTCCGTGCCTCTCCGGCATGGTGCAGAGGAGCGTATCGAAGCTCCCGGCGGTCTTTATCCCGTACTCGGCTGCCTCGCCGCCATAGCCGGCAAGCCTTCTGCACATATCGTAGGCGGCGTCGAAAACGTCCCACAGGCAGAGGTCGAGCTCGCTGCGCTCGCTCTTTGAGATGAGGCCGGCGGCGTTTTCGATGTAGGTGCGGCAGCAGAACAGCGCCTCGCTGAAATACTGCTGTCCCATGAAGGGCTCGCCCTGCGCGAAGCAGCCCTCCCCTGCTCTCCGCAGACACCGCGCCCGCTCAAGGTAAAAGTTGAGCTGCGTGAATTCCTCGTCGCGCTCAGCCTGTGCGAATATGCGCTCCGCTGCAAGGTAGAGCTCGCGCGACCTGCCGTAGTCAAAGAGCTTGTCGAAGAAAAGGTCGGCAGCGTCCTCCAAGATCAGTCCGCACTCCCAGCAGTCCCCGGGGGTGCGGTCTCCCGCTGCGAACAGCTCCTGCCAGTGCTTCACTGCGGCTTCGTGGTACTGCGTGTGCAGCTCCGGAGGGTCGAGGCGGGAGAGGAATATCTCCGAGCGCATCGCGAGACGCAGGAAGGCTGTCTCGCCGCGTGCAGTCTCCTCTGCGGCTATCTCGCCGAGCAGCCTGTGGAGCCTGTGCGCGCTGTCACGTATCTCCGCGGAATAATCCGCTGTGCCGAGCGACGATACCCTCTGGCAGGCGTCGATGAGTGCAGTCAGGGCGTCTGCATAACGGAAGCCGCCGGTATGCTCGCTCTCGTATATTTTTCCGCAGAGGGCGGTGTATTCGGGGGCGTATTCGAGGTACTTCACGTCGTCGCCCTTGCCCGCCCAGAACGTGCAGATGTCGCACAGCGCTTCGAGGCGGAAGCGGTCGAGCCGGGGAAGGTCTGAGCGGCGGCAGATCGCCAGTATCCGCTCTGCTGCCGGGACGCCGTCCCAGCGGGCGCCGGTCCGCGAGCATATCCCGCAGTAGCGGTCGAGAGCCTGTACTGCGCACATTATCCGCTCCGGAGAGTCACCTGCACCGAGGGCGGCACAGGCTGAGTCTGCGACCTGCTTTTGCAGGGCTGCGGCACGGTCGAGGTCCTCCGGGACGGCTATGCCGAGGTCGTACATATTCGCGAGCTGCTCCATTGCGGGGACATAGCCGACCTCCGCGGAGCTCCTCAGGAGGGTGAGTGCCTTTTTGCGGTCGGGCGCGGTCATTATGCCGTTGAGGTACGCCATGCCAAGGATATGATCCGAAAGCGGCGTGCGCAGGCGCGGCTCGAAGCCGTATTTCACAATGAACCGGCATATCAGCGACCGCTGGCTTGCCGTGAGCGTTCTGTCGGCGATGTATGCGGCAAGCTCCGGGCAGGGCTCGTCCGGGAGGAGAATGACGGGGAGAATGTCCCCGAAAAGCTGCCCCAGTGCGTCCTCCGCACTGCTGCTCAGCCGCTCCGGCACTATCGGCATGACCGGGATATGCAGCTCCCCTGCGAGCTTCAGCGCTGCGGCTGCTGTATCCTCCGCGAGAAGGTGCTCCGTCACGGCAAAGGCTATGAGCTGCGCGTTTTCGAGGTCGGCGGGGTCGGGCAGCTCAGTGCAGGCACAGACTGCGCACTCTCCCGCGGACAGGAGGCGGTCTGTCAGTCTTCCGGGAAGCTCGCTGCCGTCCTCAGGGCTGTATATCAGCACGATCCGCGGCAGAGCTCCGGGGCTCAGTCCGTCTCTGGTCGTATATTTCAGCATTTATCTGCTCCTTGTGTTCTTGTTGCTTCTCTTACACCACCATTATACTACATCACGCGAGAAAAAGCAACAAAACACTTGCAATCCGGACACATTTGTTATATAATATATAGTGATTTGTTAGGAGGTCTATGCTATGAATATTGAAAGCCGTGTCGGTTTCGACAACGAAAAATACCTGAAAATGCAGTCCGAGCACATCAGACAGCGTATCGCGCAGTTCGGTGACAAGCTCTACCTCGAGTTCGGCGGAAAGCTCTTCGACGACTATCACGCCTCCCGCGTGCTGCCCGGCTTCAAGCCCGACAGCAAGCTCCAGATGCTGCTCCAGCTTAAGGACGAGGCGGAGATCGTCATTGTCATCAATGCCGGCGATATCGAGAAAAACAAGGTCCGCGGCGACCTCGGCATCACCTACGATGTGGACGTTATCCGCCTTATCAACGTGTTTACGAAGATCGGGCTGTATGTCAGCAGCGTCGTGCTCACGAGATACGAGGAGCAGCCTGCGGCTGTTGCCTTCCAGAACAGGCTGGAGTCGCTCGGGGTGAAGGTATACCACCACTTCAACATCAAGGGCTATCCGTCCAATCTCCAGAAGATAATCAGCGACGAGGGCTACGGCAGGAACGATTATATCGAGACCTCACGAAGACTGGTAGTCGTGACGGCTCCCGGTCCAGGAAGCGGCAAGATGGCTACCTGTCTCTCCCAGCTCTACCACGAGCACAAGCGCGGCGTCAATGCCGGCTACGCGAAGTTCGAGACCTTCCCGATATGGAACCTCCCGCTCCGTCACCCCGTGAATATCGCCTACGAGGCTGCGACCTCCGACCTCAACGATGTGAATATGATCGACCCCTTCCACCTCGAGGCATACGGCAAGACTACCGTCAACTACAACCGCGATGTGGAGATATTCCCCGTGCTCAACGCGATGTTCGAGAAGATCATCGGGGAGTCGCCGTATAAGTCGCCCACCGATATGGGCGTGAATATGGCGGGAAACTGCATTATCGACGACGATATCGTTTGCAGGGCGGCGCGCGATGAGATAATCAGACGCTACTACATCGGTATGTGCGACTTCCGCAAGGGGCAGATCACCGAGGAGGAGGTATATAAGCTCGAGCTCCTCATGAATCAGGCGAACGTCACCACCGACGACAGGAAGTGCGTGGCGGCAGCTCTCGCCAAGGAGGAGGAGACAGGTGCTCCCGCTGCCGCTATGGAGCTCCCCGACGGCACTATCCTCACCGGAAAGACCTCCAATCTGCTCGGTGCGGTATCGGCGCTGCTGCTCAATGCACTCAAGTACTTCGGCGGCATTGCGGACGATGTGCTGCTCATGTCCCCGCACGTCATCGAGCCTATCCAGAACCTCAAGGTGCAGCACCTCGGCAACAACAATCCCCGCATACATACCGACGAGACCCTCCTTGCGCTCTCTATCTGCGCAAACACCGACGAGAACGCAAAGAAGGCTATGGAGCAGATCTCCAAGCTGCGCGGCTGTGAGGTCCATTCCACTGTTATACTCTCGCCCGTGGACGAGCGCATATTCAAGCGCCTCGGCATAAATCTCACCTGCGAGCCTAAGTATCAGGCGTGAGCCGGAGCACCAACGTGAACAATACTGAACTTATTGAACAGATACTCAGCCAGATAAGGCAGCCGCTCTGGGAAAACTGGTATATCCAGGAGAAGATCGGCTCGGGCGCCTACAGTGCCGTGTACAGGGTCACTGCGGAGAGAATACAGCGCACGGACGTCTCTGCGCTGAAGATAGAGCCGCTCGTGCCCGGGGAGAATACCCTCGGCGACGAGGAGCGCATGAGACGCTCAGTCGAGGAGAAGCGTGAGCTCTGTGTGAACGAGTCCACTATCATGTACGAGCTGCGGAACTGTCCGTATATCGTCGCCTACGAAGACGAGGACATAAGGGAGCTCGTCGTGGACGGGAAGTTCGAGGGGTATTACTTCCTCATACGAATGGAGTACCTCGACTGCCTGACTGATCTCCTGAAAGCTAAAAAATTCGACGTGACCGAGCAGAACATCGCTGCTCTCGCGCATGACATCGGCAGCGGCATAAAGGCTGCACACGACATAGGAGTCATCCACCGGGACGTAAAGCCTGCGAATTTCTTCGTGAACGCAAAGGGCGTCTACAAGCTCGGTGACTTCAATATATCCAAGCAGACCGTCTCCTGCGATACCTTCGCGGGGACGAACAGCTACATCGCGCCTGAGGTGCGCTTTGCAAAGTCCGGCGACAGCTATACCTGTCAGGCGGACATCTACTCGCTGGGTATCTGCCTCTACCAGCTTATGAACGGGCTGTATCTGCCGTTCGAGGACACTATGCCCCTCAAGGAGGCTATCGACCGGAGAATGTCCGGTGAGGCGCTCCCAGCACCGAAAAACGCTTCCCCGGAGTTCGCAAGGGTCATTCTCAAAGCCTGCGCGTTCAGCACCGAGGAGCGCTACAGGAACATCGACGAATTTCTCGCTGACCTTGCGGGTATGTACAAAAAGCATGAGCCCAAGGCCGCTCAGCCGGTCAGCACCGCTCAGGCGTATGCGCCGAAGCAGCCGGCTCCGCAGGATCCCTACCTCGACCCTGCCGCTTATCCGGTGCAGAAGAAGAACCCTGCCGTCATCATCGCGGTGATACTCGTTATCCTCGCGATCGTGGGCGGCATTGCGGCTTATATGTTCCTCTCGGGCGGGGACGATGACGACGGAGACGCTCCCGCGGCTGAGGAGCTCGTTCCTATCACCGAGATGGAGCTGAGTACGGAGGATATCTACATCGGCGTCTACGAGGCGCTGGACATCACTGAACTGAACTGCCCGGACGAGCTGAGCATGAGCGAGGAGCTCCCCGATGACCTGTTCAGCTATTCATACCGTCCCACTCTGTATGCGAGGAACGATGAGCTCATCATCACCGTGAACGATGACGCTACCGAGAACCTGAAGTGCGACGCACCCAAGGGCGTGGACGTCTCGGCGGTGCTCGAGGACGGAGAGTACAATATCTCCATTGACGTCGCCGAAGCCTGCGATGAGCTCGAAAAGGGCGACAGCAGTGAGTACAGGATAGTCTTCACCAACTCCGACGAGAGCATACAGGAGGACGTCGAGGTCAAGGTCGAGCTCGTGGGTCCCTTCTCCGACGAGGGTGTGAAGTTCACCTCCAGCGACGACAGGGTCATCGAATTCACCGAGGACGAGTATTTCCTCCGCGGGACCGGCGAGGCTCTGGTGAATATCGTCTACGACGGGGAGATAATCTACAGCAGAAAAGTCACAGTCACAGAATAGAGATAGAGAAAGAGGTGTCAAGACTTGAGAGACAACACAGATAACGAAAATACCGTGGTCTTTAACTCCGGAGACGTTCAGCAGAACGACAGGACGCAGATGTTCGTTCCGCCCAATGCGCAGCAGCAGGGTCAGTATGCACGTCCTGCACAGCCTGTGAGCGACAGGACGCAGATGTTCGCGCCGCCTAATGCGCAGCAGGGTCAGTATGCACGTCCTGCACAGCCTGTGAGCGACAGGACACAGATGTTCGTCCCGCCGAACGCGCAGCAGCAGTTCGCACAGCAGGCGCAGTCTCAGCAGCCTGAGCCGCAGTACAAGGATCAGCAGATCTTCGGTGAGGCGCCCAAGAAGAAAAAACGGGTGCCGATCGCGCTTATTATCGCTGCCGCTGTGGCTGTGACCGCGGCATTGATCGTGGGACTGATAGTGCTGCTCGGCAGGACGGACGAGGAGAATGCGGACAGCAGTCAGGTGTCTGTCGCTGCCGCCGAGGACGTTGAGTACAAGAAAGAGGCAAACTCCCTCTGGAAGGCGGCTGCGAGCGCGCTCGCTTCGTGGCAGGCTGATGGCAGGGACGTCCGCAGGGCGCTCATCACCTCAGACTCAGCCTCCGAAAAGTACGACGGCGATGGCACTGCCGAGGACTTCCGCGAGAAGCTCAGGGAGTACTACCCGGCGCTCGGGAGCCTCGACTACGTCCTCATAATCGAGAACGGGTCGTGTACGGGTGCGGCGGTCTCAGATGCGCTCACCTCCTCAAAAATAGGTACATACGCTGAAGGCGCCGACATGAGCGGCTCGACGCTCAGCGAGATAATCGCAAGCCTTTCGGCGTATCTCGGTGATGTGTCCGCTCCCACTACGGAGGACGACAGGGTCACTGTCCCGAACGTGGTCGGAATGAAGAAGCAGGAGGCTGTCGATAAGCTCGGCGAGCTCGGGCTCAATGTCATCATCGACGGCAAATACAGCGACGAGTACGCTGAGGATACCGTCATCGAGCAGAGCGTTAAGTCAGATTCAAAGCTCCCGAAGGACTCCGATATCACCATTACGCTATCGCTCGGCAGGGAGATTGACCCGAATGTGACCGAGGTCCCCAATGTCATCGGGATACACTATGAGCTCGCGCAGGAGCAGCTGAGGTCGCTCGGATTCAGCGTCAGTGTGAGCTTCGTCGAGAGCGATGAGACAGAGATGAACGTCATCGCACAGAGCATTTCCCCCAATACAGAGGCGCAGAAGGGCTCCTCCATTACGCTGTCTGTTTCCTCCGGAAGCAGCGCCGAGCCTACTGTGGAGGGCGTGGATACCGGCATGGTGATCACCGGCGACGTG